>JANYDB010000117.1 GCA_025359985.1 Burkholderiales bacterium | reverse complement strand
CTTGTGAACCCCAGCATCTGTGGGAAAAGGAGAGGGTCGCCTCGCCAACAGCATTTTGGTTGCTGTTGCGCGAGATTGGCTAGCTCCAACGACGAATTGTAGCGAGACCGCCGTTGTCGGCATCAGAGCAGCCGTCGCGCCAACCATCCCGACAACCATTTTTTAGCTCATCAATCATTTTGTAACACTTTGAAAGTGCGCTGACTGCGTTCGTTGAATTAGCATCGTTGAACTGCGCGGCTGAGCTTGCCTTTACAATATAAAGAAGTGCATACGTATTTTTAACCAAACTTTACAAGAGCTCACCCGCATGGCTGAATTAAACTCTCCTCAACCGCAACAACTTATTGGCCAGCAGCCGTTCAAATCGGTCGCCTACACCGGCCTCAACGTGGGCCCGCGCCTCATCATTCTGGGTGCAGTTCACGGCAATGAAACCTGCGGAACCCAAGCGATTCGCCGCGTGCTGGATGATCTTGATCATCAGCGCTTAAATATTGTGGCCGGTAGCGTCACCTTTGTACCGGTGACCAATCCGCTGGCTTATGCGCGTGGTGAGCGCGCCGGGGATCGCAACCTGAACCGCAATCTTTATCCGGTTAAACAGCCGCGCGATTACGAAGACCATGTGGCTAACTGGTTATGTCCATTGCTGGCGCAGCACGAGGTGCTGCTGGATTTGCATTCCACCCGCGCGCAGAATCCGCCGTTCGCGATGCTGGGTCCGGAAAATAATGTAGGTGAATTGCAGCCTTTTATTCATTACGAGCGCGAGCGCGCGCTCGCCAAACGGCTCGGTGTGCATCGATTTGTGGATGGCTGGTTAAGCACCTATGCGAGCGGTGTGGCCCGTCGCATTCAGGATGCAGCAGTCAGTGGTAAACAGCTTAATCCGCTCAACACTGATCCGCATTATGGTGTTGGCACCACGGAATACATGCGTTCAGTTGGCGGTTATTCGATCACCCTTGAATGCGGCTCACATGACGACCCAGCTTCGCCGGAGGTAGGCTACCGCGCAATTTTAAATACGCTTGCGTTCCTCGGTATCACTGCCGCTGTAGCCCCTGAGCCAGTAACAAAATTTGAAGCGTTGCGCATGTATGAGGTGCACGATAAAAATCATGTGGACGATACCTTTAGCCGCGAATGGGCGAGCTTTGAGCCGCTACGCCGTGGTGATTTGATCGGGTCGCGCCACGATGGCACGCCCGTGCTGGCCGATGCTGATGGCTGCATTCTGTTTCCCGATGCCAAGGCCGAGCCGGGCAATGAATGGTTTTACGTTACGCGGACGATGAATCATATTTGATCAGTTCCGGCGGTTTTAAATAGGGATGCTGCAGGTTGTTGCTGGGTGATGCAATGAATATTGCCACCCCCCAATAAAATTTCGCGGCCCGGCACCATCACCACTTCATGTTGTGGGAATACGCGCTTGAGAATCGCTTCGGCTTCTGCGTCTTTCGGGTCATCGAATTTCGCAGCAATAATGCCGCCGTTAACGATTAAAAAATTAATGTACGAACCCGCCAGCCGCACCCCAGGATCACGCGGCTGGGTGCCCGCCACGGTTTGCACGCCAGCGCATTCTGCTGCGCTTGCGTAGAGCGGGCCGGGGATTGGCATTTTGTGGATGATCAGCTTTCTGTCGTTTGCATCATTCTCGTCACGCGGCCCGTCGCGCCAGCCATCATGCACGTTTTCCAGCACCTGTAACGCCGCTTGGCAACGCTCAAAATTAGGGTCTTGTGGATCATCGGTCCACGCGAGCAGCACTTCTCCGGGTCGGATAAAACAGCAAAAATTATCGATATGGCCGTTGGTTTCATCGTTAAAAAGTCCATTGGGCAGCCAGATAATTTTACGGATACCCAGATACGCGCGCAGCTTGTCTTCAATTGCTTCGCGGCTCATCTGCGGGTTGCGATTTTTATTCAGCAAACATTCTTCGGTGGTGATGACCGTGCCTTCGCCATCTACATGAATCGAGCCGCCTTCCAGAATAAAACCCTCGGTGCGATAACGTTCGCAACGCTCTATTTGCAAAATCCTGGCGGCCACCTGATCATCGTTTGCCCAGGGCGCATAAAGCCCGCCGTCAAGTCCGCCCCATGCGTTAAAAGTCCAGTCTACGCCGCGTACCTGGCCGCCATGATTGATGACGAAGGTGGGGCCGGTATCACGTGCCCAGGCATCATCGGTGGTTATTTCGACAACACGAATATGGGTAAAATTATCACGGTGATTGTCAGATTGATTTAGCTGGGCGCGAGCGCTTTCAAGCGCGGCAGCCGATGCGCCTACTGTCACTGCCTCGAAGCGCGCAATCGCCTGCGCCACCGTTGTAAATGCGGCCTGCGCGGGCTTGCCATTGAGCCGCCAATTATCCGGGCGCTCGGGCCAGATCATCCAGGTTTGCGCATGCGGCGCCCACTCGGCAGGCATGTAAAAGCCGTCGGTTTGTGGCGTAGAGGTCAGCGTAGCCATGTTCAGCATTCCCGTTCACCGTCGAGGGTTTTGAGTGCGCCGTATAAATGTGGCCGCCGGTCGCGAAAGCTGCCCCATGCGCTGCGAATATGTTCGAGCTGATCAAGATCAAAACGGTGGGTGAGAATACCTTCTTCAGTTTCATTAAGTTCGGCTACTTTTTCACCGTACTGATTGGCAATAAATGAGGAGCCGTAAAAGTTGATGTGGTAATCCTCCTGCTCCTCGCGACCAATCCGGTTGCTCGCAATCAGCGGCATCAAATTCGCGCCGGCGTGTCCCTGCTGTACGCGCTGCCAGTGATCGCGTGAGCTGATGGTCGGGTCATGCGGCTCAGTGCCGATGGCGGTGGGGTAAAACAACAGCTCAGCATCCAACAATGCCATGGCGCGGGCGCATTCCGGAAACCACTGATCCCAGCAAATGCCGACGCCGATGCGGGCGTAACGCGTGTTCCATACCTTGAAACCAGTATCACCCGGACTAAAATAATATTTTTCATGATAGCCAGGCCCGTCGGGAATATGGCTTTTGCGATAGATGCCGAGCTGGGTCCCGTCCGCATCGATAATCGCCACAGAATTGAATCGTGCCCGCCCCGCCAGCTCAAAAAAACTGATCGGTAACACTACCGATAACTCGCGCGCAATTTTCTGGAAATGTTGAATCGCCGGGTTGGCCGACATTGAGGTTGCGAGCTGTAAATAATCCGCATTCGGCTTTTGACAAAAATACGGCGTCTCAAATAATTCCTGAATCAAAATAATTTGCGCACCCTGTGCAGCCGCTTTGCGCACTAATTTTTCAGCGTTATTGAGATTGGCAGCGCGGTCCCAGGTGCAGGCCATTTGTGTTGCGGCGACGGTGACGGTACGGGTAACAGCACCAGAAACGGCGGGCGAAGTGGAGGGCGAAGTGGATGCCGAAGCGGAGGGCGAAATGGAGGGCGAAATGGAGGGCGAAGCGGAAGGAGACAATTGAAACCTCGTTTAATTTAAATCATGAGTAAAGCCTAGCGCTGGCAGGTGTTTCGAAGCATTTGTGCTTGTTGAAGCCCGCGAATGCTAGTGTTTAATTATTAATATTTGACAATAAAAGCTCAATGAAAAAATAAATAGGCGACCCACACCGCCGCAATAACGCCGGAAAATTCAGCGACTAAACCGAGCGTAATCGCGTAGCGCGTTTTGCGAATCCCGACCGAGCCAAAATAGAGCGCGATGATATAAAAAGTGGTATCTGCCGAGCCCTGAAATACGCACGCCAGACGACCGACAAATGAATCCACGCCATAGGTTTTCATGGCATCAATCATCATCGCGCGGGAGCCGCTGCCGCTGATCGGTTTCATCAGCGCGGTCGGCAGAGCGGGCGTGAAATCGGTGTTCATGCCGAGCTGGCTAAATGCCCAGGTAAACCCGCTGACCACAAATCCCAACACGCCGGAATTGCGCAGTACGCTGATGGCGACGAGCATACCGACCAGATAGGGAATGATAGTCAGCGAGGTTTGAATGCCTCCTTTCGCACCCTCGATAAAGGCTTCATACACATCAATTTTTTTTCTAAGCGCCGCCACAATAAAGCCGACGATGATCAACAATAAAACAAGATTGCTGGTGACTTTGGAAAAGACTTCGATTTCGCTTTTACTGAGGTAGTGCGTGAGATACCAGATGAGGCCAACAATAAATGCGGTAATGCCGCCCAGCCAGCCGATCACGACGGTATTAAATAAATTGATGCGCTGCTTGATCGCGACCGCAATCATGCCCACCGCGGTAGCTACATAGGTGGCGATCAAACAAGGAATAAAAATATCCGAAGGGTCGCGCGCGCCCAGCACGGCACGCTGCGCCATGATGGATAGCGGAATCAGGGTGAGGCCGGAAGCATGCAGCACCAAAAACATGATCTGCGCATTGCTGGCCTCATCTTTTTTTGGATTAAGCGTATGCAGACTTTCCATCGCTTTTAATCCGAACGGAGTAGCCGCGTTATCGAGGCCCAATAAATTAGCGGAAAAATTCATCACCATGTGGCCAGTAGCCGGATGATTTTTCGGCACCTCCGGAAAGATGCGCGAAAAAAACGGCCCAATTATTCTAGCCAGCAAATTAATCGCGCCGGCTTTTTCACCAATGTTCAGTATCCCCAGCCACAGGGTCATGATGCCCGCCAGTGGCAGCGCGATTTCCATCACGCCGACTTTGGCGGATTCGAAAGTGCCGTCGACAATGCGCTTGAACACCTCCACATCGCCCATAAACAGCCACTGCGCTAGGGCGGCGATAAAACCGATGATGAAAAAGCCTGCCCAGATATAAGTGAGTGCCATTAGCCAAGCGCCTTATTGTTTTAGGTTTTTTGTGTTGCGTATTTTGTATTTTGCGGGTGCGGGCTTGTGGGCCAGTGGGGCGCGATCCATCAGGATCGCACCGCGATTTTTGCAGTGATCGCGGGCTATTTTATCTGTGCCCAAAGCGGCGCAAATTTATTATCAGAGCGATGGATCAAACTCACATTAGCGCGCGATACCCATGGGATCACCTGACGATGCAGCGGGATCACCAGCACCTCTTTTTGCACGAGTTCAACGGCCTGGTTAATCAATGTCTGCCGTGCTTTGGCATCCATTTCAATTTCGGCTTTTTCAATGAGTGCATCCAGCTCGGCGTTCTTGAAATTGCCATAGTTGGCTTCGCCGTAGCCGGATTGGCTGACGCTGTGCAACACTGGCTTTAGGGTGAACATGGCGTCACGATTGTTATCGCCCCAGCCTTGCATGCAGGCACTGAATTCACGTTTCGGGGTGCGCTGGAAATATTGGGCTTTGGGCATGGTTTCGATGGTGGCCTTGATACCGATTTTGGCCCACATCGCGGCGAGAGCTACGCAAATTTTTTCATCATTCACATAACGATCATTCGGGCAGTGCAGGGTGAAGCCGAAGCCGTTTGGATAGCCCGCATCGGCCAGTAATTTTTGGGCGGCAGCCGGATCAAGCGGCAGGCGCTTTTCTAGCGCTGACGTGATCCCTTCGCCTTTGGGGTTGGCCGTGGCAATCGCGGTAGGGATCGACAAGCCGCGCATGATTTGTTTTTGAATGGCATTGATATCAATGGCCTGATAAAGCGCTTGACGCACCCGCTTGTCTTTGAACGGATTTTTGCCTTTCACATCCGAAAATAATAATTCATCACGCGCCTGATCGAGCGCAATCGAAATCACGCGGGTCTCTTCGCCTTCCCAAACTTTCAATCGGCTATCCTGCTTTAACTGCGCGATTTCCTGTGGCGAAGGATCAAGTACAAAATCCAGCTCGCCCGATTTCAACGCCGCCATTCGCGTCGCTGCGCTGGCAATGGGCCGATATTCGAGCGTATCAATATTGCTTTCAAAACGTCCTTCTTTGAGACCCCACCAGTCAGTATTTTTCTGATGCGTGATTTTAATACCGGGTTCGTAGGCGATGAGGCGATAGGGCCCGGTGCCCATCGCATTGCGGGATGCGTAAGTGATTTCTTTGGTCGAGAAATCCTGCGGCGCGATGGCGTTATTTTTCTCGGCCCATTTTTTATTCATGATCGGTATTTCGCCCAGATTGATCACCGTGGTGGGCATCGCCACGGGGGTGGTGAATTCGACGGTGTAATCATCAATTTTGCGTGGCACCCCTGCCGGAATCGCATAGCTTTTGAACTGTCTGGATTTGGCGGCACGCTCAAACGAAAACACCACGTCATCGGCGGTGAACAAACTGCCGTCCTGAAATTTCACATTCTTGCGCAGCGTGACCACCCATTTGGTTGGGCTGGTATTTTTCCATGAGGTGGCGAGCCACGCGGTGGGCGACATATCTTTGCCGGGCTGAATCAAACGCTCATAGACCAGATTATTGATCGATTTGGTAAACGATTCATCCTGCCCATGAGGGTCCTGGGTGGTGGCGTCGCCGGCCGACGACCAGCGAAGATTTTTGGCGCTCGCGGCGGGCGAGATCAGGATTGAAAACAGGGTGCTCAATAAAAACAGGTAGCTCAGCAACTTGCGAAAATTCATAACAACCTCCGTGGGCTCATATTTTTTGGTGGGATGACGCTGGATTGCAAATTGATGGTGGTCTGGGATTGGATTGATTTAAATATGATTGAAACGATACAAGAAAAATCGCGCGGCAAAATTATTCGGTGCTTGTACAGCGTAGTTATCGTGGTGCTTCGGAGGCACTTCAGGGATGAATCAGAACTAAACCGGGATCAAAGCCAGCTCTTGATGGGTGCCGGTCAAACGCTGCAACATAGCCAATTAAGCAGGATATTTCTCATTTGGTATCAAATTGGTTTTATACTTCACTTACAAAAATTTTACCTGTGTTGGCCGGATTTATCCAATTTCTTCATTGTCTGCGTCGTCAATAAACGAGATTCCCATGAAAAAGAGCGTAGTGCCTGCGTTTGCGCCTGATGCAGATGATGCTTCGCCGTTATATTTGCAGCTGGCCCGCAACTTGGGTGATGCGGTGCGAGACGGTCGTTATCAGGTGCATGAAGCGTTGCCATCAGAGCGTAACTTATCAGAATCGCTTGGAGTTTCGCGCGTGACTGCACGCAAGGCGATTGATCAATTGGTTGATCAGGGCCTGATTGTACGCAAACGCGGATCGGGCAACTATATTGCGCCACACCTTGAGCTGCCGTTGTCGCGGCTCAGCAGTTTTTCGGAAGAGTTGATACGGCGCGGCTACAAGCCCAGCTCGCGTTGGCTGGCTCGCCACATTACCGAAGTAGCACCGGATGAGCAGCTCAGCCTGGGGCTTTCGTTGGGGGCCACGGTGGCGCGGCTGGAGCGTTTGCGCTTGGCGGATGATGTCGTGGTCGCGGCCGAAATGAGTGTGTTGCCCTCTACGGTGCTGCCCAATCCGCAGGCAGTCGAAAATTCGCTGTATGAATTTCTCGCCCGCACCCGACATACACCGGCGCGCGCATTGCAGCATATTAAGGCGCTGAATGCCTCGATTAAACTGGCGGAGCAATTAGAGGTGCCGGTGGGTCAGGCGGTGCTGTTTATTACCCGCATTGGCTATCTGGAATCGGGGCAGGCGGTGGAGTTAACTCACACCTACTGCCGCAGCGATTATTATGATTTTGTCGCGGAAATGAGGCGTGAGAATTGAATAAGAACACCGCTCCGTTGATTATGAACACCACTCCGTTGATTAAAAATACCACTCCGTTGATTAAAGGCACAACCCGGCTTGACGGCCATATTTTGACCCCGCATGGTTTTGTGCGGGGCACGATTGAGTTCGACGCAAACGATGCAAGCGATGCAAACACGACGAGCAATGCAATGAGAGGGGGCGCAATTATCACTATCGAAGGCGAAGCGGTAAGTGCAGCGGCAGCACAAGATTCCACACTGCCGATTATTTTGCCCGGCTTCATTGATCTGCATGTCCACGGCGGCGGCGGACGCGACATGATGGAAGGCGGCGACGCGGCGCTCAGCATCACGCAAAAACATGCACAACATGGCACCACTTCGCTGCTGGCGACAACCATGACGGCGCCGATGGATGATCTTAAAACCGCGTTTGAAGGATTGGCACCGTTTTATCGCCACAAACATCAGCACGCGGCACGGCTGCTGGGGATCCATCTGGAAGGGCCATACATCAACGCGGGCAAGCTCGGTGCGCAACCGGATTTTGCGCGCCCGGTGGCGGTGGCAGAATTAAAACAACTCAATGATATTGCGCCGATAAGGCTCATCACGTTGGCACCGGAAGTGCCCGGCAATATGGAATTGATTGAGTCGCTGTGTGCGGCGGGCTATATCGTTCAGCTTGGTCATACTGCAGGCAGCTACGAAGACGGGGTGGCCGCGATGGCGCGCGGAGCGAAGGGCTTTACGCATTTGTTTAATGCTATGACGGGCATGCATCATCGCAAGCCAGGCATGGCCGGTGCGGCGCTGGCGCATGCCGAATATGCGGAAATTATTCCGGACATGCTGCATGTGCATCCTGGCGCGATCAAGGTTGCGCTGCGTTCAATCCCGCGATTATTTTGTGTGACCGATTCCACCTCAGCGACCGGAATGCCGGACGGCGAATATCGCCTGGGACGCAATACCGTCATGAAATGTCTGGGCGGCGTGAGGCTGGCTGACGGCACGCTGGCTGGCTCTACCCTTACCATGGATCAAGCGCTGCGTAATCTGGTTAATGTGCTCGGGCTGGATTTAACCGAGGCCTCGCAGCGCGTTTCAACCCACGCTGCTGATTATCTGCAACTCACCGATCGTGGTCGTCTGATCCCAGGTGCCTGGGCTGATCTGGTGGTACTCAACCGCGACTTGATGCTGAGCGCTGTTTATGTCGAAGGTGTGGCTGTTGCCAATATCGCCTGAACTGCCCGCGCCCCCCACTTTCACTACACGTTTATAAAACTCGTTCCCCAACGCTGGCACCCGGATCATCAGCGCGGCCAGCATCACCAACACACCAACCCACAAACAGGAAATCCATTGAATAGTTATATGTTGGACGAGGCGCATGAAGCGCCCGCCGTCATCGCCGAACAACTTTCGCAGGACCAGCAAGCCTATGCTGATTTTGGCCAGCTCATGCGCGTGCAGAAGGCCGAGACGGGAGCGCATTCCATTCTTACCGTGGCGCGCGGTAGCTCCGACCACGCCGCACATTTCATGGCTTATCTAATCATGGCGCGCCTGGGTCACTTGGTCACATCGCTACCGATGTCGCTGGTCACGTTATATCAATCCAAAATTCAATGTGCAGGATTGGTATCCATGGCGTTCTCACAATCCGGCCAAAGCCCGGATTTGATCGCGCCGATGCGTTATTTTACCGATGGCGGCGCGACCACGGCCGCGTTTGTAAACGATTCCACCTCGCCGCTGGCACAGGCATCCCAATGGATTTTTCCGCTGCATGCGGGTGCGGAAAAAAGCGTAGCCGCCACCAAAAGTTTTATCGCGCAATTAGTGGCGGGCGCGCGCGTGATCGCCGCCTGGCAGGATGATGCATTGCTGAAAAATTCGCTTTTCAATTTGCCCGGCGCTTTGACGCGTGCATCGATGGCAGATTGGTCAGTCGCGGTCGAGATGCTCAAAGATACGGATCGCTTATTTGTAATTGGTCGCGGCACCGGGCTCGCGGTTGCCATGGAGGCCGCGCTTAAATTCAAGGAAACCTGTGCCATTCAGGCCGAAGCATTTTCAGGCGCAGAAGTAAAACATGGCCCGATGGCGTTGATTGGTGAAGGCTATCCACTGCTGATTTTCGCGCCACGCGGCCCGGCCCAGGCGGGCCTCTTGGCGCTCGCTGAAGAGATGCGCTTGCGCGGTGCCAAAGTATTGCTGGCGGCACCACCTGGCACGCCTGGCTGCAATCTGGGGATTGTCGAAACTTCCTCGGTTGATCTTGATCCGATCTCGATGATCCAGAGTTTTTATCCTATGGTCGAAGCGCTGTCTCGCGCACGCGGATTTAATCCTGATCGACCCCGATATTTGATGAAAGTTACCCGAACAAATTAGTTCAATAGGGCAATAAAACCCTAGTAAGGGCGGGCAGTTCGAAGCATTTTTGTCTTGAAATCCGCTCTGGTGCTGGTGTTTTGTTTTTTGAAAATGACGCAGCGATGGGGTCAAGGAAAATGCGTCACGTTACCGTCCCGACGAGGTTAAGAAGATGGAAAAGGCTTGGGCTGCCGCCCGCTACGATTTAGCAAAGACAAGATTAGCAATAAGACCAAATAGGTTGCTGTGAAAATGATTGCTAATTCTGATGTTCAAAATTCGACGATTGACGTGTTGGTATTTCAGGCATTGAAACAGTACTCGACAAATGCGCTCGTGCCAATGTTGGAGGATAAGGACGTGAGGTTAGGTCCGCGGTTGCCGCGAGCTCCAAATCCGTAGCGGCGATGAAGTCTCTATAGCCGCCCAAAAACTTAGGGCTAGCGAAAGACACGAATCGCGGAAAATTGCTGCGTTTTTGTTGGGGCAACTCAGTACGCCAACACTACCGTAACTCGAGCAATCAATACCGCTGCTGAAGGTGCATCCGAAAGATGATTACCTCGAAGTGCGCAGCGGCGGTGTCACTCGGGCATCTCCATGCAGACAATCCGCTTGACGAACTACTTGGGCTCGCGGCTGATTATGAATTCGACGTGCGCAAGTGCGTTGCTTTTGCTTTCGGGTTTATTGATGCCAATGAAGCTTCAATCGCAGTGCTAAGGCGACTCAGTGATGATCAGAACAAGGATATTAGGGAAAGTGCCGAGCTTGCTCTTGAACAAGACGGGCAGCATTAATGGCGGTTGAGAATGAACGCTGATCGTGAATTCTCGAGCGCAGGGCCTCGACAATTGCCATACCACATCGTTAAGCACTTTCAAATCAGATATTCCTCTCCCCCAACTGCCCATCAAACCCATTTCTTTAATTCTGCAATGAGTTCAAATTAAAAAAACAAACCCCCAACATCCAAGCGTACTTTCAGCTCATTTCCTGGATTTCGCCTCAAACACCGCGCTCGCATTAGAGTCTTTATTCTCAATCACTACCGCTTGCCCTAACCTATGCCACTTGCTCTGTAACGATGAATGCAAGGCTACTTCCCCTGTCACGCAGCCGTCTCTGTCAGAAATGCCAGGACCAGGTCTTTCAATATCGTATCGATGCTTTTTAAAAATAAAGAAGCTCACTTCTAGTCGCCGTCATGAATATAATTGTTCAGCGTGCCAAGGGCTAAAGTCAGTTGTTTTGCAGAGCGATCGCATCATTGAGCGCTACAAATCTGCAATGAGTACAAAATTAGATTCAAGGAATGATTGCCGCACCTGCGGCAGGTTTTTCAAGCATGAGCGGATCAATCTTGATACCGATCACATCGACTACCGGGCGCTCAATGGTGATCGGCAGCTTCAGGCTTGATTGATCGGACGGCTGATTGATGATCGAAAATACGCCGGTGCCGGGGTCTTTGAATACCAGTGAGGTGCTGCCGCCGCCGTCGAGATTGACGGCGTTTTCGGCACCATAATCGAGGAAAATTTTAGCGAGTTCGCCGAGGGTAACGCCGCGACTTTTTTCCTGGCGGCCGTCGACGGCAATCATGATGAGTGTCTTGCCGTTTTTGCTGATACCCACCGCGCTGCGGGGATTTCGCGCGCTGTCTTTGACGGGCGGTGTCAGCTGGCCATTGGTGAGCATCATGGCATTGCCGCTAACAGCAAATTGGGTATCGGCGGGCAAATTTTTGACCTGATCGCGGATCGTTACTTTGCCGTTTTGATGCACGATAAGGGTGGCGCGCAAACTATCCTGCGCGGGTGCTGAAATCAACTTGCCGTCGGAGAAATGCCAGCCCACAGGGTAGGCACCATTGCCCACAAAGTAACGGATTTTTTGCCCGGCGAATTCGCGTACGAGAGGAGCGGAGAAATAGCTGGCGTTGAGCGTGATCTGAAAATCCTGTTTGCGCGCGACGTTGCTGGGCGTATCCAGTTGCCCGACAGAAGGGCCATCGCCATCGGGGTCATGATTATCGGCGAGTGCGACTTTCACATGCACGCGCGGATCTTCTAAATCGATTTTTATTGCTACGCCGGTGACCGGGCCCGGAAGTACAAAACGCTCGACGATGAACGGCTGCAGCGGAATTTTTTGTGGGGTCAACGGCGGGTGCGGGATAGCTGTATCCTGCGCCGATGCGGTGAGGGCGCATACAAAAATAAGCGCTGCGGCTAATAACTTTTTAGGCATTTTTTTGATGAAATAATATGGAAGCGAGTGAAGTTTGACAAGCGCGCAATAGTTTATTGCCGCATTGCATTAGTGCATTAATGGGTTAATGCACTAATGCCTTAATGCCTTAATTTTTTGAAGCGCCGGCCTGGTTCATGGCACGAAGCCAGATTTGTGAGCGACCGAAAAAAGATAATCCCAGATAGCCGCGCACCTCCAGCTTTTGCCCGTTTTCGATAACGCTAATACGAAGCCGGTAGCTATCGCCTGAATCAGGATCAAGAATCTCGCCTTTTTCGTAGCGCATTACATCGGTCCGACGCAGGTTGGTAATGATCTGCATGCCGAGTACACGCTGATTTTTTCGCACGCCTTCACATTTGGTGCACTTCGGATCAGGATCTTCGTCCGGCCCGGGAATGATTTTTTCAACTACGCCTTCAAAGTGCCCATCCGGCAATTGTACTAACCTCACCAGGCTCGATAATTGTTTAGTGTCATCATCGTATTGTTCCCAAAGCCCGGTGAGCTGCTCGCGGGGCCAGGCTGGGTTTTGACCCATTGCCGCCAGACTAAGCGGTGAAACAATCAGGGTTGGAAGCACAACCAAAAGATGCAAGGCAAATGAGTGGCATAGCCTGCTATGTCTGCGTATTAATTGGAAAAGTAGTTTAAGTATTTTCTTCATGGCAATCTTGTTTTATCGATGAGAGCCGCGCTTCACTTTCATAGTAGCAGCGAAATATTTGCTTCACCTATGCATTGGCTCTTCAACGCATTATCGTCGCTGCTATTAATCGCAGCACTTTTAAATAATTAAAAAAAATCGTTATCATATGTGTTCGCTCGATCCTCGATTTTTGAAGCGTATATTTAGGAATAATCATGTCAGATCCACGCAACGAAGTTTTACGTAATCAGCTTAAAGAAATGATTGCCGAAGAATTTAAAATTCCGCTGGAAAAACTAACCCCCGATGTGACCATGGAAGCGCTTGGTATTGATTCTCTTTCGTTGATCGATTTTATGTTCGATGTTGAAGACAAGCTGGGCCTGGAAATGCCTGATTCTCGGACTCCGCTGGTGACTCTCGGTGATGTGTTTGCTGAAATCGATAAAGCCACGGTAAAAGCCAAATAGTCATCGTCATGATCAACTCAAGTATACGGCCAGTCTGTGTTACCGGCATCGGTATCGTTTCCCCTCTGGGTAATAATCTGAACAGTTTTACGCGAGCTTTGCAGTCAGGACAATCAGGGATACAGGTATTGAGCAATCAGCCGCCATCGCGTTCGCTGCGGGTGGGCGGTGTGGTTAATATAAACTTTAGCGACTACTTGGGACTTGCGCAAATTTCAATTCTGGATCGTGTGAGTTTGCTCGCGTTGGTGGCGGCCAGCGAGGCGGTGCAAAACGCAAATGATCACGCTTCATCTCCTGCCGCGTTGAATCAGGCAGGTGTTTATCTGGGCACGGGCATTGGCGGCATACAGGCGCTTGAGAATGCTTATGCGGAACACTTTTTACGGGATGGCAAGCGCATAAAACCGTTCACGGTTGTACAGGCGATGAACAACGCCTCAGCCGGCCACATCGCGATGGAATTCAAATGCCACGGCCCTTCGCTGACCTACTCAACCGCGTGCTCCTCGTCAGCGATGGCTATCGGTGAAGCCTATCGTGCGATCAAGCATGGTTATATCGATTGTGCTCTCGCAGGTGGAACCGAGGCGATGCTTGTGCCTGGCACTATTGATGCATGGGATGCATTGCGCACCTTGGCTATTGCCGATGCTGATAATCCTGCTAGCGCGTGTAAACCCTTTTCAAAAAATCGCACCGGGTTGGTGCTGGCCGAAGGTGCTGCAGTGATCGTGCTGGAAGCGCTTGATGTTGCGTTGAAGCGTGGCGCGACTATCTATGCGCTGATCAGCGGCTATGGTTCCCATACCGATGCAAAACATCTCACCAAACCCGATGCAGATGGGCAAACGGCCACCATGCGAGCCGCGTTGCGCGAAGCGCGACTTGATCCGGGCGCAATCGGTTATGTAAATGCGCACGGCACCGCCACTCTGGCAGGCGACGTGGTGGAGACCAATGCGATCAAACAAGTGTTCGGTCAATATGCGCATACGTTGCCGGTGTCATCCACCAAGTCGATGCACGGCCACCTGATGGGTGCTACGGGCGCGATAGAGTTTGTGGCCGCACTGTGCGCGCTACGAGAAAATTTTTTACCACCCACCATCAACCTGGCTGAGCCTGATCCGGCATGCGATCTGGATTACGTCGCCAATACAGCGCGCATGGGTGTCTCGTTGCTGCATGTCATGTCAAACTCATTCGCGTTTGGTGGCAGCAACGCCTGCTTGATTGCGTCGGCTAGCTAATGCATTTCCGGGCCTACGCTTATTCACTTGCTGCCACGGTCATGCTCATCGCTATAGTGCTGGTGGCGGGCTTTGGTAATTGCACTGCCGAAACGCCCCATGCAGACGAGAAATCAGCAGGCTGGAACGGCACCTTGGGATTCGGGCCGATGGCGATTGCGAAATACACCGGTAGCCAAGCATTGCAAATATTGCCGCTGCCTTTATGGTCGATCAATTACGATGAAACTTTTTATGTCGAGGTGCAACGCGTGGGCGTTTATGCGCTGGCCAGCGACGATAAAAAAATCGGCTTGGGGTTGGCAGTTGAACCCCGCTTGGGATTTCATGCCAGCGACGGCCCAAAGCTCATCGGTATGGCGACTCGACGTGACAGCTTGGAGGGCGGCATCACCTTCGATTGGGACTTTGATGTGTTCGCGATCAGCGCCGCCTGGTTTACCGATATGACCCGTACAAGCCGCGGCTCATCAGCGCGACTCTCGCTGTATCGACCGTTGCTAAAAAATGCACGCGGGGAAATCGGTTTGATTGCCAGCGCTGATCATATGAGTGCACGCACCGCTAATTATTTTTTCGGCGTAAAACCCTGCGAGGCTATTTTGTTGCGTCCTGGTTTTGTTGCGGCTGCCGGAACCAATCTTTCATTAGGCTTGGGTGGCACCTATCGCGTTGATGCCACCCGCTCTAAAGGAGCGATTATTTTTGGGGCTAATTTGGGAAGATTGGCTCGCAGCGCGGCGCGTAGCCCGATTGTCGAGACTAATCATGTGCATCAATTTTATCTGGGTTACGGTTGGGCGCTTTAGGTGTTGTAGGTCAGGTTCTGGAAGTTGGTGATGTAAGTTGGTGCTTAAGTTGGCGTTTAAGCGATGTTCCGCGTGTGCCGCGGGTTTATTTAACTGCTGGCTGCCTGCATGCTGCCCGTCCAGCGTAATACCAGGCCGCGATCATCTTCCATCACTGACAGCTTGCCCTCAAAAACGACATATTCGCCACTCGCGGTGCGCCAGCGAAATTCCGAAAGTGCCGGCTGGCGATCTGCCTGCAACTGTAAAATTTGTTCCTGGATCGTCGCTGCATCTTCCGGGTGCATCATTGATAGCCACACCCCGCCCATCAGATCGACGGCCAGGGTTCCTGATATTTCAGCGAGTACATCGCTCACATATTCAAATCCACCGCCGACGCGCCGCATATAAAGCACCTCACCCACCGTGCTGGTGAAGGTCCGAAAATGCTCGCGTGTCAGACGTGCCGACGCCACCGCTGATTGACGCTCAATTTCGGAACGCAGCAACACTTCATAGCGGGTCCGCGCCACTTCTGCCAGCAGCCGCGCTTCATAACGCGAGCGCTGCAGTGACTCCACCAGCATAATGCCCAGCCCCGAGGTGGCGGCATTGTTCATAATTTCCAATAGATCGGAAACTTCGGTGCCTGCAAAACTTAAGGTATTGTAGGGAGGTATGAAAAAGTACATCCCGGTCGGAATTGAGATGAGGACAACCAATAGCGCGGGTCCCAGCCCATATTGATATTGAATGACCATGACCGCGATGAAGAACGTCAGATACGGCAATAGCGGATCAAGGAAATTGTGTAAAGCATAACGTAGTGAAAATGCGATGGCGAACGCCAGCAAGGCCATTGCGTAGCCCTTGCCACCAGCAGGCGCCCAGCGTTTTGCATTTTTGATCAGCATCGGTCAGTTGCTCGTGTGATTGAAAATAATAGCCATTTAAGTATATCGTGCAATCTGGCAACTCATAAGTTAAGGCTCTTGGTAACCTATGCCCACTAGATCATTTTTTATGGACGGAAACGAACACGCGGTGCTGCTCGTTCACGGGCTGGCGTCCAGTCCGCTCGAAGTGCGCTATCTGGCGACTGCGCTGAATCGATCAGGATTTACCGTGTCCTCGCCTTCCATTCCGCGCTATGGTTATGCCGCGCATGAACAGGGTTGTGGTCATTGGCAGGAATGGCTTGAGGCCGTACGCGCGCACTATATTGAGCTACAAAAAAAATACGATACCGTTTGTGTAGGCGGCCTATCCATGGGCGCTACACTCGCGCTGGCGCTGGCTTCTCAGGAGCGCGATATCGCTGCCGTTGCGGTGCTGTCACTTACGCTGGATTACGATGGGTGGGTAGTGCCCTGGTATCGCTTTTTGTTTAATTTGGCTTACTACACGCCGTTACGCAATATTTATCGTTTTGCAGAAGGTGAGCCTTACGGTTTGAAGAATGTTCAGCTACGCAAGAAAGTTGCACAAGCCATGAGCACTGCGGCTATGTCAGAAGTAGGCCCTGCCAGTCTGTCTATGGAGCAGCTTTTTCAAGCAAGACAACTTTCAAAATACGTTCGTCAATCAGCTGGAAATACCAAATCGGATTTGCTGGTTATTCACGCTGTAGATGATGAAACCGCCAGCCCCAAAGCCGCCGATTTTGCGATGAAAAATGTTGGCTCGCCGATCAAACGAAAAATCATTTTGGATAATTCATATCACATCATCACGATGGACAATGAGCGCGAATTAGTGGCGCGCGAAACCGCATTGTTTTTTCAGGAAAGCGTGCATCGAAAACTTTCTACCGGGCAGACACAAGGGCCGCAAATTGTGAATGAACAATTGGCGCGAGCCAAGCGGCTGGCGGAACTGAATGGTTAATGACTCACGGCTCGTGGCTGGGGTTAGCGGCCCATATCGGGCTCCCCCAATCAGGCGGCCGATATCAAACTTAATAACGGCGAATAAGGGATCGTTCTTTTTTCAGCTCCATTTTAATTTCTTCCCTTCTATCAAGCAGTAGTTCAACCTGCGTGTAATGCGCCGGCAAATAGAAATAAACCCGATTGCCAACACCGCTGTTGCTGTCCACGGTTTGGTCATTCGCGTATTCCCAAGCATGCCCGTCAAACCCGATCAGACGATACTGGCCCCTGGGTAAATCCGGTGCAAACCATGCATTGCGCCCATCGGCGCGGCTGAAATCGGCCAATGGTGCGCGATACAGCGTGACCGCGGATTGTCGCCAGCGGTGCGGAAAATAGGGCGAATCTGCGGCACCTGTGGTGGCGTAAAAATCAGTCAGCTCTGTCGAAAAAATCTCGGTTACGCCGCGGCTAAACCACAGCACATGGCCTCCGCCTCCGGTGCGCCTGCTTAATAAAATAGAATCGCGCAATTGCGTCCAGCTTGAATCGGGGCCGTCTCCAACCAGGCGAATGCCGGCGATTAAATCGCGTTGACGGTTAGCGCCCATGGTCTGGATGGCCGCACTTTGTGCCAGCCAGGTTTTTTCAAAATCGGGATAACTGAATCGATACACTTGGGGCACAAATTCATCCCAGCGCGGGGTGGTTGCTTTGGCTTTATCTGATACGGAGGCGAGGCGATTCTGTGCCGTCCATGCACTCCAGCTTGGCCATTCCAGCAGATAGTTCTCCCACGACCATGGATAAACGGCCGGGCTTAAAGAGATTACCAGGCCTGGTCGTTTAGCGCGCACTTCCTGCACAAATTGCTTGCCGTATTCATTAACCTTGTTGGCACGCCAACGCATCCACTCCGCATCTTTGTAATCGCTTGGTGGCGCGCGCCCATCATGTTCGCGGGCGTAGATTTTTTGGGTGTAGTCGTCGTAGCCCATGGTGATATGCGGCCACACAATCCGGTCATCTAGTTGCACCCCGTCAAGATCATATTTGTCGATCGCTTCAAGCACTAAATTGAGCAACAGTTTGCGCGCCTCTGGGTGCAGCGGATTAAGCCACACGAAACCGTTTGGTGCGACTTCACTACCGTTGATATCGCGGCTTAACCATTCAGGTTTTTGGCGGCGTAAATGGGTCATGGTGTCTTTGTGCGCAGCCATAAAGCCGTATTCAAACCACGCGATATAAATGAGGCCGTTACGATGCGCCTCAATCAATGTTTCCTGCAGCAGATCACGCGTCGGCGCGGTGGTTTTAATATCGCGACCCAGCTTCACGCCGATAGTGCGCGCCAGCACTTCTGATGGAAACCAGGTGTAGCCGTTTTTCCATACCTCAACATAAACCGTGTTTAAACCGATTTCACGCAAACGGCGCATGGTCGCAGCAGTATCAGCCGGAGTGGCAATAGCGTGATTGGCGGTGGTGGTAACCCACGTGCCACGCACTTCAGTCATCCTCGGTGGGAGGTTGCTTGCCACTGTTGAGCAGGCGGCGAGGCTTATCAAAAGCAAGCCGCAAAACCCGCGGCGGCGATGGGCCTGAAGCCTCAATGATGGTGATGGCTGATCAATAAATCGCATAAACTCTTTGTGCCTTAGTCGTGAAATACATATTGCATTTTAATCAAAGTAGCTGCAAAGTATGGGAACTGGTAGCTTACTGGTATTAAAACTTTTTAGTTGAGTCAACAATGATCTATAGAAAGTTTTTTAGTTGAGTCAGCCATGACCCACAGCAATTAGCTCAACCCCTATTTCACCTCATCACATCATTGCAAAGCTTACTTTGAGCCTTAAAACAGAAACACCCAGCGCCCAACATACTCTGCTCGATGAATACCCGGTGGAGGATCTCGTCAATGCTTTCATCGATGATCAAATCCACGCCGTGAATGCGGTGCGTGCGGTGAGCGCACAAATCGCGGCGGCGGTAACGGCTGCGGTGCCGCGCATCGAAGCGGGTGGCCGGCTGGTCTATGTCGGTGCGGGCACCTCAGGACGACTGGGGCTGCTCGATAGCGTTGAGTTATATCCCACCTTCACTTGGCCGCCGGAACGCGCGGTGGCGTTGCTGGCGGGTGGGCGCGAGGCTGTTTATAAAGCCGTCGAAGGCGCTGAAGATAGCCGCGAAGCAGGCGCTGCAGATATTGCGGCCATCGCAGTAGGCCCACATGATGTGGTGCTGCTGCTAGCCGCCTCAGGCACCACCCCTTATGTATTGGGCGCGATTGCGGCGGCAAAAAAACGCGGTGCTTTAACCATTGGTATTGCGAATAATCCGGATGCACCCGTGACCCGCGAAGCCGAGATCGGCATCACCCTCGACACCGGCTCTGAAGTGATTTCCGGTAGTACCCGGCTCAAGGCGGGCACTGCGCAAAAAATTACGCTGAATACATTCTCAAGCGCGCTCATGGTTCGCCTAAACAAGGTCTACGGCAACCTGATGGTGGATGTGAAACCCACCAACGCCAAACTGATCAAGCGCACCGTCAACCTGACCATGCTGGTAACCGGGGCGGATGAAACCACGGCGCGCCAGACGCTGGAAGCATGCCAGTTTCAGGTGAAAGTGGCGATCGTGGCGATCATGAAAAAAATCAGTATTGATGAAGCCGAGGCTTGTCTGGCCCAGTCTCGCGGCAGCGTGAGAGCTGCTTTGGCAAACGCGCAAGCAATATAAAGTATCACCACTCCGGGTGAACATGACTTTGGAAAAAACAGTGGAACGAGTAAACCCAGCAAACCCAGCAAACCCAGCAAGCCCAGAGCTTGAGCAACCCGTCGCGGTAAAAATTAAAAGCCCGTGGCGCTGGATTCCCACCCTGTATTTTGGGCAGGGGCTGCCCTATGTGGTGGTGATGACGCTCTCGGTCATCATGTATAAAAATCTCGGTATCTCGAATACCGATATAGCGCTCTACACCAGTTGGCTGTATTTGCCGTGGGTGATTAAGCCGCTCTGGTCGCCGTTTGTCGATATGTTTCGCACCAAACGTTTTTGGATTGTGGCGCTGCAATTGCTGATTGGTGCGGCGCTGGCGTCGGTGGCCTTTACCTTGCCGATGTCAGGATTTTTCCAGATTTCGCTGGCGGTATTCTGGCTCATGGCGTTCAGCTCGGCTACCCACGATATTGCGGCAGATGGTTTTTATATGCTGGCATTGAAGCAGCATGAGCAGTCCGCGTTCGTCGGCGTACGCAGCACGTTTTATCGCATCGCTACACTCGCCGGGCAAGGGGGACTGGTGTTGCTGGCCGGAAAATTAACCGAGAACACCGGTAATGTGGTGCTCGCCTGGCAAATCGTCATGCTGGTATTGGCGGGCATGTTTTTATGCCTGTTTGTGTATCACCGCTGGGTGCTGCCGATACCGCCGGGTGACTATGCCGCTGCGCGTGCCAATCATGTCGGTAAAGAATTTTTCGCAACCTTCACGGCGTTTTTTAAACACAAAGATATTTTTCTGGTGCTGACGTTTTTGTTGACCTTTCGCCTGGGTGAAGCACAGGCATTGAAACTAGCCACGCCGTTCATGCTAGACACGGCCGCGAAAGGCGGGCTCGGCATTACCACCGTTGATGTGGGTTTTGCCTATGGCACGATTGGTGTGCTGTCACTAACGATAGGCGGCTTGCTGGGAGGCTACGTGATCTCGCGCGGCGGCCTGAAAAAATGGCTGTGGCCGATGCTGCTTGCGGTACATGTGCCCAATCTGGTGTTCGTATTCCTGGCCTACAATTTACCGGGCAGCATTGCGATTATTTCGGCCTCGATTGCGGTTGAACAATTTGGATACGGCTTTGGCTTCGCGTCGTATTTGCTGTTCATGATCATGGTCGCCAACGGCGACGGGCATAACGAACACAAGACGGCGCACTATGCGATCTGCACCGGCTTCATGGCGTTGGGCATGATGCTGCCCGGAATGGCGAGCGGCTGGATTCAAACCCAGTTAGGTTATCCGCACTTTTTTATCTGGGTCTGTATTTGTACGATTCCATCCCTCGTGGTTGCCGCATTTTTGAAAATTGATCCGCAATTTGGCCGCAAAATCGAGGATCAAAAATGATCGCTTCGGTTGTCGCACAACCTGGCCCAGCCAGGCAACTGACCATGCAACCAACCACACGTTTGATCTCGCTCGATGCGTTTCGCGGATTCACTATTGCGGCAATGGTGCTGGTGAATAATCCCGGTGACTGGGGCCATATTTATTCCCAGCTAGGGCATGCCGAATGGAACGGCTGGACTTTTACGGACTGGATTTTCCCGTTCTTCTTGTTTATCTGCGGGGTGTCGATGACCTTTTCGCTGGGGCGTCGCGCCGAAGCGGGCGCTGATAAAACGCACCTTCTGCTTCAGCTTTTCAAACGTGCCGCGATTATTTTTTTGATTGGCCTCACGCTTAACTTTATTCCTAACTTCAATTTCGAAACCCTGCGAATTCCCGGCGTGCTCCAGCGTATCGCTCTTTGCACCATGCTGGCCGCGCCCATCGTGATTTACTGCAACTGGCGACAACAGTGCTATTGGATCGTGGGTTTGCTGACGTTGTACACAGCGCTCATGCTATACATGCCGGTGCCTGATATAAACGGCGTGGTCGCGGCCGGTGTGCTGGAACCGGGTCGTGATTTTGGTGCGTTTGTTGATCGGTTTTTTTTGCACGGCCATATGTGGGTGAAATCCAAAACCTGGGATCCGGAAGGCCTCACGAGCACTATCCCCGCGCTCTGCAGCCAGTTGTTCGGGGTGCTGCTGGGCCGCTGGTTATTGACGAGCATGGGCAGGACCGAAAAAGCTGTATGGATATTGCTGGCAGGGCTTGCTTGTTTATGGGTGGGCGTGATGCTTGACGCCGTGGTAATGCCGATCAATAAAAGCCTTTGGAGCACTTCGTATTGCGTCTTCATGACAGGTTGGGCACTGATTATTTTTGGCGCGTTTTACTGGTTCATGGATGCCAATGAATCGGAAGTCCTGCGTGAAAAATCGCATCGGATTTTTTCGCCTTTCACCATCTACGGCATGAACGCGCTGTTCATTTTTGCGCTGTCAGGATTGATTGCAAAAATGTTGGGATTTATTAAATTCACGCAGGCAGATGGACAATTATTATCACTAAAGGGCATTATTTACGCACCGTTGCAGGCGTTACCGCTGGCACCGGTGAATGCTTCGCTGCTGTTTGCGATCGCTTTTAATTTGCTGATGTTTGCGGTGGCCTGGTTTATGTGGAGAAATAAATGGTTTGTCAAGGTATGAGTCGGGTCATGACGTCATGTTTCTTTTCCAGCTTGTTGGTCAGATCGTGGGCCGCGATAGCGCTGGTGTTGTTAGCGGGTTGCGCGAGTATCGGGTCTGGCACGGGCAACTGGCAGCGGCCACTGATCGTTACCAACCCTGCTGTCGCTGACATACCGCCACCTGCGCCGCGTGAATTTCGCGCGGCATGGGTGGCGACGGTCGCCAATATTGATTGGCCTAGCAAGCCCGGGCTCAGCACGGCGCAGCAGCAGGCTGAAATTATCAACATAGTAAACCGCGCCAAAGAGCTCAACCTCAATGCGCTGGTGCTGCAGGTGCGCACCAGTGCCGATGCTTTTTATCCGTCAACGCTGGAACCCTGGTCAGAATATCTGACCGGCGAACAGGGCAAAGCGCCTGTGCCTTTTTATGATCCGCTGAAAATGTGGATTGATGAAGCGCATAAGCGCGGCATTGAACTGCATGCCTGGTTTAATCCTTATCGGGCACGACATAATCAAGCAAAATCTCCGCTATCGCGTACGCATATTGCCAGCACCAATCCAGCAGCGGTTAAATCCTATGGCGGATATTTGTGGATGGATCCGGGCGAGGAGGCGGCCTCCAAGCAGACGCTAAATGTAATTCTGGATGTGGTGCGCCGTTACGACATTGATGGGGTGCATATTGATGATTATTTTTATCCGTATCCGGTGCCTGTTCCCGGCAGCGCCACGCCGCCCCCATCGGCTGACGATACGCCTGCACCGGCGGTCGAGCTGCCGTTTCCGGATGAGGCTTCATGGCAGGCGTATCTCGCCAAAGGCGGGCAGCTCACGCGTGCGGATTGGCGTCGTCAAAACGTCAATGTTTTAATTGAGCAAATTTACAAAAGCATTCATCGCGAAAAAAATTGGGTAAGGTTTGGTATCAGCCCGTTCGGGTTGGGCAAGCCGAGCCAGCGTCCGCCAGGCATTACTGGCTTTAGCCAATACGACAAGCTGTATGCCGATGCGGAACTATGGCTGCAAAAAGGCTGGCTTGACTATTTCACGCCGCAGCTTTACTGGGCCATCAACCAACCCGCACAAGCTTACGGGACGCTGCTGGATTATTGGATGAGTCAAAACACTCTGGGTCGGCATGTGTGGCCAGGTCTTTATACCAGCAGAATTAATAACGCCGATAAATCATGGCTGCCCGCTGAAATATTGAACCAGATTGCGCTCACTCGCAGCCGGGCTGAGCAGAACGCGTTGGTGCGTGGCCAGGTGCATTTCAGCATGATCGCGCTCATGGAAAATCGTAAGGGTATTGGCGATCAACTCAAGAGCGATCAACCCAAGAGTGATCAACTTGGTGGTGATCAATTGCGCGCGGGGCCATATGCGAGCGCTGCGCTGGTGCCGATTATGCCGTGGCTAAATTCCGGCGCCGCACCCGAGCTACCGTCAGTCAGTGTTGAATTGCATAAAGTCGGGCGGCCACATCTGAAATTAAAGCTTGCGTCCGGCGCGGGGGTGACAAGCTACGCCTTATGGATTCGCTATGGCACGGTGTGGCGCTTCTCGGTTTTACCAGCTGCCGTGTTGCCTACAACGGTGCCCACTACAACTATGACCGCAGGGGAAATGGATTTTTATATTGATTCACCAGCCGGGCCATTAAACATGATGGCGGTATCGGCGGTGGATCGTCTCGGTAATGAAAGTTCGCGGGTATTTGTGCGCGCGGCTGAACCTGAAAATCGCTAAACGCCTATAAATATTAATATGAATTCCAATCCGCATTCCCCTCTGATGAGTCCGTCTACTTTGATTTCTAAACCCTTATCCTCTCTACCCACCGGGCTCGGCATTGATGCAGGCGGCACCGCCACCCGCTGGGCATTGGCGACTGCAGGCGGCGAGATTGTGGCCGAGGGCGAGGTGGCGGGATTGAGCGCGATTCAAATGGCCAATGTCGAGGGCAGCGAGATGGTGCGTGCCACACTTACCCAGCTGGCGAGCGCAATTTCTGCTGCGGTTACTGTTGCCGATGTTGCTAGTGTTGCGGCCGTGGCTGCGCCACAGCAGGTTTGCGCTGGCATGACCGGTTTTGATAAAGGCAGCGGTAAAGCAAATGATGTCGGCGCGGCCATTATTGATTTAATGGCGAACGCGTTTGCGCTACCCGCTAACCGGATTAGTTTAGGCAACGATATTGATATCGCCTATGTGGATATTTTTGCGCCGGGCGAGGGCTATCTGGTTTACGCAGGCACCGGTACGGTGGCCGCGTTTATGGATGCGTCTGGTGAGCTGCACCGTGCTGGCGGGCGCGGTCATTTGATTGATGATGCAGGCGGCGGCTACTGGATCGCGCGTCAGGCATTGCGGCATATCTGGCGTCTGGAAGATGCGCATCCTGGGGGCAGCTACGATTCACCGCTGGCGGTTGAAATGTTCAAACTGGTCGGAGGCAGCGATTGGGCGGCTTCGCGAAATTTTGTCTATGGCGGCAGCAGCCGCGGCGATGTAGGCAAGCTTGCGTTAGCGGTGGCCGCAGCGGCCGCAACCGATCCGGTGGCACTCGCGATTTTGCAGGCAGCCGGGGTTGAACTGGCGCGCCTGGCAATGGTCATGACGCAGCGCTATGGCTCACGCCCGATGGCGCTTGCCGGACGCGCCATTGAGCTGCATCCGGTGATTGAGCAATCCTTTCGCGCCCAATTGCCGATTGATACCGATCTAAAAGTTGTCGTCGGCCAAGCGCATTACGCGGCCGCACGGATCGCGGCCAAGCAAGCGGGTCAAAATATTTAACGCACCGAAAGAAATCCATGAAAAAAATATTGTTGTTCATGACGATGTCGTTATTGGCATTACTCACCGGCTGCGCGACGCCCTATATTGATCGAAGCTACACCGCGGTGAGCCAGGATAGCCGCGCGCAGTTTTTGATTTTGCATTACACCGCGGGTAACTTTGCAGGCTCGCTGCAGACGCTCACGCAAGGCCCGGTCAGCAGCCATTATTTAGTCAACGAAAATCCGCCGACAATTTATCAATTGGTCGACGAAACCCGCCGCGCTTATCATGCCGGCGTCAGCTACTGGAAAGGTGCAACACAGCTCAATGCCAGCTCAATTGGTATTGAAATTGTGAATCTGGGCTATCGCGATACGCTAGAGGGCAGAATCTATTTTGATTTTCCGCAGCCGCAGATTGACGCCGTGATTGCACTGGTCAAAAAAATTGTTAAAGAAAACGGGATCAAACCGGAGCGGGTGTTGGGACACAGCGATATTGCGCCCGGTCGCAAGCCTGATCCGGGCCCGCGCTTTCCCTGGAAGCAATTTGCCGATGCCGGACTTATCATGTGGCCAGATGCAAACGCCGTGGCGGCACGAAAAAACGGCTTCGAGCAGCAGTTGCCCGATACCGTGTGGTGGCAACGAACGCTTGCACAGCATGGTTACGCGGTGCCGCAAAACGGTGAAATGGATCAGGCCACGACCAGCGTCATCGCGGCTTTTCAAATGAAATATCGTCCTGCCAATTTCGCAGGCATACCGGATGCCGAAACCGCAGCGATGCTGGATGTGCTGACCGCGCCGAGCGTAGCCACGCAGTAGCACAACCACAAATTTAAATAAAAAACCCCTAGCAAGGGCGGCGTGTTTGAGGCCTTTTGCTCTCAAGGCCTCGCCTTTGCTAGGGTTTCTATCTGTTGTATTTTTGATTGGTTGACGCGATTAGGCGATGGCTATTGCTTGCGTTCGGGTAAAATTGGTAGCAAAGTGGCGTTTGTTTTCTGTAATTGGTATTAAATTTAAGCCATCGCACAGACCTGTTTTAAACGGGCGCGTGGTATCGGAAAAGAGCGCATATCGGGATAAGTAGCCGACCATTAAAGCCGTTAAAAAAACAGCAGACGCTAGTGCAGTTAAGGTTTTGCGAGGTTTTAAAAAATCGATAAACAAAATCGATAATCAAAATTACAAACGCCATGCCGTCATTTTCATTTTTTTAATTAGGAGGAAAACAATATGCAGTTCCATAAAAAACCTATCGCTGTCGCCGTGTCTGCTAGCTTATCCCTTGCCCTGTTAAGCGGCATGCCACTGAGGATGGCCTACGCGCAAGCCGCAGCGCCACTAACGGCCGAAGAAGCGAAGGAAGCGAAAAAAGCGGAAGACGCCAAGGCTGAAGCGGCGGCTAAAAAAACCCAGCAAATTGAAGCCGTGACGGTAGTGGGTATCCGCGCTTCGTTACAAAAATCGATTGAAGTCAAGCGTGATGCCAGTGCCAATATTGAGGTCATCACGGCTGAAGATGTTGGCAAAATGCCGGACAAAAATTTAGCCGATTCACTGCAGCGTTTGGCCGGTGTGGCGGTGCGCACGGATTAT
>JANYDB010000113.1 GCA_025359985.1 Burkholderiales bacterium | reverse complement strand
GTTGTGACCGAACGATCGCTGGCTGTCATACCAGGAGCAAGATTGAGCAGGTTGGCTACACGATCAAGCTGTGGCGCCTGCGCTGCAAGCACCTTGGTTAAAGCGGGTTTAAGCACAGCGGTTAATACTCGGGCCTTGTCGGTATCGCCGGTTTTGGCCAAAGCATCAGCCCAATCCAGTTTAGCGATGAGGGTGTAAGGATGTTGCTCACCGTTGAGCTGATGGGTTTCCATGGCACGTTGTTCCCATAGCGCTAATGCATTCGTGAGGTCACCCTGGGCTTCTTTAACGAGGGCATCCAGGCGAATAAATGCAATTTTTCGACTGGGTCGAACCGTATCCAAGGCTTTTTTTGCGATCGCAATATTTTCCTGCGCCGCCACGAGATCATATTTGCGTACGGCCAGCTCAGCCATCATCAGGCGGGCGTCAAAAATATCTTGATGCATGCCGTCCAACTTGGCTTCACGTAACCTGAGTGCAGTGCTTAGCTCAATTTCAGCCTCGCGCAGGCTATTGCGCTTCAGCAGTAATTTACCCAAATTGTAATGCGCGCGCGCCAGCGCAACATCACCGGCTTTCAAGTACATGCTGCGAATAGCAAGCGATGTGCGGTAGTGGGTTTCGGCCGCAGAGTAGTCGCCCATATCTTCGAACAAACTCGCCAGATTATTGAACCTAATAGCATGTGCCACAGTGCGTGATCCGGTGAGCAGGCTGTCTATGTTGATGGCGGATTCATACAGCTGCTGTGCGGCCGGGTAGCGCCCCATGTCCTGCAGAACAGAAGCCCATTCATTGGCCGCGAAAGCAACTTTGTCCGATTGGGGGCCATGTAACTCGATGCGCAATTTATAGGCTTCGCTGAGCAACGTTTCCGCCTCGCTGAGCCGGTTGCCACGCGCTAGTGCAATCGCCAAACCCTCCAGCGAATTCAATATTTTGGGATCATGATCCGCAAATACCTTACGTTTGATATCAAGTGCACGGCGATAATAAGATTCTGCGCGGTCAAAATCGTCAAAGCGCCGAAAGTGAAGGCCCAAGTTGTGCAGTGTTGATGCGCCTTCTTCGCTGATCAATCCCACTTCGTGTTCCCGAATCCTCAGTGCGGCCATTAGATGCTGTTCGGATTCACGGCGCATATCGAGTTCGGTGAGCACCACGCCCAATGTGTTGTGGGCGTCTGCCGTAGCCAGAGAATTTTCCCCCGCAAGCTTTCGTCGAATCGCGAGCGATTCGCGAGCCAGTGCTTCACCAGCCGCAGGGTTAGAGATGTTAGCTTCCAGTATGGCTAAATGCGATAACACCTGCGCCAGAACTAGCGGCCGTCCACGGTCCGGATCGCGCTCCAACGCTTCGGCTTGGCGATAGAGTTGCTTGGCATGTTGTTGATAGCCGATATTTTCATAAATACGCCCTAGCGTCGCGAACATCGTTGATTGCAAAGCAGGCTGATCTTCAAGGGTTCTGTCAATGCGATTACGCCCACGTTCGAGCAGATCGAAGGCCGTCATTTTTCGCGAGCCGACGATGGCAGGATCTACATCTTTAAACAGGCCAATTAAAAAATCACGCACCTCACGCGTGGTATCGGCTTCAAACATGGTTTTGGCTTCGGCGCGCAGCGCACGTTCAATTTCATTCTCCGCTAATTTTTCAGCACGGACGGCACGATCACGTTCTTTTTTAGCATCGACGCTGGCCAGGTTGGCGTCGCGTTCGCCTCCCAATGCGCGCACCTCTGCAACCTGCGCACGATCACGTTCGGTACGAAATTGATCCTCGGCGGTCAAAGCACGATCCAGTTCAGTGCGTGCCTGGCGTTCGGCCGAAACGGCGCGGTCTCGCTGAATCAATGCGCCTGTAGTCAAGCCGACGGCCATCAACACAAAAGCACAGCCGATAGCGACTGAACCCCATCGCCGCTCCAGAAATTTGCGAATAATATAGACGGGCTGATGCCCTACCGCGTGCAACGGCTTGCTCGCCAGCAAACGCATTAAATCGGTGGCCAGTGCTTGCGCGCTCGGGTAGCGGTAATTGACATCTTCTGCGGTAGCGCGCGCCACAATGAAACGGCATTCGCGAGTCCATTTTTTTTCTGCCGTGGTTGCATCCAGCAGTTGCGCCAGCATGCGACCCAGACTGAAAACATCGGTGGCGGTGGATAATGGTGCGCCACTGAGCTGTTCAGGACTGGCATAGCGAGGCGTAAAACTGTGAATGGCCGCTCGTTGCGGTCCAGTCGCATGCTCTTGCGCGGTATCGAACATTTGTGCAATACCAAAATCAAGCAAGATAGGTCGTCCCGCCACATCAACTAGTATATTTGAAGGTTTCAAATCGCAGTGCAGAGTGAGACGCTGATGTGCGTAAGCGACGGTTTCACAAACGGTACAAAACAATTTAATTATCGCCCGAGCGGAAAGCGCATGTTCGCGGCAATACCGGTCAATATCGACGCCTTCGATATAGTCCATCACCAGGTAGGGGCGGCCACGCGGCGTGGTGCCGCCATCGATCAAACGTGCGATATTTGGATGCGACAGTGTCGCGAGTATTTGTCGTTCACGGGCGAGATGCACCAGAGTGCTGGCAGTTGGCATGCCGGCCAGTAATTTAAGCGCGGCCACTTGTGAAAACTGACCGTCATCGCGCAGCGCCAGATAAACCGCGCCCATACCGCCTTCACCGATTTTTTCGGCGAGCCGCCACGGGCCCAATTTATCGCCAGGCTTTAATTCAAGCGCACTGATACTTTCCAGCATCTGTACTACCGGCTTACCCAAACGGGGCGTAGTGATGACGTCACCTGTGGTGAAGTCGATCTTGAGCAGTTTTTCAACTCTTTCAATTTCGTTCTGGGTGGCTTTGAGCGCGATCAAACGTGCGCGCTGTGAGTGGGCGGGCAACTCGCAAACCGCGTCAAACAGATATTTAAGCCGCTGGTGCGCGCTTTGGATCACGGGACCAGCATCAGTGCTGCCAGCAGGCATAGCTGAATCAGATGAGGTCATGGCCTAACGTCTCTGCTAGCCAGGCGCGGGTGAAGCGCAATTCACGATCAACGGTGGGCACTGAAATGCCGACAACTTCAGCGATTTCTTCACGACTGAGACCGGCAAAGTAAGTCAGATGCAGTACCTGTGAGCCACGTGCATCTATTTTTTCTAATGCCGTTAATGCCTGATCCAGTGCGATCAGTTCAGTTGCCATAGATTCTTCAGCATTGGTCGCGTGGCTTAACGTGACATGAACCGCGCCAGCCCCGCGTTTGTCAGCACTGCGGGCGCGCGCATGATCTACCAATACGGTACGCATATGCAACGACATGGTGGCAAAAAAATGTGCACGATTTTTATAATCGGGCTGGCTTTCCATGACGCGAATCACCGCTTCGTTCAGTAAATCAGCCGGTGATAACGTCAGATCTTCATTGCCATACATACGGCTTTTTGCCATGCGTTGTAAATCACGAAAGGTTTCCTGCATGACTTTTTCAAATGCCAAGCCATCACCTTGCTGCCACTGACCCAGCAGCTGAGTAAGCGAAGATTGAGTCAGCGCAGCGCTTGAGGTTGGCAAATGGGAGAGAGCCATGGCAGTAAAAGCCTTACCAAAATTTGAATAGACTAATACGCAGTATAGCGCTGCGCAACTTGAAGATGTCCTGAAATGGCGCACTGGAAAAAAACATTGTTGGACTTGATAGCGGGGCGCTATGTAATCCGCTTTAATTAAATTAAAGTCTGGTAAGCATAAACAAACTAGCCTTAGCTGTAAACACCACAATCTGAAGCGAATTTTCAGCCATTTTTGCGTCAAAACCAGTGTTTGTAAGCACTTTAGATTTTAACAGATGTCGTTGTTATACTAAGGTGATTTTACAAAAAATAAAAACGCGCACTGCAAGGGGTTAAGCATGGATATCAAACCAATAATTTTGACCGGAAAACAATTGCGCCTGGAACCGCTGGCGCTTGATCATGTGGGTGATCTTGACTACGCCTGTAAGGATTCGACCGACGGGCGGCGCACTATTTGGCGATATTTGCTGGATGCACGTATCTACCGTGAAAGTGGCATGCTTGGTGTGGTCAATACCTTGCTTGAGCGCCAAGCGGCCGGTACTGATTTGCCATTTGTGATGATCGATATTAAAACCGGCAACGCTGTTGGCACGACCCGCTATATGGAGATTGATCGCGATAATCGGGTAGTGGAAATTGGCACCTGGATAGGGCTGAATTTTCAGCGTGAGGGATTAAACCTTGAGAGCAAACAATTAATGCTCCAGCATGCTTTCGACACGCTGGGTGTGGTGCGCGTGCAGTTCAAGATTGATCACCGAAATTATGCCTCGCTTGATGCGATAGAGCGGCTGCGTGCCTGTCGCGAGGGCGTATTGCGCAATCATATTATTTTGGCCGACGGCACCCCACGTTCTTCGGTGTATTACAGCATTCTCGATACCGAGTGGCCAGCGCTTGATGTGCATCTTGAAAACATGATGGCGCGTACCGCATGATTGTTGCCAAAATAAATACCTGCATTCGCGGGAAAAAAACAGGATAGAAAAATAACCCTATGGATGCACTTGGCAAAAAATTGTTTTGGCTTGCTTTCTGGGTGGTTGGCTTTGCTGTATTCACAACTTGTTTACTGCTTTATTTCAAATACCAATCGGTCTTTTCTGGATTGCAGCGCGACCGAGTGTTAATGGTGGCGTCTGAAATTGACGATATTGCCGAAAAGAATTTATCGCTCGGTCAGGACTTCTGGGAAATCGCGACGCTGCAGGATGTGATTGAACGTCGTCGCGAGTCCGATACTATTTTTATCGGCATTGATGTGATTGGTGTTGAAGGAAAAATTGCCTATTCAACCGAGCTGGCCCGAATCGGCACTATGATTGCGCCAGACTGGCTAGCCATGTTTTCGCGTAGCGGCAAGGTCAGCAGCCTCTTGCCGAGTACCAATCTTGCTGTGGTTGCTTCACCGATTTTCAACAGTTTTAATTTGCGGGCAGGTTATGCCGTGATTCGCTACGATCGTGCGGTTGAACATCAGGCTATGGCGCAATTCACCCAGCGCCTGTTGTTCGTGGGGTTGGGGGTATTTGTGGCCTTCACGTTAATTTTGTTTTTGATCCTCTTCAAGCTGAAAAACAATGTTGAAAAGGCGCTGCTCATCGCAACAGCCATGACGGAAGTGGCTATCGCTGAACCGCTTTCAGATTTGCATCATCAAGGGCATGCCGCATCCCATCCTTTGGCCGACGAGATGACCGTTATTAATGTGCAAGAAACACGCGCCCGGCAGGCGCTGGCAACGGTTGCCGGCGTTGATCTTAATGTAATTAAAAACGGTGCTGCCGGTCAGAGCGCATTTTGAAGCACGTCGGGTTTCTGCAGCGCCAATTAGGTATTGGTTTGGTGGTCATTTTGCTGGTGGTATGCGCGGCCATCGCCAGTTCGGTGACGTTAATGATCGCGTGTTTTGAATCCACGATTGCACCACAAATGCTGGCGAAGGCCATGACCGCCGGACGCACATTGAGTAGCATGCTTGGTCAGGCCGCCAGCTACGATATTCCGCTTGAAAAGCTGGTGGGAGTTGATACCTTGTTTGCTGACGCGGCCCAAAAACACCCGGAGCTCGCCCGGTTTGAGCTGCTGCAAAACGGTAAAGTTTTTTTTGGGCATGGCGCTGCGTCCGCGACGCCGTCCACACCCGCGACGGCTCTCGCGTCATCGGTAGCCGAAATAACCACGACAATCCCTATTGCAGGCTATGAATCTGCTGCGACCAAGCTGAAAATTTTGGTTGATCCCCACTTTATCCGCAAAGTATTTGAGGAGATGACTCTTGATCTGGCGGTAGTAGTGGTGGTCACTTTATTTATTTCGCTGGAGCTTTTGTATTTCATGGCGGGCTCGCTAGTGGCCGATCTGGCCAAGCTGGGCGCGCAGCTTGCCGCGTTATCGCGTGGTGCGTTCGTGGTGTTACCGGGCCCTGCCTGGCTGGGCGTTGGCTTTAGTCGAACGCTGGCCGATCGGGTGCGCAGTATGTCGGCCCGTTATCGGCAGACGCTTGTCGACCTGAGCTTATTGATTCAAACACGTCATGATGTCGGGACCCAACACGGCCGACAGTCGGTCAGGCTCGCGATCGCTGCGTTGCGCAAGGCGCGTGCAGAATTCAGCTTTACGGATACGCATGGCAGCCGTGGTGGTGATGGTGGTAGTACTGAAGGTGTATTGCTCTTGGGCAGCATGCGGGCGCCGTTTTTTCTGCTGCTGCTGGCGGATGATTTATCGCGATCGTTCCTGCCGATATTTGCCACCGAGTTGTCGGTGGGGCCGTTGCCGATATCGCCTAATTTGGTGGCAAGCCTGCCGATTTTTTTATTTATGCTGATCGTGGCATTGTCGCAGCCCTTGCTGGGGGGCTGGAGCGAGCGGATGGGACGCCGGCATTCTTTCCTAGTTGGTGCGGCGGTTGCCTGCATTGCGCATCTGCTGGCGGCGCAATCCACCACGCTACTGGAGTTGCTCATCTGGCGGTCTGCTGGCGGCGCAGCATGGGCAATCGGCTTTGTGGCTGCACAAGGCTATGTACTCGACACGACTCATAGCAAAAACCGCACCGCCGGGTTAGCGGCTTTCGTCGGCATTATTATGGTTTCACTTATTTGCGGCCCTTCCATTGGCGGCTTGTTGGCTGATGGCTTGGGTCATCGCTGGACAATGGCGTTGGGCAGCCTATTGACAGCCACCTCGTTTGCGCTGGCATGGCGACGTCTTCCGCGTGATCAAATGAATACAACAGGCGCAATGGAAACAGCCGGCAAACTTAAATGCGACGAAAAGCCAAACACGAAAAACGCGGGCCACGGCAGGCCACACATTGCGCAGATGCTCACCAATCGCCGTTTTTTAATGTTACTGCTGTGCGCTGCAGTGCCCGCCAAGATCATCCTGATTGCCTATTGCTATTACTTGATTCCGCTTTATGTAATGGGCTCTGGAAGTTCGTCCGCCATGGCGGGACGCCTCATCATGCTGTATTCGGTAATGATGGTGTTGCTGGTGCCGATCACGGGGGGCTGGGTGGCATCGCTGCGTGTGCGGCATTATCCACGGCCTGAAGCATTGTTTGTATCGGCAGGTCTGGCGCTGTCGGGTTTAGCAGGGTTAGCGATGGCATTGCCGCTACCGGCTTCGCTAGATTTGCTTGGCCCATTTCTGGTGGTGCTGATGTTGGGTCTGGGTCAGGCCCTGTCGATCTCACCCCAGGCGGCGATGGTCACCGAACTTTGCCAGAACGAAATTCGTCGCTTTGGACAAAGCGCTGTTTACGGTGTGTATCGAATGATTGAGCGCATGGGCAACGCGATTGGTCCGCTGATTGCGGCGGCACTGCTGGAGATCGGCGGCTTTGGCACCGCGTTTGTAATCATCGGGATCGCGGTGTTGTGTTGCGCGGCATTATTTGCGTGGGTATTTTTACGTTCCGTCGCGGCCGTTGCGCCATTGATATCAGATAACTCAGTCGCCACAGGCGACCAAGCCGTCAGAGATCAAACAATGGGGCGGCAAAAATGACGCGCACGTTTAATCAACTGGAAGATTTAAACGCGCCTCACCCGGATGAAAATAATCCTCTGCAGCGCCGCCAATTTCTTTCTGCACTGAGCTCGCTTGCCGCTGTTGGGATCTCGGGTGGAGTGACGGGCTTATTGACTAATTCATTGATGGTGCCCAACGCCTACGCACAACCGACTAAAAAATTTCGTATCTACGCCATCACTTGGCGTGGCAAAACCCAGGTCGAGCAGGGGCTCATGGATTTTCTGGGATCGCGTGGTGTTGCCGTTGAGTTTATCTGGCGCGATGCCGCCCAGAATCCAGCCAAGCTGGAAGAGTTTGTGCGTGAAATTAAAGCGATGCAAAAAATGGGCGAGCCATCACGGCTGGATTTAATTTACACCTGGGGTACACCGCCGACACTGGGTATCACGGGCGCTTATGATGCGGTCGATACGCCTTCATCATCACCTGCATCAATACTAGGCACACGTTTTGTGCATGATATTCCCGTCCTGTTTGCGGCAGTCGCCGCTCCGGTTGCCGCAAAAGTAGTGCCCTCATTAACCAATCAAGGTCGCGACATCACAGGGGTTTATCATGTGGCCGCCATTGATGCGCAAATCCAAGCGATGCGCACCTATCGCAAATTTACCAAACTCGGCGTGCTGTATAACGCCGCCGAAGCCAACTCGGTAGCGACAGCCGAAAGCCTGCGCAAGTTAGGTAGCTCACCAAAGTCTGAAAAATTTGAGTTAATCGAAGCAACCTTTGAACGCAGCATTGATAACAAAGCCATTGCAGCGGGCATAGAGGAAAAAATTCTTGCCCTTAAACAAGCGGGTGCCGAATGGCTTTATCTGGGCCCGGATTCGTTTTTGTTTTCACAAATTGAGCGGATTGCGGCCGCCGCGCTGGAACATCGTTTGCCTACATTTTCAGCCACCGAAGGCGCGCTCAATGCCCATGCGCCGGTGCTAGCTGGGCTGGTTTCGAGCTACTACGCGATTGGCCAGTTTGCCGCTTTCAAAGCCGAGCAAATACTGGTGAACGGAAAAAAAGCGCGCGATATTCCGATTGAAACTTTATCGCGCTACTCATTCATTGTGCGTATGGAAGTGGCGAAGCAATTGGACTTCCTACCCCCCGTGTCGTTGTTTAATTACGCCACTATTCGATAATTTCAGTTAATCGCGTCTGGCTTTGCGCGTCACAGGCGCTGCCGCTATGCGTGGCTGAATTTATTAAGATCATGCGCGCACCATGTGCCTTGCCGTGGGGTGACAGTATGTTGCTGTAAGATATTTTTAGACTACTCGTCGAAATCATTTATTCAAACAAACTCCAGCAAGGACGGGAATCTTGGAGCACAAATGCTCTAAATGCCCCGACAGTGCTGGAGTTTATAAACTCATTTGAGCGCGATTCAGTATTAAATTCAATATCACTACGGCAATGTAATTCCTTCAATCGACGGTGCCAGAGCAGGCTGCCGCAGCGCTTTATCTAGCTCTTGAATCGCGGCTTCATGTTCGCGCATAAAGTACATGTTGTAGTACTCGCCAATGAAAAAATATTGCGCGATTGGGCCTTGTAAAATCCGCTCCCATGTAGGCGTGACCTCCTGCAAATGCAGCATGCGGCCCGGCAACCAGTTGTCGAACACCATGGCGTTGACGCCGCCATTATTCAAGATGGTATTTTGCGTGGCCACGGCAGTTTGCAGGCGTTTCAAATCAGACTCATCCTGAATCAAGATCGTGAAACGTGGCACATTGCCAATTGGCTGATTCATCTCCCACAACAGCTGGCGCCACCGATTGCGATCCGGACAATCGACCAATTGCACTTCGGGAGTCGCCTCGGTAAACATATCTTGCGCCGCAGTGGAAGTACGTCCCAGACGGAACGATAGCGCTAGGGCTTTGCCGGGATTTTTGGCAAAGAAGGAACGATAGTTTTGTCCATCCCCATAGCGCGCCATCACCTGTGTCACCGATATCGGGCGCTGATCGCGCAATTCGTTAGTGTTGGAACTTGTATTGGTTCCTATGGTTTCGAAGAACATCAGATTTTCGATCTTGATCTGCTCACCGGCGTTCATGCGCGTCAGCATGCGCGACATCATACCGGTCACAAATACAAATTCGCCTGGCACCCGGCCAGCGGTGAATTGTGCGTATGGCGCACGTGCGGTCAACTCAGGATTGCGTTCGAGAATACGGGTGTTGACATCGCGATAAGCGAGGAAGCGTCGATTCAACCGTAAATAGCTACTATCAACCAGGTCTTCTGCGCGGATACGATAGTGCTCTTTGAACAAGGCGGTATCGCGCAGATCAAAAATATCATCATCCTTGGGCGCTTGCGCTTTGGTCTCGCGCACATTTTCAGTCACGACGGACGGGGTGAGAACGATAATGACTTCACGTTTGGCGTCGCTCTTTGACTCGCGGCCGAATAATTTTCCCAGCAACGGAATCTCGCCAATACCGGGCACTTTATCAGCACTCGAAATTTGGTCGCGGCTGACCAGGCCGCCGATAATCAGCGGTTGATTATTGCGAATCCGCGCATAGGTCTGGACCCGACGGGTAGAAATCGTGGGGGCTGAAGCGAGGGCGATTCGCGTGGTCGGATCAATCACGCGCAGATCCTGATTTGGCACGGTAGCCGAGACCGTCGCATCGATCAGCATGCTAATTTCGTTACCGTCTTCGCTGATGCGTGGACGCACATTCAGCAAAATCCCAGTCGGTATATATTGAAACGAAAACGCGACGCGGCCCGAGCCTGCGCCGCCGGTGTCTTTGCTGGTGGCTACCGGAATATCAGTGCCAACCCGAATGGTGGCCTGGCGATTATCGAGCGTCATCACACTCGGGCGTGACAATATTTCGGCTTTGTTGGTCTGCACCAATGCGTTGATCTGCGCTTTTAGCTGGGTAGGTGAAATATTGACCAGTGAATCCCGAATGAAATTAAGCGCCGCTTCACCAGCCGGCACCGGGGTCAGTGTGCCAATATTGTATTGTTGACTGCCTTTTTTGATGTCCCATTTCACTCCCAGTTCGCGCAAGCCTTCGCTACTCACTTCGAGGATCAGACCTTCGACAAAAACCTGTCTTGCCGGTTTATCAATCGTGTCTTGAATGAGCTTGCGTAATTTAAAAAACTGTTCGGGATAGTTGGGGTGAAACAACACCAGCAATTGTGAAGTGCCGGCAGCGACGTTTTCCTGCAGATTAGTTGCGGCGCTGGGAATCACGGTCAAGCCTAGTTGATCACGCTGTGCTGCGGGCGTCGCGCTACCGGGCAACCCGCCATATTCTGCCCCGACCAAACCGGTGTTGCGGGATTCGGGTGAAGGCATGCGCACCACCAGGGGCAGTCGATCCAGGCTGATGGAAGACGGTAAAAATTTAGCTGCTGGGAAACGTGGCCCCAGTTTGCCATCACCACCTTGCCCGGTCTGCGTGCCGAATGCGCCGGGCTGGCCTTGAAATGCCGCATCCATTGGCATCCCAGCACCATTGCCGCTGGCGGCCGTGCCCGACATCATCGGCACATCCTGGCCGCGATAGGAGTCCTCTTTCGCCAGCGCATCATCATCGGTGATGGTGGAGTAACCCATGGCGCGCAGGGCAAACAGGGCGCCAGCTGCATCCATATAACTTAAATTAAGCACACGCGATTCCAGATCACCCAACCCCAGTTTCGACATCAACTTGGTGCGCTCCGTCATCAGGGTTTGCAGCGTAGCGCCCAGTGTGTTGAGATCCTGATTGGGGGTTTTGTCGTTGCCACTTTCACCGTAAACCCACAACTGCGGCAGGCGGCGTGGTGCGATCAGGTAACCGAAACGCAACGTATCCTGACGACCATCCGCCGTGCGAATGGCCGCATCACCCGCCGTAATTTGCAGTGGTGGACTGGCCATCGCGGCGAGTTCAACTGTGTTTGCTTTCCGATAATTACTGGTAATTTCCAACTGCTGGATTAGATCAGTGATGAGCTCGCGAATCTGCGATTCCGGAATCTTGGGCAGAGGAATCAGCTGCACCATGCCATCACGCAGAGAAATCGACAATGGGCCCGATCCGGAGGCAGGCGTTCCCTGGAACACGGGCGGCGTAAATGAAGGCGGCGGGAAAGCGGCGAGATCGGCCGCGGCAGGCGGTGGGAATTGTGGGGGGGAGGGCGAAGGTATAGGTTGAGCGGCTGGCGGAAAAATTTGTGATGAGGGTGGGGCGGGAGATTGTGGTTGTGATTGTGTGGCTAATGGCAGTAAGGCGCTGACGCATAACAGAATCTTCGTACCGACAAAATTAAAAGTTTGTCCACGAATGCGCTGCCTTCTCAAACGAGGTGCAACATTTAAGCACGTGTTTACAAAATTAACGATTTCGGGTTGGGTCACGCAATTCTCCCTTCTATAACTGGTTTATGAGCCTTGGGGCAAACAATATCGGGTAAATCCGAAATTGTTTTGCAAGACTATTTTTATGGAGTCATTTTATTTATTGTTGATATGATACCGAGAAGCTCGTTTGTCGCGGCATTTAATTACAGTTACTGCAATCACTGCGGGCATAGGCTGCCAGGTTATCAATGCTTTCGCGTGGCGGACGATTCGACCTGGCTTTAGAATTACCCTAGTTTTCTTTGCTGGCGCGCATCGACAATACATTTGGGGGAGCTTTAAAAGTGTCGGCCCGCGAAGCTGCCCAGAACACTTTAAATACGGGATGCTCCGGTATGCCTTCAAGAAGTTCCCCATGCTTAGCCCAGGTATGTAGCGTTGCCAGTGAGCGGACTTCGGTTGAAGAAACGCGGCGGATCACATGCTCCGGCCCGATTTCAGAAGAGTGATTCAAGCCTGCGGCTGCGAGCAGTTCTTTCAACGCTTCCAGCGTGTTTTGGTGAAATTGAAAAACGCGCTCAGATTTTTCAGGCACCACCAGCGCACGCATGCGTTTTGGGTCTTGGGTGGTCACACCTGTCGGGCAGTTGCCGGTGTGGCAGGTCTGCGCTTGTAGGCAACCGAGTGCAAACATGAAACCACGCGCTGAATTGCACCAGTCAGCACCGATGGCAAGCGTGCGGGCAATATCGAAAGCCGTAATGATTTTGCCGGATGCGCCGATTTTGATACGATCACGTAAGGCCACGCCAATCAGCGTGTTGTGTACCAGCATCAAGGCTTCACGCAGCGGCGCGCCCACATGATCGGTAAATTCCAGCGGCGCCGCACCAGTACCGCCTTCGCCGCCATCCACGACGATAAAATCGGGCGTGATTTGGGTTTGAAGCATCGCTTTGACAATCGCAAACCATTCCCATGGATGACCAATCGCCAATTTGATCCCGACGGGTTTACCGCCCGACAGCTGGCGCAATTTCTGCACAAAGCCCAATAATTCAAGGGGAGTCGAAAACGCAGAATGTCTGGCCGGTGACACGCAATCCACCCCCATCAGTACCCCGCGCGCTTCAGCGATTTCAAGCGTGACCTTAGCACCTGGCAAGACGCCGCCATGGCCTGGCTTGGCCCCTTGCGAGAGTTTGATTTCGATCATCTTGACTTGCTCGTTGCGCGCATTTTCCGTAAATTTATCCGCATCAAATTTACCCTCCACTGTGCGGCAGCCAAAATAGCCAGAGCCCAGCTCCCACACAATATCGCCTCCCGCACGGCCCGCTTGAGCGCGGTGGTAGCGCGAGATGGAGCCTTCGCCGGTATCGTGATAAAACCGGCCGCGTTCAGCACCTTCATTGAGCGCCAGAATCGCATTTGCCGAGAGCGCGCCAAAGCTCATTGCAGAAATATTAAAGACGCTTGCCGAGTAAGGCACGGTGCAATCCGGCCCGCCGATGGTGATACGGAAATCATGGCTCGCAATTTCCGCAGGCGCAATGGAATGGTTGATCCATTCGTAATTAGATTCATAAACATTGAGCTGGGTACCAAACGGACGCTTATCGCTGACATGTTTGGCGCGCTGATAAACAATCGCACGTTGTGATCGTGAAAACGGCAGCTCCTCGTTGTCTGCTTCTATAAAATATTGACGAATTTCCGGACGAATAAATTCAAAGAAAAAACGGAAATGTGAAAGCACCGGATAGTTGCGGCGGATGGCTTGTTTGGTTTGCACATAGTCGAAAAGCCCGACTAGCGTCAGCAACCCAAACACCGCCGCAGGCCACAGCCAAATAGTTGATGTGATCGACGGCAACACAGCCAGTGCGCTGCAAGTGAGCATTAAAATAAAACAAAGTGCCCAAGCCCAGTAGCGCTCGGCAATGACTGATTCAATGGCGTTGCCGGTAATTTTCAAGCTAGCTGCCTCCCAGTTATGTCATTTATAGTTTTGGTGAACACACTTCACACGCACATTAAACCTAATTCGCATGAACTCAATGCTGACACGATTAGGGTCGCATTGGCAACGCCACGACCACGGCACCGTGCTGCCGTTACAGGCAACGCTAAGTCTTCGGCTGGAATTTGCATGGCGTGCGCAAATGCAACTCTCGCCCTTTAATAAGGTGATTTCCCGTAGCTCTCATATGAGCCACGCAAAATGACAAAACGCCACGCTTCGATAAAATAATTTGGTGAGTTCAGCAAACACAAGCACTGGTGGGCCTCTTCAGACATTTTTGCTTGAAAATATCCATCAGCTGTATAGTTTGCGGAAATTATTCCGCCTATTTTGAAGCCCTGATACAGTTGAAATAAAACGGTGCAGAGCCCATTTTTAATTTAATTTGTTAAAAATAGGATAAAAAAATCAGCAGCGCCAAAAAATTCTTGATCTTGATTCCAACAATAAAAAAACGCTGATTTATGAAAAAACTTCATTCTCTACGCTCATCAGTATGAATTCTTGCCAGTGCGCTGCTGATGGGCGATTGCGCGACTTTCCCGAACGATGAGCCACTAGACGAGGGAGCCGCTGCGTTTTATGCACCATCAAGGGATGCTGTTGATCCCAACAACGGGGCAATTGGATTGATAGGATTGAGCGCACCGTCAGGACAAGATTTCATGGCCTATGGTCGCATGCGCGCCGCACAGCCGATTGTATTCACCTTTGCGGAAGTACATAAACAAAGCGAAGTTTCGAATGCGCTGACAATAAAGTGGGATGAAGAGCGCATGAATTGTTGGCAGGATGATTACGAGCCCTTTGATCAAGACCCGAAGTGCGCGCCGATTTAGGAGGCCATCCAGACTCTGCGAGACAACGCCGAATTACTTCAGCGCTATCGATTAATCATGAAATTACCGGCTGCGTCCGGATTCATGCAAGCGGGTGGTGTGCAAATTATAGCTATAACAAAACTGACCGCTGTCCCAATCAAAGTTGATCTTCGTTAGGGCCGCGTTGAAGAGGCGTATCACTCGTGGTTAGATGAATATTCATTTTGGCGACGGATGAATTCGGTTGGGCGCACCTGGGTGGAAGTGGCCATGGGCTTGGTCTGTGAGGGCCATGCACTTCGGGGCATTGAGTCTCTACTGTTTCGTTCACCCCAGTTGATCGACACACATTACGATGAACTGCTCTCGCCGGGCGGTGTTGACCGATTTAATTTTCCTGGCATCATACGCGCCGACTATGCGCTAATAATACAAGCATACGAGGTAGACAAAAATAGGGCCGACATTTTCCAAACTACATCACCAATAGGTACTACTGCTTCGCGCAAAACATGTTGGCGATTGTCAATAAACCAGCCAGTGCATTGAACGGAAAGAAGACGAATCGAGGTGATTTCCTCAAGCCAACTGAATTGAATAAGATCAATCCGCAGTTTTTGGCAAGCGCTGAATTTGTTTACCCGAGCGTCGCCTGGGCACCAGTCGAGCTTTTCAAAAGCATACACCGCAAAATTCAATCGATGGCGCTATTGTCGATTCGGATCAAAATGTTCAAGGAAAAAGTGCCGGAATCGCAAATTGCTGCTTACTTGGAGGCGCATGCCGCAAACATGCGTGAATCGTTCACCGGCGAACCCATGCAGAGGGATCAAAATAAGCGTGTGCTGTTCTTTGATAATGAGAACAGAAGCGCTAATGAAGTTAGACTATAACAATATCGGTTACAAGCAAAACCGAATAAATTATTTAGCCTACTAACGGCTATATTCAATTGTCCGCAACCGCTTGCATAGATTTTCTGTCATGCAATTTCATGGATGTACATCTCACGTCGCATTATCACTTTCCTGATTAGCATCGCCGCGTAAACGATCTGCTGCTGATTGTCGTCGGCCGGTTGCTGCTTGCAAGGTGCCCGCTCGGCCCAATCCAAACGGGGGCATGTTGACATACACATTTTCATATTGGCCCGCTGATATGGCATAAGTTTCATGCCAAATGCCGACTGAACCATTGGTGCCAATCGCTTTATTAAAGGCTTGCCACGCGGGTAAATGTTCGGCTTCACGAATTTTGGCGTAAGCCAATAGCTGCTCCATTGAGCGCCAATACTGCACCATGATGGTGGTTCGACCAAACCATGTTTCGGCATGCAAAAACCCTAATGTTGGTTGCTGATAAAGTTCTTTGATCATGCGCGGCATGGCGGTGACAACCGGCAACCACTTATGTATTTTCAATGGTTGATTAATGCGCATACCAATTAAGAACACCACAAAGTTACCATTAAAACTGGCGGTAAGACGTTCTGGGCGAATCATGTTGAATGGTGCTCCTGAAAAATAATTTGATGTGGAGATGCAATTTATTCTGCCTGGATTTATATTGCCGTTTTTTATGATGGCATTTATTGCTTTAATAGGTCAGTACAGGCCTGATGCAGGATGCTAATGTGTCAGCCGGTATAACCTCGTCCCTATTTAAAATAGTCGCTCTATTGCCTTCAAATTTCAGCACATTCGGGGGGAAAATTCTGAATGATTCGATCAAATTTATCTGGCAAGTAAAATACATTGCGTACTGTGTAAGCGATGATTTCTTCTAGTCCATTCGCACTCTACTGCCACTTTCGGATCGTGCAGCCACGTACGCGCTTTGAGCACGGGCGTTATTAACGACAGACTATATGAAGTATGACGGACAGTTAGCCGTGAGACACTCTGCGTATCGATTGTTTTTTTAAACTTGACGAATTATTTCAGGACCTATGCCTCAACCATCGCCAGTACCACCAACGCCACTAACTTCACTGAGTGCAGATAGGTCACTCACGACCAACACGCCGCCATCAATCACATCACTCACAATCATTTGGCCAGAATCGCAGCAACAGCACGCGGCGCGCTGGCGGGCAGAGAATGGCTCATCTGCACCGAAGCTTGTCATCGTTGCCGACGACACCTTATCCGCTGATGTGGCGTACAACCTGGCTTGTGAGGGCACGGCCATGTTGTGGCGCGGTGATTTTCAAAATGCGCGGCAGTTGTTGCAGGCGATGGCACGGCGAGCCGATGCGAAATCGGTGCGTGCGACTAAAAAACTATCCGCGATGAAACCATCCACATTGCCATCGCCATTAATAGCCGACACATTCAATCTGCATCGACAGGCACGAGCGCAGCGCGCGCGAATTTTATCCATGCTATTGATCCCATTTGATGCCGATTTTTCAATTCCGCTGCGGCGTGCGCCCGATGTACGACGAGCTTGTGCCGAAGCATGGGGGGCTCCCGGCCACACAGCCGCTGCTACGGTGACATCGCTGCGAGAATTATTGGGCATCATTGGTGCACACGAATGGCGTCGCAAAGGCGTTGAGATTCCGGCGCTCGGTGATCGGATACATCCGTATTACGGTGTGTTTGCACCGATTCGCGGGGAATATATTTCTCTGGTGGCCGAGGCGCTTTTGCCCAGCCCGTTACCGCCGCTTGCTTTTGATATTGGCACCGGCACCGGGGTGCTGGCTGCCATTCTCGCGAGGCGCGGTATCAAGCGCGTTATTGCCACCGATCAGGATCCACGCGCGCTAGGCTGTGCTCGTGAAAATTTGACGCGCATGAAGTTGCATGATCGTGTTGAAATTCTGGAAGCTGATCTTTTTCCCGCTGGCCGTGCGCCTTTGATTGTGTGTAATCCGCCGTGGTTACCGGCACGGCCATCATCGCCGATTGAGCGTGCCGTTTATGATCCGGAAAGCCGTATGCTGCGCGGTTTTTTGACCGGGCTGGCGGCGCATCTGGATACGAACGGCGAAGGCTGGTTAATACTTTCAGATTTGGCCGAGCATCTTGGTTTGCGCACTCGCGAGACATTGCTAGGATGGATCGATAATGCCAACCTGTGTGTTGCAGAACGTCTGGACGTGAAGCCCACTCATTCACGCGCTACCGACCCGACAGATCCTTTGCATGCGGCACGGGCAAAAGAGGTGACCTCACTGTGGCGTTTAAAAGTAAAGCAAAGGTAAGGAAGGGTGCAGTAATGACGAATTAAAGATGAAATGATGTAGCATATTGCAAGCAGCAGTTTATGTAAGCGCACGAATTGGGTACAATTCATAAATGATGGATAGCAAATAAATGAAAGGGCCGCATTTTTGCGGGTAAGACAATGGTTATGGTACCGCCCACTACGCCGCCTGAGGCCGAACAAAGCCTTAATCTCTAGCCAAGCTTTCGAATATTCTCGCCCTGCTTAAGCAAAGTAGCGGCATTAACAGTCCAAAAAGCGCGGCTCATCCGCGCTTTTTTGTTTCTATTTTTTGGGGTTTCATATGATTTCCATCACGCTTCCCGATCAATCTATCCGCCAATTTGATCACGCTGTTTCGGTTGCCGAAGTCGCTGCCAGTATTGGTGCTGGCTTAGCTAAAGCTGCACTAGCGGGCATGGTTGCGGACAAGCTGGTTGATACCAGCTATGTTATTGCGCAAGACGCAACGCTTGCCATCATTACTGACAAAGACGCAGTGGGTCTGGATGTGATTCGCCATTCCACTGCACATTTGCTCGCACATGCGGTGAAAGAGCTGTTCCCGGATGCACAAGTCACGATTGGCCCGGTGATTGAAAACGGCTTTTACTACGATTTTTCATACAAGCGTCCATTCACACCTGACGATTTGGTCACCATTGAAAAGAAGATGGCCGAACTGGCGAGGCAGGATATTCCGGTTATCCGGCGTGTGTTGCCGCGTGACGAGGCAGTGAATTATTTTAAAAATATGGGTGAGGCTTACAAAGCTGAAATTATTGAATCAATTCCAGCAGATCAGGATGTTTCACTCTATACGGAAGGTGCTTTTACCGACCTTTGTCGTGGCCCGCATGTGCCGTCAACTGGCAAGCTAAAAGTGTTTAAGCTAATGAAAGTTGCAGGGGCCTATTGGCGCGGCGATAGCAAAAATGAAATGCTGACGCGTATTTACGGTACGGCATGGACCAAAAAAGAAGATCAGGAAGCATATCTGCAGATGCTGGAAGAAGCGGAAAAGCGCGATCACCGCAAACTTGGCAAGCTGCTCGATTTATTTCATATGCAGGAAGAAGCACCTGGCATGGTGTTTTGGCACCCTAAAGGCTGGACCATCTGGCAACAAATTGAGCAATATCTGCGCACGGTTTATGCCGATAACGGCTACCAGGAAATTCGTTGTCCGATGATTCTGGATCGTTCATTGTGGGAGCGTTCAGGCCACTGGGAAAATTACAAAGACAGTATGTTTACGACGGAATCGGAGAAACATGATTTCGCCATTAAGCCGATGAATTGTCCTGGCCATGTCCAGGTATTTAACTCCGACCTGCGTTCGTACCGCGATCTGCCGTTGCGTTACGGCGAATTCGGCTCGTGTCATCGTAATGAATCATCGGGTGCGCTGCACGGGATTATGCGGGTGCGCGGATTTGTCCAGGACGATGGACATATTTTTTGTACGGAAGATCAGATTCAAAAAGAGTGTCTGGATTTCACGCGACTTTTGCAAAAGGTCTATGCTGATTTTGGTTTTACGGAAATTATCTACAAGCTATCGACACGTCCTGAAAAGCGCGTCGGCTCAGACGAGGTTTGGGATAAATCCGAAAAAGCCTTGGCTGATTCGCTCAATGCCTGTAACGTGGCGTGGGAAGAGCTCAAAGGCGAGGGCGCTTTCTACGGTCCGAAAGTCGAATATTCGCTCAAAGATGCCGTGGGACGGGTGTGGCAATGCGGCACAATCCAGGTCGATTTCAATATGCCAGAACGTCTAGATGCGGAATATATAGACGAAACCAGCTCCAAGCAATCACCGGTAATGTTGCATCGCGCGATTGTAGGTTCGCTTGAGCGTTTTATCGGCATTCTGATTGAAAATTACACGGGTGCGCTGCCGCTTTGGCTGGCTCCTGTGCAGGTAGTAGCCATGAATGTGACCGAAAATCAGGCCGCTTATGTGTCCGAGGTGACTAAAGCTCTGAAAGCAGCTGGAATCCGGGTGCACGCCGATTTGCGAAATGAGAAGATTTCCTATAAGATTCGGGAACATAGCGTACAAAAAGTTCCTTATTTGTTGGTTCTCGGCGATAAGGAGAAAGAAGCCGGTACGATAACGGTTCGAGTACGTGATGGCAAAGGCGGCGGAGAAAATCTTCCCACCATGTCATTAAATGAATTTATTTCACGCGTAAAAGATGAAGTTACCGCGAAGAAGTAGGCGGTAATTTTGTTTCGTATGGGTGATAAGTATTTAACTATTTAGCCCTTGAGGCGATTTTTTGAAATCGCCCAAGATATTTTGAACGATTAGGAGAGTTGTATCGCTACTGATAAAGATGTTCGGATCAACAGTGAAATTACGGGTGTCACTGAGGTTCGATTGCTCGGCCCCGAAAGCGAGCCGATTGGTATAGTGAGTTTTGCTGAAGCTGTTGCCCAGGCAGAAACCGCGCAACTGGATTTGGTGGAAATTGCCCCGACGGCAAAACCACCGGTTTGTCGGATTATGGATTTCGGCAAATTTAAGTATCGCGAAGCGAAAAAAGCGCACGAAGCCAAACTGAAACAAAAGCAGATTCAGGTAAAAGAAATTAAATTCCGTCCTGGCACTGATGATGGGGACTACAACATCAAAGTCCGTAACCTAAAGCGGTTTTTGGAAGACGGCGACAAGACTAAAATCACACTGCGTTTTCGTGGTCGTGAAATGGCGCATCAAGAGTTGGGAATGGAACTTTTGAAGCGTGTGCAAGCAGATTTAGCAGAAGTCGGGCAGGTTGAACAATTTCCAAAAATGGAAGGCCGTCAGATGATTATGGTAGTTTCGCCCAAAAAGAAAATTTAACTGGCCTTAGTTTTAAATTTTGTATTTGCAGCGGCGGGGCATCAACCGTGTTCTCTGGATAAAACCATTGAGTGAATGATGCAAATAAGCCGTCTTCAGGTTTCAAGCGCGAAAATGTTTCGCCACCTGCTGCGGTAAGGCTAATCAAGGAAATGACATGCCAAAAATGAAGACCAAGAGTGGAGCAGCCAAACGCTTTAAAGTGCGCGGATCAGGCTCCATCAAGCGCTCACAGGCGTTCAAACGCCACATTCTGACCAAGAAGACGACTAAATCCAAGCGTCAACTTCGCGGTACAGCCGAAATTCATAAAACCAACATCGTGAGTGTTCGCGCGATGTTGCCTTACGCGTAAAGGAGCGCCACCATGCCAAGAGTTAAACGTGGTGTCACAGCCCGCGCCCGCCACAAGAAAATCCTTAATCTAGCCAAGGGCTACCGCGGTCGTCGCAGCAAAGTCTTCCGTATCGCTAAAGAAGCGGTCATGAAGGCTGGCCAATATGCCTACCGTGATCGTCGCAATAAAAAACGCGTATTCCGTGCGTTGTGGATTGCACGTATTAACGCTGCAGCCCGTAACGGCGGCATGAACTACTCTACTTTCATGAACGGCTTGAAGCGCGCCGCAATCGACGTAGATCGTAAAGTTCTGGCCGATTTGGCGGTGATGGATAAGCCCGCATTTGCGCAATTTATTGAGCAAGCGAAAGCGGCCCGTAGCGCATAAAGTTCCTGTATTAATACAAAAGGCCCGCTTCCCTTAAATGAGCGGGCCTTTTGTTTTTTGCTTTACCCATTTCAGACTTTTCAGATAGAGCGTTAATGAGCGATCTCCAGGCGATATTGCAGGAAGCCACTGCCACACTTGCCGCAACCACGACGGTGCCGCATTTAGAACAAACCAAAGCACGATTTTTGGGTAAATCAGGCTCACTGACTGAGCAGTTAAAAGCGCTCGGTAAATTGCCGCCCGACGAAAAGAAAACGGCTGGCGCGGCTATCAACGAGGTGAAAAACCAGGTTGAAGCGCTAATTAATGCAGCAAAAGCCCGCATCTTGAATGTTGAGCTGGAAGCTAAACTTTCGGCCGAAGCCATCGATATTACTTTGCCAGGCCGAACCTCAGGCACCGGTGGATTGCATCCTGTAAGCCGTTCGCTGGAGCGCATTGAAGCATTGTTTGCGACCATGGGTTTCTCGGTTGTGGATGGCCCTGAAATCGAAACTGATTTTTATAATTTCACGGCGCTCAATACGCCGGAAAATCATCCCGCTCGATCAATGCACGATACTTTTTACATTGAAGGATCAAAAAATCTCCTGCGCACCCATACATCACCCGTGCAAATTCGGCACATGCTGGGAAACAAGCCGCCGATTCGCATCATTTGCCCCGGCCGCGTCTATCGCTGCGACCATGATGCTACACACTCACCCATGTTTCACCAGTTGGAAGGATTATGGATCGATCAAGGCATTAGCTTGGCTGATTTAAAGGGCACACTAACCCAATTTTTGAATGCCTATTTTGAACGTGACAATATGCATATTCGTTTTCGTCCTTCGTTTTTTCCCTTCGTTGAGCCTGGCGTAGAGTTTGATATGGAATGGGAAAATAAAGGCGGCAAAATTAAATGGCTCGAAATTGGTGGTGCGGGCATATTGCATCCTGCGGTACTCAAAAACGGCGGAATTGATCCTGAAAAATACTCGGGATTCGCATTCGGTATGGGGCTGGATCGCCTTGCCATGCTGAAATACGGGGTAAATGATTTGCGTTTATTCTTCGACAATGACATCAAATTTTTAAGCCAGTTTCGCTAATAGCATTACCAGGAATATATCTGATGAAAGTATCTGTAAATTGGCTTAAAACACTGGTCGATATTGATTTGTCGATAGATGATCTTGCGCACACACTCACCATGGCAGGGCTTGAGGTGGAAGAGATAACGCCTGTAGCGCCGCCCTACAATAAAATCGTTGTGGCCGAAGTTAAAACTGTTAGCCCTCACCCCAATGCAGACAAACTTCGTGTGACTGAAGTTGATGTTGGTAGCGGCCATCTGTTGCAAATCGTTTGTGGCGCGCCCAATGTTGCAGTCGGCATGCGCGTGCCATGCGCCTTAGTGGGCGCTATGTTGCCCGGTTTGGAAATCAAGGAGGCAAAATTACGCGGTATCGATTCAAACGGCATGCTGTGTTCCGCACGCGAATTAGGTTTGTCAGAAGATCACGGCGGCTTACTGGCACTGCCGCCTGACGCACCGATTGGTCGGGATATTCGTGACTATCTTGATCTTAATGATGTCATCCTCACATTAAAATTGACCCCTAACCGCGGCGATTGCTTGTCGATGGTCGGCATTGCACGCGATCTGGCTGCAGTGACGGGTACAAAACTCAATATTCCGGTCATCACGCCAATAGCGCCAACGATCATAGAAGCCCGCGCCATCAGACTCTCTGCGGGAAAATCCTGCAGTGCGTATCTGGGTCGTGTTATTACCCATATCAATCCCCAAGCCGCAACCCCGGAATGGATGAGGCGACGTCTGGAACGCGCTGGCTTTCGTTCTATTTCGCCGCTGGTCGATATCACCAATTACCTCACGCTGGAGCGTGGCGGCCCTATGCATGCATTTGATAACGACAAGCTCAAAGGTGAGATTGAGGTACGTTACCCCAATGCGGGTGAAGAAATGAATCTGCTCAATGAGCAGCACGTTGTGTTAAAGCCGGACATGCTGCTCATTGCTGACGAGGCCGGGCCAGTCGCGTTGGGAGGGGTGATGGGCGGCTTTGAAAGCATGGTCACTGACGCTACCCAGCACGTTTTTTTCGAAGCGGCTTATTTCGATCCTGACGCCATTCAGGGCAAAACCCGCGAACTGGGCATTAATTCCGATGCGGCCTATCGATTCGAGCGTGGCGTTGATCCGATGTCAGTTCGCGAGGGCATCGAATACGCAACAGCGCTTACCATTCAAATTTGTGGAACCGCGGATACTCAAATTGGCCCGGTAATCGAAGCCATCCAAGTGGTAGCCGCCAAACCGCCTGTAGAGGTTCGTGTAACGCGTGTGAATGCGCTGATCGGCATGAAAATTGAGCATGCGACCATGATTGGTATTCTTAGACGCCTGCAATGTCAGGTTGTAGAAAAGGGCACAGCACCTTTAATCGCTCTACTCGTTACACCGCCGTCATATCGTTTTGACTTAAATATTGAAGAGGATTTTGTCGAGGAAATTGCTCGTGTTTACGGCTATGAAAAAGTGCCTGCACTACCGCCAATATCATCTGTTGCCATTATGGATATTCCAGAAGGTCGGCGTACGCGTGCTGCTATCAGGCATAGCGTGGCCGATCTAGGCTATCAGGAAGTCATTAACTACAGCTTTGTGCCGGAAACATGGGAAGCCGATTTTGGTGGCAATGCCCATCCGGTCAAGCTGACCAATCCGATTTCTAGCCAGATGAGCGTCATGCGTAGCAGCCTTATCGGTGGCTTGATTGCTTCGCTGAAAAATAACCTGAATCGCGGTGAAACTCGCCTTCGTCTGTTCGAGTTAGGTCGTTGCTTCAATAGCGACGAAGCCACATTAAAAGCCCAGCCAGAACAATTGGGCGGCTTAGCCTATGGCCCACTCCATGCTGAGCAGTGGGGTGAAGACAAGGCCATCAAAGTTGATTTTTTTGCGGTCAAGGGCGATATAGAGGTGTTGTTGCAGGGTCTCCACGCACGTTTTGAGCCACTGGCGCATCCCGCCCTGCATCCGGGTCGCTCAGCTTCAATCCTCATTGATGGAAAGCAGGCGGGCTTTTTAGGCGAGCTGCACCCGCGCTGGCAGCAACAATATGAATTGCCCACGGCCCCCATTATGTTTGAACTCATTGTTGATGCATTGATCAATTCAGAATCGCCTCGTCACAAACCTGTTTCACGTATGCAAAGTGTGCGCCGTGATGTGGCGGTTATGGTGGCGGAATCAGTGCCTGTTCAAGCCATGATTGATGCTGTTTTGAACCTCAAATTACCGCATATTATTGACTTTAATTTGTTTGACTTGTATCGCGGTGCCAACCTGCCTTTTGGGCAAAAAAGCCTTGCCTTCCGTATAGTTATGCAGGATACTGATAGAACTTTAACAGATACTGAATGCGACCAAATCGTGGCCAAAATAGTTGAAGTAATGTCAGAGAAATACGGCGCAACTATCAGAAAATAAACATAAAAATGACATTAACACTGACTAAAGCTGAACTTGCGGACTTAATGTTCGAAAAAGTCGGCCTCAATAAACGTGAGGCTAAGGATATGGTCGAATCATTCTTTGAAGAAATTCGCATGGCATTGGAAAAGGGCGACTGCGTTAAGCTATCCGGCTTCGGCAATTTCCAGTTGCGTAATAAGCCTCAGCGCCCTGGGCGCAACCCTAAAACGGGTGAAGAAATTCCGATCACAGCGCGTCGTGTTGTGACTTTTCATGCCAGTCAAAAACTGAAGAGCCTTGTGGAGAAGTCGTTTAATGGAAGCGCCGCTTACCAGTAGCCTGCCGGCGATCCCGGCCAAGCGATATTTCACAATCGGCGAAGTAAGCGAGCTTTGCGGCGTAAAACCGCATGTGCTTCGTTACTGGGAACAAGAATTCACTCAGTTAAAACCACTTAAACGTCGCGGAAACCGTCGCTATTATCAGCATCATGAAGTGCTTTTAATTCGTCGTATTCGCGAGCTTTTATACGAACATGGGTTCACCATCAACGGCGCGCGTAATCGTCTCGATGGTCCTGAAGCGCTGCCTTCATCATCACGCACAACTGCTGCAAGCAAGGCCGCTCGGTCAATGGATGTCAGCCAAGTGCGCAGTGAATTAAAAAGCATTCTTTCCATGCTGAGCGCGTAACTAAGACGCGCATTCAAGCTATAATTTGGGCTTCGGTCGGGGCGTAGCGCAGCCTGGTAGCGCACTTGCATGGGGTGCAAGGGGTCGGAAGTTCGAATCTTCTCGCCCCGACCAATTAATCAGTATTAATATCTGTTGTAATAAAGATTTTTAGCGTCACGTGTGCGCTGTTAATACAGACCGCCTGAAAGCCAGTTAGTCCGCTAACTGGCTTTTTGTATTTCGTGTTTAGTATTTCGCATTTTATATTTTTAGCATCATATTGGCTTTTAAAAAATTATGCGCTCGAACTCTCCAAATGATTTCTGTGCCATCGATTTTGGCACCTCAAATTCAGCGCTGGCATTGCCAGATCACACCGCAGCAGGGCATTTACGTCTTGCAATATTGGAGGAGGGCGCCGGACAATCCTCACCCGCATTGTTTCGCACATTGCCTACTGCCGTTTTTTACAACGCCGAAGACAGCACTCGCGCTTATGGCCGTGAGGCCATTGCAGCTTATGTTGATGGTTACGATGGACGTCTAATGAGGTCTATGAAAAGTATTTTGGGTTCAGATTTGATTGAGCAGACAACCGACATTGGATTAGGTTTGACCGTTAAATATGTTGATGTTGTAGGAGGTTTTCTAAAACACCTAAAAACAGTTGCAGAGCGGCAGCATCTCCACAAGCTAGCGCGAGTCGTAATCGGTCGTCCGGTTTTTTTTGTTGATGACAATCCGGTTCGAGATTTAAAAGCGCAAAACGCGCTAGAGTCTGCTGCGCATGCAATCGGCTTTGAAGAAGTGGCATTTCAGTATGAGCCGATTGCGGCAGCACTCGACTATGAATCGCGAATATCGACTGAAAAGATGGTGCTGGTAGCCGATATTGGCGGCGGCACATCTGATTTTTCTATCGTCAGAACAAGCCCTGCACGCCACTCAAAATCAGAGCGTGCAGGTGATATTCTGGGCAACTTTGGCGTACATATTGCAGGTACTGATTTTGACCGGGCCGTTAATTTATCATCCATCATGCCCTTGTTAGGTTTGGGTTCACAGGGACCAGACGGCAAGTGGGTACCCGGCTCAGTTTATTTTGATTTGGCGACCTGGCATTTGATCAACACGGTTTACGGCGCCAATCGTATGATTGAGCTTAGACAAATGGCGAGCATGTATGCCGACAAAATAAAGTATCGCAGACTGATTCGCGTCATTAGTCACCGCTTAGGACACCATCTTGCGGCCAAAGCCGAGGCAGCAAAGATTGCCGTATCACTTCATGACGCTGCTCATATTGATTTGGCTGCAGTCGAGCATGCACTGCATGTAAATTTATCCGTCAGCGATGTTTTTGCATCACTGAATGATCATGTTCATAAAATTGTTGCCGCAGCGAAAGTCACTGTGCAACAAGCTGGCCTAAAGCCATCTCAGATTGATGCACTGTATTTTACGGGCGGTTCAACCGGCTTGAGTTTTCTATCAGAGCGAATTGGAGAAGCATTCCATCAAGCCGAACGTGTCTTTGGTGACAGATTTGCCAGCGTCGCGATGGGTCTCGGCATCTATGCGCAACGCCGATTTGCATAAATCCTGTTAGCCAGAAATCTTGCTTTAACCTAACAGGCAAGATTGCCATAGACTCCAGAAGCCCCTTAGATAAGATTGCCATTTTGCGTATAATTTATATTATGTTAAATTATAAATTGTGCTGGAAAAATGCTATTGAGTACAGAGATGCTATTTCTAGAACACGGCTTCTTTGTCAAGAATTAGCCGATAAACGTCATGTGAAATTTAATAAACTAGCACTGGTGCAGAATTTGAGGCCTTTATGCCCTAAAACGCGCTCTGGCAAAGGAGTTTTGCTTTTTAAATGAAATTCTATGGCGCATAAGGCTGACGTAATCTTTTCAATGCACAACTGTAGAGTATTAACCGTGACGTACAAACCTATCGCTGACGCGAACAATTGATTTATGTGGGTAAAATATGGGATTAAGTTCGTTGCATGTTGCCTAGGCTTCACACCCAATATATTTTATAAAATAAAAACATGACGCAAATTAACCTTATCCCTGCCATCGCTTCGAACCCTGCCACTGCGGTCACACCGGCCACCGCGACCGCGATGCAATTAGAAGTTGCACTGCTAATCGTTGAATGTCTGAATCTGGAAGTGACGGCCGATCAAATAGCGCCAGATGCCCCACTTTATGGTGAAGGTCTGGGGCTGGACTCAATTGATATTCTTGAAGTCGCACTGGTTGTTTCAAAGCGTTATGGTTTTCAGTTAAAAACCGACAGCGCGGACAACAAACACATTTTCAGTTCATTGCAGAGTCTTACAGACTTTATCGTTGCACAGAGAACCCGCTAATGAGCATCCGGTCTTTGCGCTGGCTGGGTATTGCCGCGCTGATAATCGGTTATGCCCTGCTATCCCATTACACTAGCGCATCGCCACAGCATGGCAATCTGGGTGCGCTGGTTTCAATAGCACCGTTGCTCCTGATTGTATTGGCGTTGGCTTGGCGTGCGATTCTCGGTTCAGCCATGCGCCGGTCTTTACGAATTAGCCTGCTGTGCTTATTCACGCTGGGATGTGTTGCACTATGCCTAAGCTGGCCCCTGCTGGTGCAACATTTCGGGGTGGTGTATTGGATCCAGCATGCGGGCATGCAATTGATATTGTTTATGACTTTTGCCCGCACTTTGCTCAAGGGACAGAAGCCACTTTGCACACGATTTGCACAGGCGGTGCATTCACCGCATGCGCCGCTGACCCCATTGGCACCACAGCATGAAAAATATACGCGCCAAGTCACAATCGCTTGGGCTTTGTTTTTTGCGGCAATGACATTGATATCGACTTTACTGTTTTTTCTGACAACGCTTTCGACATGGTCGTTGTTTGCTAATTTCCTAACACTGCCGCTGGTTGCGCTTATGTTCATAGCGGAATACGGAGTTCGCACACAGGTGCTTCCCGATGCACAGCACGGGCATATTCTCGATGCGGTACGTGCGTATTGGAAACCGTCAGCACCGCCTCAAGTTGATCGACGCTGATTAACGTGCCACCCATCCTGCCGCTGCTGCCCCTGGTGGTGCACCCGTCTCCAGACAACATTATTGCCTGGTGTGACGATGGCTCGGTGACGCGTCAGCAATTTCTGGCTGATGTGAATCAGCTTGCAGCAAGCCTGCTTCCTGGCGGGCATCTCCTTAATGCATGTGGTGATCGCTACCGTTTCAGTGTGGGACTGGCCGCCGCGATTGTGGCCGGTAAAGTCAGCCTGCTACCACCAGCTCACACCACTGAAATGGTGCGACAGCTAAAAACTTTTGCGCCGGACGTATTCTGCCTGACTGACAATGATGACTGCACATTGGATATGCCGCAGTTGCGTTATCCGATCATGTCGGCAAATGAAAACACGACATTTGCTGTTCCGCAGATTGACCCTAATCAGCTGATCGCGATCGTATTTACCTCAGGCTCAACCGGTGAACCGTCGCCGCATCACAAAACCTGGGGGGCACTGGTCAGCAGCGTTCAGGCAGAGGCATCTCGATTGGGTCTGCTAGACAATGCCCTTCCCTGCACTTTGATCGGCACTGTACCGTCGCAGCATATGTACGGCTTTGAATCCACCGTGTTGATGGCTTGGCAAAGTGGCCATGCATTGAGCCATGCTCAGCCTTTTTACCCCGCCGATATTTGTCGCGCACTGACGAATGCACAAGCCCCGCGTATATTGGTTTCTTCGCCAGTGCATCTCCGCGCGTTGATGGATGCAGAACTGGCGATGCCCGAAATTGCATGCGTTGTATCAGCCACTGCGCCACTTTCATTGACGCTTGCGCAGTCCATTGAAGCTCGCTGGCAGGCGCCATTGATAGAAATCTATGGCAGTACAGAAACAGGTTTGATTGCAACCAGACGGGCAACACAAAACTTGCAATGGGAGCTACTGCCGGGCATTAAATTAGTTGTCGATGGCGATAATACCTATGCCTGTGGCAGTCATATCGTCACTCAGATTGTCATGAACGATATTATTGAGCCCCTTACAGCTGAATTTTTTTTACTGCATGGTCGTTTGTCTGATCTGGTTAATATTGCAGGCAAACGGCATTCGCTGGCGAGCTTAAATTATTTGCTTAATACTATTCCGGGCGTAGTAGATGGCGTTTTTTATATGCCGGATGAAAACGATGCTCGTGTTATTTCTCACGCCTCACACGCCTCACACGCCTCACATACCTTACGCACCTCAGAGGTCACCAGGCTGGCAGCATGCGTGGTTGCGCCTGGCGTGACCTCAGCACAATTACTCGCTGCACTTCGTGAACATATTGATGTCGTCTTTTTGCCTCGCCCGCTGCTGTTTGTAGATGTTTTACCGCGCAATGACACTGGAAAGCTGCCGCGTGCTGCATTACAAGCGCTATTTCAGCCGGCGCAAATTTCCCGAAAATCAGCATGAACCTAAGTACACCTCATACACCTCAAACACCTCATCTTACGCATTGGACGGTGCCGATAGAACATCCGGCCTTTGCGGGACATTTTCCGGGCTCACCAATCCTGCCCGGAGTGGTGTTACTAGACGTCGCGCTTCATGCTGTTGCATTTGCCAGCGGGATCGACCTGAATCAATGTGAAATAAGCTCAGTTAAATTTTTGAGCCCCGCTCTGCCGGGCGACGAACTGGTTATTGAACACACCCTAACTGGTAACGGTACGCTGAAGTTTGATATTTGGTCAGGCAATCGTAAAATTGCTAACGGCAGCATCATGGCAAAACCGTTCTTGTCGGTATGACATCGCGCCCCGCTACTAACCTGCGCTCTTGGGCGGATACGCCAGAGCGCAGCAATATGCTTATGCTGCGTATCATGACGTGGATTTCGCTGCGTTTGGGACGGCGTACGGGACGAGTCGTATTGCATTTGATCGCTAGTTATTTTTTGCTATTTGCTCCGGCCAGTCGGAGGGCATCTCGCGATTATTTGCTGCTGGCATTAGGCCGTCCTGCAAAAGCAAATGATTTGTACCATCATTTTTTTACTTTTGCCGCCACCATTCATGACCGCATATATTTAATCAACCGACGCTTCGATTTGTTTGATTTTGAAGTGCATGGTGAGCAAACGCTGCGCAGTATGCTGGTCGATGGCAAAGGCTTATTTTTGATGGGCGCACACCTGGGTAGCTTCGAGGTGATTCGTTCGATCGGACGGCAAAATCCAGATTTACGCGTCGCGATGGTTATGCATCAAGAGAACGCGCAAAAAATCAACGCCATGTTGGCCGCCATCAACCCAGAAGCCGTACAAAACATCATTGGCTTGGGACATATAGATTCCATGATTGAGGTTAGCCAGCGCCTGGATGAAGGCTATATAGTCGGCATATTGGCGGATCGAACGCCGGGTCACGATACCTTGTATCCGGTACGCATTCTTGGTGCAGATACTTATTTGCCCACGGGGCCATTTCGCATGGCTGCATTATTGCGTCGTCCGGTTATCTTTATGACGGCGTTATATATGGGTCACAACCGTTATGCGATCCACTTCGACAAGCTGGCTGATTTTTCCAATACTGCCCGTGGACAGCGCGAGCTTGTCATGCAGGAAAGCATCGTAAAGTATGCGGCGCTACTGGACCATTACTGTCGCGCAGCACCCTACAACTGGTTTAATTTTTTCGATTTCTGGCAGACAACGCCGGTCGCTATGTCTGGAAAAAAACTGACAGCTCATTCTGATCCCGTTCCTGCTCCTGCTCCAAATACTACCTCTACGATTACCACTACAGCTACCACTACGATTACCCCATCATGATGAAACTGCCCTTCCCTGCTCGCTCACCGCGCCTGATTCGATATTTGTTAGCTCATGCGTCCATTACGTTAGCGTTAGCCATAATGCTCTTGCCTCTAAGGGGTTACGCGGCCGAATGGGATATTGAACAGCTTATGCAAAGCCTTTCACAAACCCGCTCTAGTCGCGCCAGTTTTATTGAAAAAAAATCTATCGCCATGCTCGACAAGCCGGTGGAATCCTCTGGCGAATTATTCTTCACCGCACCTGACCGTCTTGAAAAGCGCACCTTTAAACCTAGGTCAGAATCCTTGATTGTGAATGGTGACGAATTGTTGATTGAACGCAGTCGCCATAAATATCAATTACAACTGCAGGGCTACCCAGAATTGGCGACCTTTCTTAACAGTATTCGCGGCACGCTCGCAGGTGACCGTAAGGCGCTGGAACGCAGCTACCGGCTGAGCCTTGATGGCAATGCGGAACGCTGGAATTTGTTGCTACTACCGCTAGATGAAAAAATGCTGAAAGTGATCAAGCGCATTCTCATTTCTGGTGTGAGAGACCAGGTTCGCAGCATCGAAATCACTCAAGCAGATGGCGACAGCTCGTTAATGACTATCGAAAAATTAGCGGCGCCATAATGTCTAATCTTCGTAAACGTAGCGTCATTGCAATCACACTCTGGCTGGTATTTTTGATGGTGTGCAGTTTGGTTATCAGCCGCACTCATTTCACCACGGACCTATCCGCGTTTTTGCCGCGCACCCCTACGCCTGAACAGCAACTGCTAATGAATCAACTGCGCGATGGGCTGGCCTCACGACTTATTCTGGTGGGTATTGAAGGTGATGATAAAACCGTTGATGCGCCCGCTCGTGCGCGCATTTCAAAACAGATCGCCAAAAATTTGCGTGCCGATCCGGCCTTTGTAAGCGTCAGCAATGGCGAGCCGGTAAATGCCGAACGCGACCGTATTTTTTTATACGCCCATCGCTATTTATTGAGCCCAGCCGTAACCCCGGAACGTTTCACCGTGGACGGCCTTCACGCCGCATTAATCGACAGCATTGATCTACTTTCCTCACCTGCAGGGCTGCTGGCTAAATCCATGCTGCCACACGACCCAACAGGTGAAATGGTGCAATTACTGAACCAACTCAGCAGCGGAACTCAACCCCGATTAATAGATGGTGCGTGGGCATCGCGCACCAGCATGCGTGCCTTGATGCTGGTGCAAACACGCGCTGCCGGTTCCGATACCGATGCGCAGCAATATGCCATGGCGGCCATTCAGCATGCGTTTGATGCGGCTCTTACTCCATCTACACAGCAGGCAAGCGCTGCAAGATTGGTCATGACCGGCCCAGGCGTATTTTCGGTGACGTCACGCGAGACTATTGAAAGTCAGGTCAGCCGCCTATCCATCATCAGCGTGGTACTTATTGCGACGTTGCTATTACTGGTTTATCGATCCATGACCGCGCTCGTGCTGGGTTTTTTACCCGTAATTAGTGGCGCGCTCGCTGGTATCACCGCCGTCAGTCTGGGCTTTGGCGCCGTACACGGCATCACGCTGGGATTTGGCACAGCCCTGATCGGCGAAGCAGTGGATTATTCCATTTATTTGTTTGTGCAATCTGAACAGTCCGGGTCAGACCAGCAGGCTTGGATCAAGCACTTCTGGCCGACTGTCCGACTCGGCGTATGGACATCGGTCTTTGGCTTTGCTTCATTGTTGCTGTCCGGCTTTCCTGGTCTGGCGCAACTCGGCCTATATGCAATTGTTGGTCTAATGGCTGCTGCGGTCGTCACTCGCTATGTCTTGCCGTATTTATTGCCCGCCCATTTTCGTGTTCACGATGTGTCGGCTCTTGGTCGCCGGTTGTTTGTGTTGGTGCAACGCGCCCATGTGCTTCGTTGGCCGATCGTCATGTTGTTATTGGCGGCGGGTGTCACTCTCGTCTTGAACCGTACTCAACTATTGAATGATAAGATTTCTTCGTTAAGCCCGGTATCAAAAGCCGATGTGGCGCTCGATGCGAGCCTGAGAGCCGATATGGGCGCACCAGATGTGCGTTATCTGGTCGTTGTATCCGGTGGTAGTCGAGAAGCTGTATTGCGTTCTTCCGAGCAAGTCTCAGCCGTGCTGCAAATGCAGGTCGAGCAAGGTGAACTCGCCGGGTTTGAAAGCCCCAGCCGTTATCTGCCTAGTACCGAAACCCAGCATGCACGTCAGGCCAGCTTGCCATCGTCAGCGCAACTAGCAGTTCGCTTGTCAGAAGCGGTACAGGGCTTACCAGTGCGTGCGCAATTGTTCACGCCATTTCTCACCGATGTGGACACCGCCCGCACTCAACCTTTACTCGAACCTGCCGACCTTGAAAAAACTTCAATGGCCATGACAGTCGATGCGCTGCTGATTCAGCAAGATCGTCGCTGGACGGCGTTATTGCCGTTAACGGCGCTTAGCGGGGTCAGCATTAACGCTGATAAAATTCGCACTGCGCTGGGCGCTTCCGGTTTACCAAATGTGCTGTTTGTGGATATGAAGGCCGAATCAGATCGTTTGTATTCTGGTTACCTGCATGAAGCCACACTGCTGTCACTTGGTGGCTTTGTCGCGATTGTTGGGTTGTTACTACTAGTGTTCCGCTCACTGATGCGAGTTGTACGAATTATCGCGCCGTTAGCGGCTGCCGTGATTACGGTCACCGCAGGATTGATCATATTCGGTGAGCAGCTGATTATTCTGCACCTGGTGGGTTTGCTGCTGGTGGTCGCGGTGGGCTCCAATTACGCGCTTTTTTTTGATCGCTCTGATCCGCGCACATCTATCCAGCCACGCATTCTCGCGTCCATGTTGTTTGCGAATCTTACTACTGTGGCCGGATTTGGTTTGCTGGCATTTTCAAACGTATCAATTTTGCAGGCCATGGGCGTAACCGTTGCTCCGGGAGTAGTTTTGGCGCTAGTTTATTCCGCAATTTTTGCGTCGCGCGCTCGAGCTTAATTTCAATGCTTAATTTCAATACACCTTTTCAAAAGAAGCCAGTCTGGCAACCTTCGTTATTCATACGTGCATCCATCGCGTTACATGTTTTGGTCCTGATCATCATTATCGTCGTACCGACGCTGTGGCCATGGGCTGTAGCTGTTTTGTTAGCCAATCATCTGTTAATTACGGTTATTGGACTGTTGCCACGAAGCGATTGGCTGGGGCCGAATTTGAGTCAATTGCCAGACGCTGCAGCGGACAGAAACGAGATTGCATTGACGATTGATGACGGCCCCGATCCCATCGTTACGCCACGCGTCCTGGATATACTGGATCAATATGCGGCGCAGGCTACTTTTTTCTGCATCGGCGAAAAGGCGGCTCGTTACCCGGATCTATGTCGGGAAATCATGCGCCGTGGCCACGCGGTTGAAAATCATAGCCAGCATCATCGCCACCATTTCGCATTCATGGGACCGCGTGGTTTTATGCATGAATTGCAAACCGCTCAGGTCACGCTCACCCAAATTTCGGGACAACGGCCCTTGTTTTTTCGGGCACCTGCCGGGCTGCGTAACCCTTTCCTTGATTCAGTGCTGAGCAAATTGGGGCTCACACTTGCGTCGTGGTCAACACGCGGTTTCGATACAAGAATTGGTGATGCGGATCGGGTAAAAAATAAATTATTAAGCGGTGTGCGAGCAGGTGCAATTTTACTGATGCACGACGGCAATGCTGCACGTAATTCCTGCCAGGTAGCGGTCATTCTTGAGGTATTGCCTGCAATACTGGTAGCTGCGGCAGCCAACAAGCTGCGTTTTGTTACCTTGCGCCATGCACTTTCATGAATATCATGGTGGCATCCTATGAATGAAGCGACCGTGAACGGCAATTTCATACCCTGGTATCAACAGGCTGCAGCGGTCATCCCCCAACATATGTTGCTTAAAAGTATCGGTACAACATCTTTTATCGGTCTGTTTTTTTGTGCTTACTTTTATTTGCTCAAGCACCCGGCCTATCCCACTTTATCCATGCCCATCACATGGCTGGATCGTCAGATTAGTTTTCAGCCCGGGACGCTGCCGCTTTACTTGTCATTATGGGTTTATGTTTCCTTGCCGCCGGCATTTTTCGCTACTCGACGCGGTCTTTACAGATATGCACTGGCCATGACCATGATGTGTATTTCAGGATTGGTTATTTTTTATTTCTGGCCCACCGCGGTGCCAGCGGCTGAGATTAACTGGACCCAATATCCTGATGTAAATTTCCTTAAAAATATTGATGCGTCCGGTAATGCGTGTCCTTCACTACATGTTGCCACTGCTTTTTTTTCGGGTGTCTGGCTGCATTATTTATTTCGCCGCTTCGGTGCGCCACGCTGGATACTCCTACTCAACTGGCTATGGTGCATCGGCATTATTTATTCCACGCTTGCCACCCGTCAACATGTGGCGGTGGATGCATGGGCCGGTCTTGCGTTGGCAGGACTAGCGGCTTATCTTTCGCTGCGTCATTACATACACATCGAATCAGCCGATAAAGTTCACCAGCAGGCCATTTGACCCCAAACAAGCCCCACAACATTTGTTAAAGTCTTATTTTTATCCAGATTGGTATTATCTTTGAATTCGCTTTGGCTTTCTCATTTCACCGCGACTAGTTCATTGGGTTGCGGTCTTTCACAAACCCTCGCGACGATTCGTAAGCAACGTAGCGGTTTGCTCCCATGTCAGTTTGATACCGTCACATTGGATACTTTTATCGGTGAAGTTCCGCAGGTGGATGCTGTGGAGCTTCCCGCACAAATGACGGCTTTTAATTGCCGCAATAATCGACTCGCCTTGTTGGGATTGTCACAGGACGGATTTGCGGAGGCGGTAACATCCGCCACCCAAAAATATGGTGCGCAACGCGTTGGTGTATTTATCGGCACCAGCACTGCCGGCATTCTGCAAACTGAAATGGCTTATCGTCGTCGTGACCCGCAAAGCGGTGCGCTGCCGACCGATTTTATATACCGCACTACGCACAACACTTTCTCCGTCGCAGATTTTACCCGTCATTATTTCGGCTTAAGCGGACCGGCAGTAGCGGTGTCATCGGCATGCTCGTCGAGCGCTAAGGTGTTTGCTTCAGCGCGACGTATGATAGCCGCGGGGCTGATTGATGTCGCGGTTGTGGGTGGCGTGGATTCACTGTGCCTGACGACGCTTTATGGTTTCAATTCCCTTGGGCTTATTTCGGCGCAGGCATGTCGCCCATTTGATGCCGCGCGCGATGGCATTTCCATTGGCGAGGCGGCGGCATTTGCCCTGCTGGAGCGCGTTCCTGCGCACGGCGATGATGATGCTGTACTGCTGCTGGGGGTTGGTGAATCCAGTGATGCTCACCATATGTCTTCGCCTCATCCAGACGGACTTGGCGCACGCATGGCGATGCAGGATGCGTTAAAAATGGCTGGCCTTAGAGCAGGCGATATTGATTATATTAATTTGCACGGCACTGCCACCCAAACCAATGATGCGGCGGAGTCGAAGGCGGTGGTCGGTCTGTTTGGTTCAGACACCCCCTGCAGCTCAACCAAAGGCGCCACTGGCCACACATTGGGCGCAGCAGGCAGCATGGAAGCTGTGATCTGCGCGTTAGCTTTGCAACATGGCCTAATGCCGGGTGGTCTAAATACCCGGCAACTTGATCCGCTTCTTCCCATCAATTATCTGCTGGACAATCGTGAAAAGCCCGTTGCCCATGTGCTCAGCAATTCGTTCGGATTTGGTGGCACCAACTGTAGTTTGGTACTGGGTCGACATAATGGACGGAGCCATTAACATGCGCACCCTTACTGCCTACATTGAAGGCATTGGCTTGCTAGGGCCCGGTTTTAAGGACTGGCCCAACAGCTTGGTGATACTCAAGGGGCATCAGCCCTATCAAGCTTGCCCTACTTTATTGCCTCCCGCATTAAGCTTGCCTGCAGCAGAGCGGCGGCGCAGCAGTAATATCGTCAAGCTCACTCTTGCTACCGGATTGGAGGCAGTGGCTGCTGCCAGACTCAACGCGGCAGATTTGCCCAGCGTATTTTCTGCATCCGGAGGCGATGGCGATAATTGCCATGAGATATGCCAGATGTTGGCATCCGACGATCGTCAAATATCACCTACTCGTTTTCATAACTCGGTACACAACGCAGCGGCTGGTTATTGGAGTATTGCGACCGGCGCGATGACCGCATCATCGGTCTTGTGTGCACATGACGCGAGCTTCGGCGCGGGTTTGCTGGAAGCATTAGCGCAAGCCAGCGTCGATCATTGCCAGACTCTCTTGTTAGCGTGTGACACGCGCTATCCGGAGCCGCTACATAAAGCCCGCCCCATTCAGGATGCATTTGGTGTTGCCTTGGTGCTGGCCCCCACACGCAGTCTGCAGGCGCTAGCGAAAATCAGCGTTAGCCTCACCGATGCCCCTGCAGAGCATCTTGAACATCCCGAACTGGAAACAATGCGATTGGCTATTCCTGCGGCGCGTAGCCTGCCTTTACTGCAATGCATTGCGCAACGCCAAACCACGCGAGTGGTACTGGATTATCTTGACAACGCGCGGCTTGCTGTTGATGTTGATGTTGAAATGTCCGCATGCTAGACCGCGCCTGGATTCTCAACCATATTCCTCATCAGGGCAGTATGTGCCTGCTTAACAGCGTGGTGCACTGGGATGGTGAGCGTATCGTCTGCAGCGCCAGCAGCCATCGCAGTACCGATAACCCGTTGCGTTCACGCGATCAGCTTGGTGCTGCCTGCGGGATTGAATATGCTGCACAAGCCATGGCCGTACACGGTGCATTGCGCACACCCTGTGATGCTCATCGCCCCCGTGCAGGTTTTTTGGTCAGTGTGCGTGGCACTACTTTACATATACCCCGACTGGATAAGCTCGAAACTGATATTGATATTGTGGCCAAGTGCCTCAGTAATAGTAATAACAATATTTTGTATCAGTTCAGCCTTCACTCAGACGGACTCTTGTTGATCGAGGGCCGTGCTGCGGTAGTCTTGAATGCCGACCGAATTATGTATGACAAGGATATTAATCCGGCATTACAGTCAGGAGAAAGCGTATGAAACACGCTCTGGTTACGGGTGGTAGTGGTGGCATCGGCAGCGCCATTTGTCGGCGTTTGGCTGCAGATGGTTGCCACGTTTTGATTCATGCTAATCGTGGAGTTGAAGCCGCGCAAACACTGGCGGCGGATATTGTTGCGCAGGGTGGCAGCGCCCAGGTTTTGCTGTTTGATGTAACTGACAGTACGGCAGTTGCTGAAGCACTCAATCCCCTGCTGGAGCTAAATCCCATCCAAATTTTAGTCAACAACGCGGGCATCCATGATGATGCGATTTTCCCCGGCATGCGCGCTGAGCAGTGGCATCGGGTCATTGATGTATCGGTAAATGGCTTTTTTAATGTCACCCATACTCTGATGATGCCGATGATCCGTAGCCGTTGGGGGCGTATTGTGAATGTGTCTTCAGTGGCCGCGCTGGCTGGAAATGTCGGCCAGGTAAATTATTCTGCAGCAAAAGGCGCACTTAATTCAGCGACCAAATCGCTGGCTTGCGAAGTCGCCAGCCGTGGGATCACAGTTAACGCAGTAGCACCCGGTATTATTCAAACTTCCATGAGCGAAGCTGCATTCGATGCATCGGCTATTGCGCGTATCGTACCGATGAAACGTGCAGGCACACCCGCTGAAGTTGCCGATCTGATCGGGTTTCTGGCTTCACCGCAGGCGGCGTACATTACCGGGCAAATCATTTCCATCAACGGCGGTATGCTTTAAAAGCAGATAACACGATGACTAACCTTTCTCCATCTCCATCTCCTTCCCCTCCCCCTCCAGCTTCACCGCTGGTTCATGCGCCGCATATTCCGCTTACGGATTACTATCAGACCGAGCAGGATCGGCAAGCTTATTTACGCAAAATTTTTGATGACACCGCGTTAGATTACGACCGCATCGAAGCCATGCTGGCATGGGGCACCGGCTCCCACTATCGACGTCAGGCGCTTATCCGCGGAGGCTTGAAGGCAGGCATGAAGGTGCTTGATGTTGGCGTGGGGACGGGGCTGGTTGCAGCACAAGCCTGCATGCTGGTCGGTAATCCTGCCTTGGTTACGGGCGTTGATCCCAGCCCAGGCATGATGGCGGCCAGCAATCTACCCAAAACCATGGTGTTGATAGAAGGCCGTGCCGAATCATTGCCTTTCCCGGATAATCATTTTGATTTTTTGAGCATGGGTTATGCACTGCGCCACATTAGCGATCTAAGCGTTGCATTTGCCGAGTTTGAACGGGTACTAAAACCGAGTGGTAATTTATGCATACTCGAAATTACTCAGCCGCAAAGCCGTGTGGGGCAATGGTTACTTAAAAACTATATGCGCGGCGTAATTCCCCTACTCACCCGATTCATTTCCAGACAAAAAGACACCACCACAATCTGGCGATATTTCTGGGACAGCATAGAAGCCTGTGTTCCGCCTGAGCAGGTAATGGCTGCCTTAGATACCGCAGGTCTGACGCAAGTTAAACGGCACCTGGAGATAGGTATTTTTTCGGAATATCAGGCCATCAAAACCAGCTTGTCATCCGCCTCATGATCAACAATGGAAGTCGCAGCAAAAACCCGATAAACAGCCGCGTATGCATCCATGTCAACAATACGTTATCGCGCAGATAACGAAAATGCGACACACCACCCTGCTCCGCGCTGAAATAGCGCACAGGAGCAGGCAGGTTAATCGGGCGGACACCGCGCCAGCATAGACGCACAACTGCCTCGGGGTCAAAATCAAATTGGCGCATCCATAGTTGCGCATGCATCACTTGTCGTAACGGTTGAACCGGATATACACGAAACCCGAATAAAGAATCCCCGATCCCTGACCATAGCGTCTCCAGATTGGCCCACCAATTCGAGACGCGCCTTCCTTTCACGCGCAGGCTGGGAGCACTGCTATCAAATATCGGCATGCCTAATATCATCGCAGCCGGCTGCGCAAGCGATTCAGCCATAAACTTGGGGATGCATTCAGCAGGGTGCTGACCATCTGAATCCATTGTCAGCAAATGTGTAAATCCGTTGGCTGTTGCCAATTCCAAACCGTGCAGGACCGCTGCGCCTTTGCCACGGTTGCGAGGCAAAATGAACACCCGTAAGCCGGTGTCCTGCGCTGCCAATTCCTTTAAACCTTCAGCACTACCGTCATTGCTGCCGTCTACGACTACCCAGACGGGGCTCCAATATTGGCGAGCCGCGCGCACAGTTTCATAGACTTTAATTCCTGGGTTATAGCTTGGGATTAGGACAAGATGCGTGGTTGAAGCAGCAGTAATCATGGGTAGATAAATAATTTAGACCGTACTTTTAGACCGCTTGGACGGCAGGTGCTGGCATAGGCTTAGCCGAATAAAGTGCTGCGCCTTTCACCAATTCATGCGCAAAATATTGTTCCAGCTCAGCCATGAATTGCTTGGTATTTTGTGGAGGATCAAAACGTCGCCCCAAACGTATCTGGTAGTGAATCGGCATCGGTGGCTTACGAAATAGTGACCACCCTTTGCCCAGATATGCCGAGTCCGTTTCGATCAATATTGTTTGCACTGGCACTTGCGCATGAAACGCGATCAGACCGACGCTGCCTTTGAGTGGATTGATCGGCGGCCGCGTGGTACGCGTGCCTTCGGGAAACAGCAGTAAATGGCTACCGCTATCAAAGTCTTTCATCGCCAATTTCACCATGCTGCGGACTGGTTCATGGCTGATGTAACGCGCCAAACGGGCTCCGGCGCCCAAAAAAATATTATCCATCAGCTCGGCTTTCATGATGCACGCTACATTTGGCAGGCGTGAAATGATCATTACCGCATCGAGCATACTCGGATGATTCGGCGCGATGATCAATGACGGTTCGTCGCGTAATGCATCCAGCACGGCCAAATCAAAACTGCAGCGTCGCGATACCACCAGACCAGCGATATACAGCCGAAACGCTGCCATCGTGACGTAACGCCCAAGCGCCTGCCCTCGCCGTACCGACATTAGATGACAAACCAATAACGCAATAGGCGTCCACGCAAGACATAGCAGGCCCAACCATATCAGGCTAAGATAGAACACCAGATAATCATAGACGTTCACCAGCGAACGCCATACGGTGCGCATCATCATCCTTGCGCACCAGATAGTGCCGATAAAGATGGCAATGAATAACTGACGGCTGCCTCAATCTCCACCAATAAGTCATAACGGCACACATCCGCCTGCAAATACACAGCACGCAAAGAATTACCTATTCGCTCCATCAACACAGACTTGATGGATGCCAGATCAGCCGCGTGGCGCACGTATATTTTGAAATGCAGATCAGCGAGACAAAATTGTGGCTGATATGCGACGCGATTAGTCTCGACCAAAATGGCTTCAATATTGGTAATGGTTTCATGCGTCTGCGCGATGACATCGTCCGGATGGCAAGTCAGATGGCCCACAATGCTGGCGGTGCCGGAAATAAATAGCACCTCATACGGTTTATCATTCTGGCTCATGCGTGCCAAGCAGGCGCGCGCGAATGTGGGGCTGCGCGGCCCGTATTGCGATGGATATTTAAACGCGCTGACCTGACGTGGATTTTCAATGGCCAGTGGCGCTACTCGCCCGGCTAGAAAAGCAACGGTCAATGGCCCCTTAGCCAAACCCAACGCGCATGCAGCAGGAATATTTCCTACAACACTGCGTTCGCAGGCCATGAACGCATCCTGTCTTCCCAAATTAAACTGTTGATAGCGCTCCATCCCAAAACTATGACCATTAATGTCTGCCATATAATTCCAGAAACGGAACACATAGGGATATTGCAATGCATCGAGCAGATTGAATATCTGCTGATAGGCTGATTCGCAAGCTTGCTGTAAAGGTGTCTTGCCACTGCTTTTAGCAAGACCTGTTTCGGCCTGCTCAATCACGCCAAACAGCAGATTGCCGTCATGCCGATAATGCACGTCACCACACTTTCCGTATTGAGACCGTGCGCCGCCATACCATATTTCGCAAAATGAATTGGCTTCATCCAACCGCTGCATAAACACACGCATGCACGGTATCTCAACGCCAGCTTGCGTCGTCTCCTTATGGTTCACGTCTGAGTTAGCACCTGCGCCGTCATCTGCGACAGCGGAAAAACAAAGTGCTCCCAATACATTATTTTTCCAGGGCGCAGATCGCTGCAGAAATTCCGAAATGGATAAATCTTCGCCATAAAGAGGCGATACTGTCCCGTCCATTAACGCACCACTACGCCGACTTCATCCACAGCTCGAATGTTTTGCTTGCGCATGCGCCAGGATTTTAAAGTGCGACGAAAATTTAATAGAGATGCGGTGTAATAAATCGCTTTGAACATCAGTAACGGGAATCGAATCGGCGTTTTACCGAACACATCTCCCGCCAATACTGAAAGCAACGCTTCCTTGACGCGAAAAAAATTGCGTGGCCCCATGAACAAATTGCGCATGGCAGGATTGGTAACCCGATAAATAAACCATGAAAATTCTTTGGGGCCGACCCGCATGATCTTGTCGAAGTTTTTTAATGCAGCCGCTGCTCGCTGCGGTTGACGCAGGCAAACATCTACGGTGTCAGCCCCAACAAAAGCGCTCTGCATAGCCAGCATCACGCCAGAAGAAAATACCGGATCAATGAAGGTGTAGGCATCACCCAGTAGCAGATAGTGATTGCCGTGAGTGCGATCACATACGTAGGAATAGTTTCCGGTTGCTTCAACGGACGAAACCAGTTGGGCATGTTGCAAACGCGTTTGAAGCGGTTTGCATAACGCGATGGTCTCCTGTAAAAAAATTTCCAGCGGCTTTTGTGCGCGGGTTTTCAGGTAGTAAGGCCACATTACTGCACCAACACTAGTGGTGCCATCGAGCAGCGGGATAAACCAAAACCAGCCATGGTCGAACCAAAAAATAGTAATGTTGCCGGCGGCCTTGCCCTCGTTGCGTTCAGCACCTTTAAAGTGGCCATAAATAGCCGCACTGTTGTGTTTCGGGTTGCGCTGTTTGGCTTTCAGGCGGCCGCCTAAAAAAGTGTCGCGGCCAGAAGCATCCAGCACAAACCGCGCGGTCACGATTTCTTTGCTGCCATTTTCATGTTGAGCTTGAACTTTGGCACCGCCGTTATCAGCCAGAAACTCTACATTTTGTACTTCACAACCCTCAACAACCCGTGCATTTTTACGGCTGGCGTTCCGGATCAGGATTTCATCAAATTCAGCGCGTCGCACTTGGTAGGCCATGGGCATGGATTTATCCAGGGCGTCTGCAAATTCGAACGATTGGTGATGATCATGCGTAGGGGAAACGAATTCTGCGGCCCACTTTTCCATGCCGATGGCTTTCACTTCTTCAGCAACGCCCAATCTTTCCAGCAACGGCAAATTCGCGGGGAGCAGTGATTCACCGATATGGAACCTGGGATGGTGCGCTTTCTCAAGCAGCGTAACCCGATGCCCGCGTTCCGCCAGCAGTGCTGCGGCAGTTGAGCCCGCAGGTCCACCGCCAATTACCAATACATCGCATTCTGAAGTACAAGTGTCGGACCCTGCGGAAGGAGAGTTCATGGCTGTTTCACCTGTTTTTTTCGTCATAAAATTTTGTGATACTGTTTCGACGCAACGTTTACCGAAGGTTTTTTTATTATTTTATTCCGGGTTATATCATTTTTAAACATGGCTGTTTGTGCGTTACTGAACATAGCAAACCAAGCGACTCTAAAGAGGGATTAAACATGGGCGAAGGTCAAGCAGTAGGCACCGTTGAGGCGTGCCAACCTTTGGGAATGGAGCCCAATAATTTTCGGGTGTATTCATGCTGCGGGTGCAAATAAATTTCATCCGAATTAGCGACTTCGACGACATCGCCTTCCGACATCACCATTACCTGATCCGATATATATTTCACCACCGCTAGATCGTGCGAGATAAAGATATAGCTCATCTGGTATTCATCCTGCAAATCCTGCAGCAGATTGAGCACCTGCGCCTGAACCGACACATCCAAGGCTGACACGGATTCATCACAAATCAGCACATCCGGCTTCATCGTCAGACAGCGTGCAATGGCGATACGCTGTCGTTGACCGCCCGAAAATTCATGCGGATATTTATAAAACGATATATCGGGCAGACCGACCCGCGTGAGCAACGCCATGGCCATGCTGGTGCGTTCCTGTTCATCGCGGCCAATACTGTGGATTTTCATCGGCTCTATTAAAATCTGGCCAACCGTGAAACGGGGATTCAAGGAGGCGTAAGGATTCTGAAATACGATCTGGATGCGGCGCTTGTATTTCAAAAAATCTTTTTCCGAGAGCTTTAATAAATCCACGCCATCAAACAAGACCTCGCCACTGGACGCATTATGCAAACGCATCAGAGTTAAACCCACAGTGGTCTTGCCTGAGCCGGATTCGCCCACCAGGCCAAGGGTTTTACCGCGTGCGAGTTTAAATGAAGCGTCCTTTACGGCGACGACTTCGCGCCTTTTGAACAGTCCGTCTTTCAAGGTAAATTTCTTGGACAGATTTTTAACTTCCAGCACAATCTGATCACCGGCTTCGTAACCGCGTTTGCGCTGCACCAGATTGTCTTTGTTCACGCCCTCGGGCCGCAGGAAATCAGCAATCACGGGTAAACGTTTGGGGCGTTGATCCACGCTAGGACGGCATGACAACAGCGCTTTGGTGTACGGATGCTGTGGGGTTTCAAAAATCGCTTTGGCCGTGGCTTTTTCTTTTATCTCACCGCTCTGCATTACCACCACATGATCAGCGATTTCACCCACCACCGCGAGATCATGGGTTATGAATAGCACTGACATCTGATGGCGCTGCTGAAGGTTGGCGATCAAATCCAGAATCTGTTTTTGAATCGTTACATCCAACGCCGTGGTCGGCTCATCCGCAATCAGCAGTTTTGGCTCACAGGCAATCGCCTGCGCAATCATCACACGTTGTTGCTGGCCCCCGGAAAGCTCGTGAGGGAATGAATTCATGCGCAGCTTCGGGTTAGGAATGCCGACTTCGTTCATCAACTCCTCTGCCCTGCTCCAGGCCTGCTTGCGCGTCATGCGGGTATGCAGGCGCAGCACTTCAGCAATTTGATCGCCCACCGTAAACACCGGGTTTAGCGATGACATCGGCTCTTGAAAAATCACTGATATATCTTTGCCGCGAATGGCGCGCATCTTGTCGTCAGCCAGCCTGAGTAAATTATGGCCTTCGAAATTGACTTCGCTGTCTAGCGAAATGATCGCCGTTTCTTTGGGCAGCAGACGCACAATCGACATTGCGGAAACCGATTTGCCACTGCCCGATTCCCCCACCAGTGCAACCGTAGAATTTTTGGGCACATCAAACGAAATGCCTTTTACCGCCTCAAAAATCTGATTCCCGTCAAGGCGGAATTTGACATTGAGATTTTTAACTTCGAGCAAATTTTCCATGATTTTTGATATCGCTTTTAGTTGGCTGTCTTTAAATTTAGGGGCTATTTAATTTTAGGATCAAGCGCATCGCGCAATGAATCTGTCAACATCGAAAACGCTGTCACCAGAATCGCCATCGAAATACCGGCGGCGGCCAATTGCCACCATTTGCCGATCACCAGTTCGGATTGCGCCTCCGCGAGCATGGTGCCCCACGATACGGAATCTACCGGCACACCGAGTCCCAGGTAAGACAAGATCACTTCGGCCTTGATGAATTGCACCACATGCTGCGACAGTTGCACCAGACACACATGGCTCACGTTCGGCAAAATATGCACGAACATGCGGCGCGAATTGCTGGCGCCAATTGCCTGTGCTGCCTTCACATATTCACGTGAAGCATGCTTGATATATTCCGAACGTATCAACCGGTAAATACCGGTCCAGCCGGTAAATGCTAAAATCGCCACCACCATCGGTACGCCTTTATAAGCCGCTAGTTGTGGTGAGCTGGCGAATACGGCCGCAAAAGCGAGAATTAGCAGGATGTACGGAATGGACGTAAATACGTTATAGAACCATTCCAGCAGGTCGCCGATTTTGCCGCCCATATAACCAGAAATTGCGCCCAGCGTCGTACCTATAAAAACGGCGAACAGGGCCGCGAACAATCCGACAAAAATCGATGTTTCCGCGCCTTTGATCGCCTTCTGCAATACATCACGACCCCATTTATCGCCACCGAATGGCAGCGTCTCGGCGCGCGGTGTTTCTGTTGTTTTGATTTTTGCCGTGCGTTCTGCCCACTCTTTATAACGCGGGGCCAGCGGATCAATATCGGATAAATCAACCGGCTCAATTTTGATCGCATTCGGGTCAGCTTTGGTGCGCACTGCTTCCAGGTTTTCGGCACCCGCCATGAAGCTGGGATTCGCATAGGAAACGCCGGCTTCCTTAGACCAGTTTTTAGCGATCAAGCCGGTATAGGAGCCCACCATCATCAGCAGAAAGATAATCACCACGGCCAGTGAGACCATGCCCACCTTGTCATGCTTTAAACGTCGCCATGCGAGCATCCACAGCCCGGGTGACGGTTGATGTAACGGGGCTGCCGGTGCTGTGCTTGGTGTATTCATAAATGCGGCGCTCATGCGGCCCCCTTATTTAAATGTGACCCGTGGATCGACTGCTTTATACAACACATCAACCAACAGATTAATAATCATGGTCACCATCGCCAAATATACGGTCGCGGCTTTGATCACCGGAAAGTCAGAGCGATTCACCGCGACCAAAATTTCGCGTCCCAGACCCGGAATGGAAAAAAAGGTTTCCAGCAAAAACGAGCCCACAAAAATACCCGGTAGTGCAATCCCGATATTGGTCAAAATCGGGATCATGGCGTTGCGTAATACATGCTTCATCATCACCGTTTTCTCCGGCACGCCTTTGGCGCGTGCGGTGCGTACATATTCATTATTGATTTCATCAAGGAAAAAACTGCGATACAGGCGCAGCGCCGGTGCCAGCCCAACAAACACCGCCAGCGCAATCGGCAGCGGCGCATAGTAAGTAATATTTTTCCAGAACGAATCACTCCAGCCCTGCACCGGGAACCAGCCCAGCTGGAAGCCGAAAATATATTGCGCCACAATGATGTAAACCAGAAACGAAACTGACATCGCAACGGTACAAATCATCATGATCATGCGATCAGTCAGTGTGCCGCGCGCATACGCCACGCCGATGGCGAGAATCACGCCCAGCAGGGTTTCAAGAATTAGCACCGGAATCATAATGGTCAGGGTGGGCGTGATGCGCGTGGTCAGAATCTTTGGCACCTCCTCATTAGTGGCCCAGGACCGAACCGCCTGACAACCGGAATTCGCTTTTGCTTTAGTCGCGCTATCGGCTGCGGAACCAGGCGTTTTCGCATCGAGCTTGGGCGGTTCGGCTTTGTCGGTGTAGCTTTTCCAGGTGCAGGTAAAACCGGTCGCGACTTCAAACGCAAAATAGCCAAGCTGCACATACGCGGGCTGATCCACGCCGAGCTGCTTGCGGATATTTTCAATCTGGTCTTTGTTGGTGATCTTGCCGGCCAACACCAGCGCCGGATCGCCACCCACCCAATTAAAGAGCACAAAGATCAGCAACATGACACCCGCCAGCGTGGGAATCATTTGCCACAATCGTCTTAAAACATAGGCACCCATCAAATCTCCCCAAGTATGCTGATTACGAAATGCTAATGATAAAAAAGATAATTACAAAAAATTATTGTTCAAGGCTCGCTTGTTGGGCGGGCACATCGATATCCAGATATTTGAACGCGGTGTATAAGATCGGATGTTTTTTATAGCCCAGCACCCACGGGTTGATGAATTGACTGAAAGTACGATTGACTCCCAAACGCCACGGTGCATATGCGACGATGAGGCGATTCATTTCACGATACAGCTTGCTGCGCTCAGGCCCGTCCGGTAGTTTAAGCGCAGCCGAGTATAAACGGTCGTATTCAGGTAACTTAAAACGCGCATCGTTTGAAATATTGGTGTTGGGGCCGTACAGCAGCTGCAGAAAATTTTGCCCATCTGGATAATCCGCAATCCACGCCAGGTTCGACATCTGGAATTTGCCGACTTTGCGATCCTTAAGCAGGTCCGCAAACTGCACAGCAACGGTGGTCATACGAATTCCGATCGCGCTCATACACTTCACCCAAAGCTCAGCAATCTGGCGCCCTTCCTGTTCATTCGCACGATATTTAAACTGCAAAATAATGGGCCGCCCATCCGGCATATCACGCCAGCCATCACCATCCTTGTCGACATAGCCAAACATATCCAGTAGCGCCTTGGCGCGCGGCAAATTGTATTCCTGATCTTCAGCCTTAAAGTTGGGATCGTAGCCCACCACGCCCGGCGGGATCGGGCTCATGGTGGCGCTGGCTTGGCCGCGACGAATAATATTGACCTCCTGCGAGCGATCATGCGCCAGTATTAAAGCGCGTCTAAAAGCCACATTTTCGGGCTTGTAACCGCCGACAATCGGATCGTCCATATTGAACGCATCCCAGGTGATTTCAGGCTCTTCGGTTCTTTGCACACGTACCTGACGTTTCAGCATCGCCGGTGCTAGTTTACCCAGCGGCAATAGCTGGCTGATAAAGGCGAACGGCGTTTCCTCAATGTAATCATGTTCCCTATTCATAAAGGCAAGGAAGCGCGGCTGTTCTTCTTCAATTGGTGAGATTTCAATTCGATCAATCAGCGGCAATCGTTTGCCCGTCAGCGCCTTGACGGCGTCGTTGTCCCAGGGATCATCAGGATTTGCATATTGAGTATTGAGAACATGGCCGCGATAGCCGGGATTACGCTCGAGCACAATTTTTGAGCGACGTACCCATTCCTTCAAAATGTACGGCCCGGTGCCGACTGGATGCGCCATCGTGTCAGCGGCATAGGTTTCGATCACCTCGCGGGCGACCGGCACCACAATCGGCATCGCAAAAAAATATAAAAAATTGTAATCCGGCGCGCGCAGCTTGAATGAGATCGTATATTTATCGAGTACCTGAATGCCTTCGATGGGTTTGTCGTAGTCGTACTTATCGTTCTTTTTTGCCGCGTCAACGAATTCATCAAAGCCCACAATCTTGTCTTCGAACAGCCATGAATACGGACTTCGGTTGACGGGATCGCGGAACCGCTTGATCGCGTATTCCATATCTTTGGCTACCAGCTCGCGCCGCTTGCCGTTGAACGCGGGATCATCGGCAAAGAAAATTCCCGGCTTGAGATGGAACGTGAATCGGGTGCCGCCCTCCTCGCCTTCCGGAACCTTATCGACTATTTGCGGAACCAGTTTGACCGGCAGCGCCAGCCAATCGTAAGTCAGCAGCGAATCAAAAAAATTCTCGCAGATGCCAACTGAATAACGGTCTTCGATACGCTGTGGATCAAAGCCGGTTTCGGCCGCGCGGAAAGCGATCTTAAGGACTTTTTTCTCGGCCGCGACCGCAACATGCTGTGCCAATACTGTGGCCAAAAACAATGCAATGGCGACTCTCGCCATCACCGCAATATTCAGTTTTTGCAAAATCATGCGATGCATATTTCCCAATTTTTCATCTCAGTTCCGGGTTAAAACATGTGAATATATTTTTACAAACTCCAGCATTGGAGAGGAGTTCAGAGCATTTATGGCTGAAAAATCCCGCTATTGCTGGTGTTTGATACTATTTTAATAACCTGCCTGCGCTTTTATATCAAGATCAATATCAATAAATTTATAGGTGTCATGCATGATTTGATGTTTGCGAAAACCTAATACCCACGGTTGGTTGAAGGTGTCGAAGGTGCGATGTGTATTGAGTTTCCAGGGTGCGTAAGCTGCGATCAGTTTGGCCATCTGCTGATAAATTTTGGTGCGTTCCGGGCCAGCGGGGATGGCGGCAGCCTCTTCGTAGAGCTTATCAAATGCGGGCAAACTAAAATTGCCATCGTTGGATGATCCCGAATTGGGGCCGTATAACAACTGCAAAAAATTTTCGCCATCAGGATAATCGGCACCCCAGGCCAAGGCCCATGTTTGTAATTGGCCCAACTTTGATTTTTTTCTGAGATCGGGCCATTTTTCAATGAGGGGACTGATACGAATGCCGATGGCATCCATATTTTTTTTCCATAATTCAAGGAACATTTTATCGAGCTGTACAGGAGTCGAGGCAAAGACAAATATCAACGGCTTGCCATCAGGCATTTCACGATAGCCGTCACCATCCCGGTCGATATAACCATAAGTATCGAGCAGCGCTTTAGCGCGCGCGGGATCATAGGTTTTGCCGAGTGTGAAGTGGGGGTCGTAGCCCAGTACGCCGGGCGGAATTGGCGACTCGGCCTTGATCGCGTTGCCATTACGGATAATATTAATTTCTGCATCAGTATCGTAGCCCAGTGAAATCGCGCGACGCAATGCAACCTTGTCCGGGGTGTAGCCGCCCACAATCGGGTCTTTCATGTTGAAGTAGGTATAGGTCACCACCGCTTCGATCTCGTGGGTCGCGGTCATGCCCAGCTTAGCCAAATTCGGTGCGATTTTTCCGCCTGGCACCGCCATGCTGTTGAATTCATAAGGCAGTTTGACGGTGTCCAGTTCACCGCTTAAAAACGCTAACCAACGCGGCTGTGATTCTTCAATAATGGAAATTTCGACGCGATCCAACTGCGGCAAACGCTTACCCTTCATTTGCGCGGCCAACTTTTGGGAAACCGGATCATTGCCAGGATCAGCGTCATAGAATTCTTCCCGAAAGTTCGGGTTTTTTTCCAACACAATTTTGGACGAGCGCCGCCATTCCTTGAGTAGAAAAGCACCCGTACCCACCGGATGGGCGCCCACTTGAGCGCCGTATTTTTCGACCACTTCCCGAGCCACGGCGCCGGTCGTTGCCATGGCCAAAATATAGATAAAATTGAAGTCAGGCTTGGTCAACGTGATGCGCAACGTATGCGCATCGAGCACCTCAAGCCCTGCAACTTTCGCATCGTAATCAAAGCTGCCGCTGGTTTTAGCCGCCGCCACGATCGCATCCAGGCCCACAATTTTGCCGGTGAGCAGCCAGGTGTTGGGCGATTTAAGTTTGGGATCGAGCAGACGCATCCATGAATACACATAGTCCTGCGCGGTAAGCTCGCGCCGCTTGCCATTGAACGCCGGATCATCCGCAAAAATAATTCCTGGCTTTAATTTCAAGGTGTAAACCTTGCCGCCTTCAGTAATCGCTGGCATGGCTATCAGCGTCTGCGGCTTGAGCCGCGCGGGCCGCGCGAGCATGTCGTAGGTAAGCGGAGACTCAAGTATCTCCTCAATGACAGCGTTGGAGTACAGATCTGAAATTTTGGCGGGATCGAATTCGGTTTCCGCTATCAGAAAAACGCTGCGAAAAACTTTTTTCGGTGCTTCCGCTGCCAAGGTAGCTGGCGCGGTGCAGGCAAAAGCTATGGCATAAAGTAAGACCGCGCTAAAAAAACGCGCGCTCAATTTTTTGCCTCAAACTCTTTTCGTTTGGCGAGATCAATATCCACATATTTCCACCAGCTTTGGCTCTGCACCAAAGGTCGTCGAAACCCCTTTACATACGGAAACCACAAATCGGTGGAGATGCGATGAATGTTGATTTTCCAAGGCGCGTAAGCCACCATCAGCTTGGCCATTTTCTGGTAAAGCAAGGTGCGCTCGGGACTATCCGCCATGACTTCGGCGGCCTCATAGGCGTCGTCATATTCCTTGAGTTTGAAGTTTGCGCGATTACCTTTGAACCCCTCATTGGGGCCATATAATGATTGCAACCAGGTTTCGGCATCGGGTGTAGTGGCCGAGCCGCCTAATGACCACATCATTAATTTGCCCGCGTCTGATGCCTTTAATAAATCGGGCCATTTGGCTTTATTGAATTCAATGCGCAGGCCAATATCGTCCATAGAGCGCTTCCACACTTCATCAATCTGCTTATCGCGATCAGTCGGGGTTGAGTTGCTTTTCAATATCAGTGGCGTGCCATTTGGCAATGTACGCCAGCCATCGGTGCCACGGTTATAGCCGAACATATCAAGCAGCGCATTCGCCTTGGCGGGGCTGTATTCGTTAGCACTGGTTTTAAAATTTGCATCGTAGCCCGCCACGCCCGGTGCATAGGGTGTGTGGGCTGGCACCGCCTGAAATTTGCGCACCACTCGAATCTCGTCATCGGTTTGGTAGCCAAGCGAAATCGCTCGTCGCAACGCAATTTTTTCGGGCGTATAACCACCTACCACCGGATCTTTCATATTGAAGAACATATAGTTGAGATCGAGGTTCGGCACCTGTGCGAATCGGATTTCCTGCTTGGCCAGATTAGGCGCAATCTTGTTGCCAGGCACCGCCATGGTGGAAAATTCTTCAGGCAGGCGCCACATCAAATCCTGGCCGCCGCTCAGAAAAGAAATCCAGCGCGGCTGCATTTCTTCAATAATGCTGACTTCAATCCGATAGATCATCGGCATGCGCTTGCCTTTGTGCATTTTCAAAACCGCTTCTGCTTCCTTGTCGCCGGGCGCAGGCTCGCCATCAAAATATTCTTCACGAAAATTTGGGTTAGGCTCAAATACCATTTTGGATGAGCGTTTCCACGCCACCAATTGATAGGGCCCGGTGCCGACCGGATGCGAAACAATATCTTTCCCGTAAAACTCAACGACCTCGCGCGCCATCGCACAACTGGCGCGGCAGTCGGTCAGCACATAAATAAAAATCGGCTTTGATTTAACCAGCTTGATTTGGAAAGTGTACCTGTCCAGGGTGCGCAGACCTTCGATCTCGCGGTCGTAATTAAACTTGCCACTTTTGCGCGCGGCAGCAATGGCTTCATCAACGCCAACCACATTACCTTCAAATTCCGAAATCAGCGAAGCCGAATGAGCCGGATCGAGTACGCGCTTGATGGAGTAGACATAATCTTCTGCAGTCAGCTCACGTTTTTTGTCTTTGAAAACTTCGTGCGGCGCAAAGTAAATGCCGGGCTTGACATGAAACGTAAAAATCTTAAAGTCGCTCGAAATATCCGGCAATGCGGCGAGTGTGTTGGCTTTTACCTTGAGCGGCCTCGCTAAATAATCGTAATGCAATGGCGAATCAAAAATAGCGTTATGGGCCATCGTGGAATAAACATCACTGACGCGGTGCGGGTCCATCCCTGTCTCGGAGATCTCGAAAGCGTAGCGCAGAACTTTATTTTTATCGGGTGAATACGCGGTGGGGGTTACCGCTGCGGCAGCATTCGCTTGAGCATTGCCAAGTCCCATAAATGAAATGAATACCAGCGCGGTTGTCACCATGGCTGCCATCGTAGAGTGCATCATCAAAGCCAAAAACCGTACGGTCAAACGCATATAAAATTTTCCCGCCCTAAAATTTGTCTACTTTTCATCACTTGGCAATGTAAAAACGCGCTAACTATAACGGAAAAATAGTCCGACTGCCGCAATCAACGATGCTTGTTTTCAAGTATCAATAACCACCGTCACGGCCAGCAAAAAAGCGGTTAAAAAATAATTAAAGTGCCCGTCTGGTTTGCCGTTTCAGCTATTTTTGCTTCAAACGGCGCGCCCCGTCTTGAGCTTGATGTTTTTTCAAACGCTGCCGATCAGGCAGATTTATCTGTGCTGTTGAGTTTGACCTGGTTTTTATCCAGTTTCAAACCTAATCCTAACAACATACCGACAATGGCCCAAAATAAAATGGCGTTCTGACGAATGAAAAAATCATCGACCATATTGCGGGTAAATACGCCCACCACCAGTATCAGCCCGCACAGCCCGGCGGTTCGGGCTAAAGCAGGGCCGCGCAGCATATTGCTGAAGGCGTGAATCAAGCTCATAAACACGGCAAGTATGAGTACTGCTCCGACTACGCCAATCTGCAAAACCTGGTTCAGCACGAGATTGTGGCCCTGAATAAACAGCGCTTTATCGAGCGGCTCGGTGAATCGCTCGCTCATGGTTTTTTCCAAAACATCACGGCCATAGCCATAGCCGGTAAAAGGCTTTTCAGCAATGAGCGCGATGGCTTCACGCCAGATCGCGCCACGATTATCGTGCGTTACCATTTCGATAGTGCCACCGCCGCCAGGCGGTTTGCCGTTAAAACGTTGCTCGGTAGCCGCAATAAAAAGGCCGATAAACACCATGCTGCCCACCAATGCCAGCGCTGCCCATTGCCCGACGTAGCGTCGTTGCGACCCGGCCAGCATGATCGATAGCCCCGCGTACACCAATAGCATCAGCGCAAAACAAACCCAGATGGCGCGATTGGCGGTGAGATAGGCGGAGACTAAAATCAATACTACAGCCGCCAGCACACACGCTTGGATTTTACGCGTTAACTGAAGTGTCGTATCTGACATCGCGTCACCGGCCTTATTCCGCACATCATCGCGTGTTGGGCTAAGCCTCCATGCCAATACCAATAACGGACACAACGTAACCAGCCAGGTTGAGTAAGGGCCATTGCCGCCAAATGCAGGCATGGTCATCGCATCTACTGGATCAAACTGATTCAAAATCGTCAGGCTCGTCAAGCCGATGAGACCTGTCGCCAATACAAGAAGCCAGCGTCTAGCATCTCGATGATTTTTAGTCAGCACAAAAAAAACCGGCAACGCAATTAATGGCGTAAGCACCTCACCCTTCCATGAATTTAATTGATGCCATTGCTCGGGCGAAGCTAAACATCCCATTAGCAGCGCCAGAGCCCATGCGCTAACAGTGTAAAAAACGGAAGCATGCGCAGGCATCGTCCATAGCGCAGGGCGACGGTATTTTGCAGCCATCAGCATAAATATCACCGCCAGTATCAGCAATGCTGCCCGCCAACCGGTAGAGCCGCGAAACGGTGCAATCAGCAAACATAGCGCCGCCGCGTAGGTGGCGGCGGGGTGCCATCGGTTGGAGATAGTTTGGTTAGGTTTCATAAAATGGCGGTTAATGAAAAAACTGCATCTTGCACCAAAATGATGTGCCGATGAATGGAAACCTGGAATGACTCGCTGTTGAGATAAACTTCGTTACTCAAATAGTTGTTTTAATCATTAAACGCAAAAGGATACAGAACCGTGGGTTTCCTTTCAAACAAAAAAATTCTTGTAACAGGCTTGTTGTCCAACCGCTCCATTGCTTATGGTGTTGCCAAAGCCATGAAACGCGAAGGGGCCGAATTGGCTTTTACTTACGCGGGCGAGAATATTCGCGAACGGGTGGAACGTCTAGCCCCTGACTTCGACGGAAAAATTATTTTGCCTTGCGATGTATCGAAAGACGAAGAGATTGAAAATTGCTTCAAGGAACTGGCCAAACACTGGGATGGTCTGGACGGCTTTGTACATGCGATTGCGTATGCGCCGCGTGAGGCTATCTCCGGTGATTTTTTAGAGGGCCTGTCGCGTGAGGGCTTTCGTACCGCACATGATATTTCCAGCTACAGCTTCGCGGCCATGGCCAAGGCCGCATTGCCGATGATGAAGGGCCGCCATGCCGCTATTCTCACCCTCTCCTACTTGGGTGCTGAACGCGTGGTGCCGAACTACAACACCATGGGTGCGGCCAAAGCCAGCCTCGAAGCGGTAACTCGCTATCTGGCTGCGAGCCTCGGGCCAAAAGGCATTCGTGTCAACGCCATTTCGGCAGGTCCGATCAAAACCTTGGCCGCAGCTGGTATCAGCGGTTTCCGCGAGATGCTGACGTTCTTTGAACAGCAGGCACCGCTGCGCCGCAATGTCACGCAGGAAGAAGTCGGCAATGTTGCGGCCTTCATGATGAGTGATCTGGCCAGTGCGGTGACCGGTGAAATCACCTATGTGGATTGCGGCTTTAATGTGATCGCGTCAGGCATGCCTGGCGGGTAATTGGGTCGCGTCAAGCATGCCCACTTGAACGTAAATGCGTCCTATATGCCCGCTGAAGTTAGTCTTTCATTGGCCCTTAATAAACCTGTTACCCGTATTGTTTAAGCTTGCTGATGATCGTTAATTATTTTTCAGAACTGGCGCACACTCCCGTTCGTGCGGTCATTATTAATTGCAATACGCGCTGGGTGACCACGTTGGCGCTGCTGAGTGCGCTGCGACATGCGGGCGTGCCGATTCTTTTTATCGATTGCGAATCAACCGACGGCAGCTGGGATTGGTTTATCAAACTATCGCAAAAGCATGAGTTCGATTTAATAAAAGCGCCCTTGCGCGCCCATGGCATCACACTAGATAACTTGTTTCGGGACATCCCGGCCGGCCAGGTGTTGCTGATTGATTCTGATCTCGAAATACTATCGTCTGAAATTAGCGCCACCCTCATACACGCTGCGGCGGCTGCTGAAACTTACGGCGCAGGGTTTTTGCATGCGGGTGAATTAATACATGGCGGGAGGCGTGACGACCATCTGCCCGCATCGGCCAATGGGTTTTATATGGAACGTATGTGGATACCGTTCACCTGCTTGAATGTAGCGCCGGTACGGGCTGCACTGGCGGCGGGCCTTACGTTCATGCACTCACGCGACTATCTTGAGTTTGCAGGCAGCTTGTTGGTGTCCAAAGCGCTTTATGCAAGACATCGTTTGCCGATTATAAAAAATCTTGAGCTCAAATGGCTGCAGCGCTTTCGACAGCAGGCTGCGACACCTGGCAATGCGTATGGCCAGGTATTAAGCCCCGCGTTTCGTGAATACGATACCGGTGCACAGCTGCATGAATATTTTCAGCATTCAAAAAAACTTAAATTCGCAGATTTTGGTATGGATGTATGCGCATCGACCGTAAAGCATTATCATGGCATTACGCGTGCCACTTTATCGCCAGGCCGCGGTAACGCGACGTCACCTGACTCGATTCTGCACGAAGTCATGCGGCGTCTTGATGATGAATATGGCATAGGCTGAATACGACAGGTCGTAACTAACCTATGCCAGCAGAGACTCGGAAGGATTCAAGTTGAAAAATTTCAAAGGTAAAGTGGCCGTCATTACCGGTGCAGCGAGTGGCTTCGGCAAAGAATTTGCCATCGCTGGCGCAGCATTGGGCATGAAGCTGGTGTTGGCAGATGTGCAGCAGTTACCGCTGGATGCGACCGTTGCTGAACTGGCCGCAACGGGCGCAGATGTAGTCGGGTTGCGCTGTGATGTCAGTAAAGGCGAAGAGGTTGAAGCGCTGGCGCAATTGGCGCTCAGCGCGTTTGGCGGCATCAATCTACTGTTTAACAATGCAGGCGTGGGATCAGGCGGGCTGATTTGGGAAAACACGGTAAAAGATTGGGAATGGGTGCTGGGCGTTAATGTTTGGGGCGTTATTCACGGTGTTCGCATTTTCACTCCGTTGATGCTTGAACAAGCCGAGCGCGAGCCCGATTATGAGGGCTATATCGTGAATACCGCGTCTATGGCAGGCTTACTCTCGCCGCAGCTAATGGGAGCCTATAATTTATCCAAACACGCCGTGGTATCGCTGTCAGAGACGCTATTTCATGACTTGCATTCAGTAACGTCACAAATCGGCTGTTCGGTACTGTGCCCGGCGTTTGTGCCGACCGGAATCAGCAATTCACATCGCAGTCGTCCTGCTGAACTTCAAAACGAAACGAGCCCGACAGAATCGATGGTCGTAGCGCAAAAGATGACACACAAAGCAGTCAGCTCTGGCAAAATGACCGCCTCGGATGTTGCGCAAATTACGTTTGAAGCGATTCGCGAAAACCGCTTTTACATCGTCACGCATCCCAAAATTATGGCGACGGTGAAGATGCGCCTGGAAGATATTGAGCACCTGCAAAATCCGCGCGACCCGTTCGCACTCAAACAAGAAAATCGTCCGCAACTGGATTTAACGGTGCAGAAAGCATCTGCATAATAAAGCCGCGATCTGTTAGTTGTTTGTTGTTCTGTATTCGATGATAGCTGCAGCCAGCAAGACATAAGACTGCAAAATAACCAAGGGCTGCTGGTACAACCAGCAGCCCTTTTTATATTCTGCACAACGATATTGTCAGCAAACCCGAATTTGCTAACTGATTACAAGTTTGCTTACTTGTCCGCTTTTTTCTCCAGTGCATCTTTGGTAATGGAAACATCTACCCTGGTACGCATTTGGGACACAATCGATTGCAGCTGCTGCTGGGCTTGTGACTGGGTGAGACGCGTGCTGGTCGCCTTTAGCTTGGCCTCGTCAGCGGGAGTCGGTTCGATGACCTTAGCAATTTGCACCAGCAGATAACCGCCATCGGGATTCTCAACACCGACATAGGCTGGCAGAATTTTGGTATCGGCGCGCAAGGCGGCTTCAATAACATTCTGCGGAAGGCCGCCCAAATTAGTGCGGCTAATTGCCAATACAGCCGGAAACTTTACATCGGCTGGTTTGCCTTCACGCAATTGCGCAAGCTTTGCTTCGCCATCTTTTTTTGCCAGTTTTGCCGCTTCTTCGCGCGTCAACCGCGCCATAATTGCAGGCTCAACCTCGGCAAGAGGACGCAGCACCGCAGGCTTTGATTCAAGTGCTCGTGCAGCTACCAGCGAATTGGTGGCGACCTCAACAGCTTCGGTATTACGTTTGTTTTTAACCACATCATCCGAAAATAACGCAGCCATTAATTTGGGGTTATTGAACGGCGGCTGAAGCACAGCCCCTTTGCTAATGAATGGGCTTTGCTTGATCGGTAGGTTCACGGCTTCAGCTGCAGCTTTGAGGCTGGTTGATTGTTCGTAGGCCAAATTGCTGAATTTTTCAGCCAGCTCTGCAAATTTCTTTTGCGCTTTTTGTTTTTTAAGCTCTCCTTCAATTTCTGGCGTTGCATCAGCAATGGATTTTGCGCGCTCTGGACGAATGTCGGTGAGCCGAATAATGTGATATCCAAAATCCGATTTAACCGGACCGACGATGTCATCCTTGCTTGCTTTAAATACGGCTTGATCAAACGCCGGCACCATAGCGCCACGTCCAAAGAAACCAAGGTCGCCGCCATTTATGGCAGAACCTGGATCCTGCGAATTTTTCTTGGCCAGGTCAGCAAACTCTTTCGGATTCTTTTTGACTTGCGCATACAGCGCATCGGCTTTTTCCTTGGCTGCATTTTTCTCTTCTTCTTTTGCCGTTGCCGCTACCGAGATGAGAATGTGGCTTGCTTTACGCTCTTCTTTTTGCACATAGCGCGCTGCATTTGCATCATAAAAAGCCTTAATCTCGTCAGCGCCAAGTTGAATCTGTGGTGCCAATGCTTCAACCGAAAGTTCAACATATTCCGCACGTACCTGAGCTGGAACCGTAAATTCTGTCTGGTGCGACTCATAGAATTTTTTGACTTGCTCCGGCGTTATTTTGACCTCTGCAGTAAAACGATCTGGCGCTATGGTGGCAACCGTTATTTCTCGCGATTGCTCTGCCGCCCATAAATACTGGCGGGCGCTAACACTGCCTGAAAATGCAGTGCTCGCAATGCTTTCAACAAACTGTTGACGTTCCATGTCCTTGCGCAGCAAAGCTTCAAAACGCGCAGCAGAATAGCCTTGTGATTTCAAAAAAGTATCGTAGCGCGCGCTGGAAAATTGACCGCTTTCTTGAAATGAAGGCTCGTTACTGATGCGATCACGCAATGCCACATCGCTGACTGTAAGTTCACCTGCCTGCATGGCTGCCGTAAGAAGACGCTGATCAATGAGCTGATCAAGAATGGACTTCCGCATTTCAGGGGTATCCATTATTGAAGCATCAATGCCGCCACCAAATTGTTGACGGAATTGATCGAGCTGATTGCGTACTGCGTCACTGAATTCCTGGGAGCTGATTTTTTCATCGCCCACCTTGGCAATCGAATCTTGCCCAGGCGTAGAGCGTATGTAAGATTCGACGCCCCACAATGCGAAAGGAACTGTAATCAGTGCCAGAACAACTTTGGCAACCCAGGTCTTGGCGGCAATACGGATAGATTCAAGCATGTGTGAGTCGCTTATGAAATGGTGTGTATCAAGTCAAATTAATATCAGAAGACACATGGTCAGGCTGATATCAACGTTGACATAAAAAGGGGCGAACTTAACAAATAAGTTCGCCCCTTAGGTTGGCGGAGTGGACGGGAGCAAAATTCCACTACGCTAAGCTCTTGATTGGGCGGGACAAGTAGCAAAAAACAGTTAAAAAAAACGATACCAACTTTGCTACCGATATTATAGCGCAAAAGTATGATCAACTAACGCAGCGAAATCAGTTCATATCTGCTTATCAACAGAGGGAAAAAGCGATGGATATTTTTTTAATAGTAATTTGCGCGGTGGTATTGATACTCGCAATCTGGCGGATTTCGAAAAATAGAACTGCAAAAACAGTATTAACTTCCGGCGCTATATTAATCGGAGTGGGTCTTGTGTGTTCGCTATACGTGTACTTAGGTCCCAAAGCTAGCGCCCCGGAACAATTCGATTTTCTAAAAAACTTTTTTCTAATTATTTCAAGCATTGGAGCCAATCTAGTTGCTTCAAGTGCTTTGATAGAACCGTGCACACAAAAAAATACTACCGTTGCTCCTTCTGCTCCTTCGCATCCCACCAATTGAAAAATGTCATGCCAACCAGTACAAAAAATCCCGTAAAAAGAATTGGGAGCAATGGGAACAGCCATACGAAGATAAAATTTTCCATATCTTCACACTATTAAAAATAAAACCTAAGTCAAGGTTTTTCAAAACTCCAACAACACAGCAAGGATTTGACGATTCCTTTCATATTTTTTTAGCCTGCTGCGCTTTGACGTTCAGCTCACTAAATTTTTTCTCATACCATGAAAGCGATTTTTTCAGTTCTGCATTTTCCTCTTGGAGCAGCTCAACCATTTTCAGTGGTGCGAGCAGTTTCTCGGCATCCTTTTGCATTTGCCGAATGGTATTTTCCATATTTAATTTTTCAGCTTTCATCTTCTCTTCTCGCTTTTTGTCAGCTTCTATCAGCCGTTCCGCCCGCTCTACAAGCTTTGCTTTTTGCACTACCGGCAAGAACATTTCTGTCATGCGTCGGTGCAGCGTTTTCTCTTGTTTTGCTAGGTAATCTTCCATATTCACTTTATCGCTGAAGCTTGGCTTGTCAAGCTTCAACGCCTGCTCAAGAGCAACATTGTTGATCTCGCTTTTCTGGTTTATTGCGCCGTAAAACTGCTTTACTTTCTGATGCGTGGCATTGCTGGCAATGGCGCCCCGCTTCAGCCCAAAATGGGCGTTATGCTGCGCGTAACTTGTTTGCAACGCTGACAGCAGCTTTGCGCCCCCAAGGAAGCTCTTGCAGTTCAAATTCCCCTTCTTGTCTATTGGCAAAACATAGGCTTCAATGTGCGGCGTTTTTTCGTCCAGGTGCAGATAGGCGCATAAGATATTTTCCTCACCGTGCTTCTTTTTAAGAAAATCAATCTGGGCTTCGCACCACGCATCCAAAGTCTTTTGCCGGTCGTGGTATAGGTCAGCTACAAAAAATTCTGGCGAAGCCGTCAACAGGTATTCAATGGCGATTACGGCATCAACGCGTTGGTGTTTGCCATCGTGTCGGTATTCGTTCAGCATTTCAGCGCATTTCGTAGCGTAATTTTGTCTACCGAAAAGCAGCTTGTTTAAGTTTTGCTTGGCGGGGTCGGCGTTCGCCGTTGGTCGGGTGCGATAGGTGTGAGTCTCGCGACTTCTCAGACTTGCAATTGACTTGTGTTTCTCAGTTCGTATAATTGAGTACATGATTTGCGACCTGTTTTTTATTGTTGTTGTCCTTTAGTTGTAGCAGTTTTGGGGGGGATGTCAAAAGGTGTAACTCACTACACCTTTTTCTACGAAAAAGGCCAACGATAAATCTGTTGGTTCGCCCTACGGGGTTAAGGTCAGAAGCCAGTCAAAAGCCAAGTCAAAACCTTGGGGAATACCTCCCCAAACCCCTGTTGCTCCCGAAAAAAAACGCCCTGACGGGCGTTCGTTTTTTGCGGCGAGCTTGATTTAATTCTTGATTTTGTGTGGTCTGACTTCGGCTAAAAGTCGACGCTGAACTGGAATGACCAAGCCGCCAAGTTTGTCGGTGCTGAATTTTTTTCCGTAAGTTGCGACATTAACGTGCTCAATATCGTGTCCCACATATTGGCATCTTGCTTCAAATGGGACATCCATTTGAAGCATCCAGTTATTAAAAAACTTTCGGAAGCCGTGAAAATATAGCCCTGCACCTTTTAATTGAAGTTCGGTTTTGAGCTTTTCCAACCGTTTACGAATTGGATCTGACGAGCCTTTTTCGTCCTCAGCCCGTTCCGTAAAACGAAAAATCCCTTCACGGTCGCCAGCAAATTCCAACAGTTCCTCGTAAAGTTCGGTCGCTATCGGCACCTCTCGCTTGCCCGCCGCCGTCTTGTCCTTGCGGATTTTGATGAAACGGCAGCCGTTCAATGTGGCTTGCAAGTCGGCTTTTTTGATCGCCGCCAACGCTGAAACCCGCACGCCTGTCAGCACCCCAAGCATGCAAACATAATAAAAGTCAGGTTCGGTTTTCCGCAGTTCCATGAAATTTTCTGAGCCAAAAAATTGCTTGATTTGGAGAAATTCCCAAGTCGGCGCATCGCTATTTAGCTTCTGCTTTTTTGTCAAAATATTGCGGCCGGCGGCTGGATTGTCGCCGTGAAAGTACCCATGCTCCTTTGCATAATTGAGCAATGAACGAATTACGCCAACTTTTTTATCCGTGGTTCTTGGGTTGGTTTTCTTGGCCGCTAGCCACTCAATGTAGACCGTTATGTCGGTCTTTGTGATGTCTGATACGTTGGGGTTTTTTAGCAGTTTTGCAAACTCGTTTGCATCAGACCTATAGCCGTTTTGTGTGGCTTGGCTGTGTTTGCTATTCACCAGAAAAAATTTTTCCAGTAGCTCGCCGACTTTAAGGCCAGCCTTTTTACTGCGGGTTTTTGAGTGCGGTAGCCCATACGGAACCTTCGGTTCTGGGGTTTGGGTCTTGGCCTGGACTAGCTTCAATGCCTCTAATAAGCGTTGATGGTCTTCGTCGCCATCAGCTTTGTATCGCCCTGCAGCAATGTCTATTTCATAGCGATTTACGTCGCTGAAATTAAAATCTGTGAGCTTGGGCTTATTCGTTGCCATTGCTACCACCTTGAGCCATTCCAAGGCCCTCAGTTTAGCGGTGAATGCATCGCTCGTATGCAGCGAACGCTTCACCTGCACGCCGTTGATGCGTGTATGAAGGTAGTAGATGCCGCGACGACAATAAATAGGGAGAGCAAGCAATTTTGCTACCAAAATTGCTACCACTCCCGCCGACTCTAAAAACAAAAAAGCCTTGAATAATCAAGGCTTTAATGATGTTTGGCGGAGTGGACGGGACAGGGCACTATTCCCTCCACTTCTTTGAATTAAAAGGCTTTTATCCCTTTCAATCCAAGTGGTACACTCCAGCAAAGTGGGACACTACAGTGTGCCACCTGACGAAGCTCGGATTTTAGCACAGGCTCGCGCCTCATAGAGACAGAACCTGTCGCCTTGGCAAGCGCGGCGGGGTCTCGTCAAAGGGCATGAAATCCTCGTCTGATACGTCGATCACGGTGGCGGGTTCCGCGCCACTTTCCACCTCGGGTTTTGGCGGCTGTTCAATACTGTGTTTGTCCCTTTGGGACTGTTCAGTAAGGTCAGTATTGGTCAATACTGTAGACGGGGGGTGCACTTCCCCAAAACCCCCCGCCGTTGTTGGGTTTCCAGCGCTTTGACCCGGCGGTTCTCCCGACAACTTCCCCTTGCTTTCGGTCGCGCCGATGGGCGACAACGGCAGGCGCAGAATCAGCGCCCCGCCGACCTGCACGACTTCGCAGACAAGCCCTCGGGCTTCCAGCCGCTCTAAAACACGCTTGGCCTGCGTGCCGTCATACGCGACGGCGGCGCGCCCCTGCGTGGCGGGTCGGCACAGCAAGGCCCCAAGGCGAGCAAATGACAGCGGGTGCTTAGGTGCGAACGTGCCCACTATCCCCGTCCGAAAATCTGCCAGCGGCTTGAGGATAGTGAGGTACAGGACAATCTCGTCGTGCGTCGCGTCCTGCAGGCGTGCCTGCTCGGTCGCGTTCCACGAAAAATAGGCGGCTCTTCTCTTTGTCATAGTTGCCCCCCTCATAGCTTGAAGTGCCGCTGTTTGGGTTGCTCTTGCGGGTCTGGTGCCTTGTAGAGCTTGCGCACCGCGTCAAGCCGTCTGCTGGCCGCCACGAGCGGCGACGGTGCCAACGCGGCCCCTGCGGACATGGTGCCCTCGGCTTGCACTTCCGCGAGTAGTTGCTCCTGCGCTGCATCCTTCGCGACAACGGGCAAGCCTGCGGCAATGGCTGCGCGCATCCCTTCCCTTACAAACTCGTTGTTGCCGTTAAAGCTAATGGCAGGCCACCCCTTCACCATTGCCACGGCAACCATGCGCGTGGCAGCTTTCTTCGGGTCGTTGTCCTGTGCTGACAGACGGTCACCGAAATCGCGCAACATGCCGCCATCCTTGAACCGAATTTCAAGCAGGGACTGCTCGCGTTGGATATCGGCGAGGTCATCGCCAAACTTTGCGCGCACTGCGGCGAGATAGTCATCATCAAGCAACTGCCGCGCTTGCTCGCGCTTCTGTTTCGCGTTCCCGCTGCTGGGGCAACTGGCCGACTGTAGCCCTTCCCGCTCTTGCGCCAGTAGTTCCTCCAGCACTGGAAAATCTGTTATCTCTTGGTAGTCCAGGCGTTGACGCAATGCGTCCCATGTATAGGTACGCCCTAGCTCTGAACCTTTGACCCTCAGTGCCCCTTTGCGGAACGCAAAGCCGCAAACCCGACTGCCTGACATGTGCACGGTCGGCTGCACCCCTCGCCTTTTGCAACCGTCTATGAACTGGCGGAAATCCTCGGCCTCTTTGATTGCTTCTTCAACTGCGTTTCTTATATCGTTTTTCATCTTGTTGACTCCTGTTAGTGGTTTGGTTACTGCATCGTGTATTACCTTTCTCTGCGTGGGTAATTCGGTGGGTGCGCGGAGCATGTACACCTGTTCAAGCTCGCGCATGATTTTTTCTGCCTTCTTGAAGTCGTTAGCGTCGCTTATGTCAGCAGCGGTTGTAAACTGATACACAGCAGCGATTGAAAACTGACACACCGTTTTGAGATGATGGCTGCTTTTCGGAGCGGTCTTGAAACCCAACGAGGTGTATGTGGAAATTCAGTTATTGAGCAAGCATGGGTT
>JANYDB010000101.1 GCA_025359985.1 Burkholderiales bacterium | reverse complement strand
AGTGCCTCCATCAATGCCATGTCGTCCAGCTTGGGGTCATGCGACACGGCCACAATCACCGTGTGCTGATCCGGCTTGAAAGCGATTACCGCATCGTCTGGCATGCCCTCGACGAATACGGCGCTATCCACTCCGACCCGTACCCGCCACGCACTGCGATATTCTTCGCGCGGATCACACACCTGCACCAGAAAATCCAGCGTCGCCGCCATTTCAGCCAAATAGCGCGCAATTTCGGAAGCGCCAATAATCAACAGCCGCCACCGCGGGCCGTGAATGCAAGTGAAGACCCCTGCAGTGCGGGCAGTCACATCAGTGGCGCATGCGGGCGCATAAGACCAGTGACCGTTCGCTAAATTTACCTGCCGGGCAAACACCTCACCCGCTTTAATTTTGCACAATAATTCATCTACCGCAGCCACCGCGAGCTTGGATTCAATCAGCACTTCCAATTCGCCACCGCAGGGTAAACCAAACCGCCGCGCCTCGGCCGCCGTTACGCCATAGCTTTGCAAGATCGGCTGTGCGCTCTGAAATTCGGTCCGTCGTAAAATCAGGTCGTCTTCAATACAGCCACCTGAAACCGAGCCGATGATAATGCCATCATCACGCATCGCCATCAATGAGCCAGGCGGACGCGGGCTGGCGCCGAAGGTCTGCGTGACTGTCACCAGCCACGTACCACGGCCCGCGCTTAGCCAGGTACGGGCATGCGTCAACACTTCCAGATCAAGACTTTGCATATTTTCGAATTATTGGTTGTGCTGAATGCTGAAATTCTGCGTTTGCGTTTATGTTGGCGTTTATGTTTTATCCAAGTCGGTTTGCGAGAGCGGCAGTGAGCGCACCCGTTTGCCCGTAGCGGCAAAAATCGCGTTGCACAGCGCAGGTGCAAGCGGCGGCGTGCCAGGCTCGCCCACCCCACCGGGCGGCTGATCGTTGACGGTTAAGTACACCTCGATGAGCGGCATATCATTAATACGCGTGACCGGGTAATCATGAAAATTACCCTGCACCACCGCGCCGTTTTCGATCGTGATGCGTCCATAGCGTGCGGCATCGAGGCCGGTCACAATTGCGGACTGCATCTGGGCTTTGACAATCTCAGGATGAACAGCCAGACCCACATCGGCCGCACAGACCACGCGATGCACTTTGAGCGTGCCGTTATTAACCGACACCTCAACGACTTGTGCCACCATTCCGCCGAAACACTCAGCGAAGGCAATACCCCGAAAACGCCCGACTGGCGCGGGTTTTGACCATTCTGCCTGGGCTGCCGCCAGCTCCAGTACACGACGCTGACGCGGGTTATTGGCCATCAACGCGCGCCGATAATCGAATGGATCCCGCCCGGCTTTGTGCGCTAACTCGTCGATAAAACTTTCCGTGATGAACGCGTTTTGCGAGCTGCCCACGCTGCGCCAAAAACCCACTGGCACATGAGTATTAACGGTGACTGATTCACATAAAAAATTCGGCACATTGTAAGGCAGCGTAGCAGCCCCTTCAGTCGAGGTGCCATCGAGACCACCGCGCAAATTTTGCGGAGCACGCCGCGCCAGAATCGATGAGCCGACGATCCGATGCTGCCACGCCAGCGGCATGCCTTTATCGTCAAGCGCAGCTTTAAACACGTTGTAGGTCATGGGCCGATAGAAGTCATGGCGCATATCGTCTTCACGCGTCCACAGCACCTGCACCGGCAAGCGTAGCTGTTTGGATAGCTCCACGGCTTCAATCACAAAATCTGACTCCGAACGGCGACCAAAACCGCCGCCCAGAAATTTTGTATGGATATGAATTTTGTCTTTGCTTAAGCCTGTCGTCGCGACCGCTGCATTTTCGGCCAGCGTTGGCGCCTGCACACCAGCCCACACATCACACTGATCAGGCCGCACCCAGGCGGTGCAATTCATCGGCTCCATCGTGGCATGCGCCAGATAAGGAGTTTCATAAATGGCTTCAATAATATCGCCAGCTTTGGCAAATGCCTCGGCTACATTGCCGACTTCACGCGCCTTGGTGGCTGCGCCTTTGGCGGCGTCGATAAACTGTTCACGAATCGAGACGGTTGAAACCTTGTCATTGCCGCTTTCCTTCCACTTCATATTGAGCACCTCGCGGCCCTTCATGGCGGCCCAGGTGTTGTCTGCTACTACAGCAACCCCGCTGGTGATTTCAACCACATGGCTCACGCCCTTTACTTTGCGCGCCGCGACTGCATCAAACGATGCGACCTGCGCGCCGAAAATGGGTGAGCGCGCCACCACTGCATATTTCATCCCGGGCAGCTTGACGTCGATGCCGTATTGAGCCAAACCATTGGTTTTGGCGGGCACATCAAAACGTTTTGGCGAGGTGCCAATGATCGTAAAAGCGCTGCGGTCTTTTAGCGGCGGTTCTGCTGGAACGGCCTGTCTGGCTGCCGCTTCCGCCAATGCACCGAACGACAGTTTTGATAATTTCTCACCATTGCCGTGCAGCACAAAACTATTTTCAACACGACATGATTTTTCATCCACATTCCACTTCTGAGCCGCTGCGGCGATCAGCATCTCACGCGCCGACGCCGCGCCGCGCCGGTACAGCGGCATCAAACGCCGCTGCGAACCGGAACCGCCGGTTGACTGGAAGCCGCCAGGCAATGCAAACGCGAGATCGTTCGGCGCTTGCTCCCAAGCTACGTTCGACCAATCAGCGCCTAGCTCATCGGCTAACACCATCGCCAGCCCGGTAGAAATACCCTGGCCCATTTCGGCTTGCCCGACTACCAGCGTGACGCGATTGTCCGTACTGATTTTAATAAACGGATTCACTTTTTTGGCGAACGCACTTCCAGTGAGCCCGCGTCCGCTCGCCACGCCGTCGGTGACGGCCCACGCGCCCGATGCGGTCCACCCTAATTGAAATACCGCTGTTGTGGTGACGGTTGCAGCTGCAGTGACCGTTGCGCCCGTCTGCAGAAAGCGGCGGCGTGGATATTGAGTTGGTGTATTGGCTGGCATGGTTATCTCCTAGGCCAATTTCTGCGCAGCGTCTTTGATCGCGGCGCGAATGGCGTTATAGGTTCCACAGCGACAAATATTGCCCGCCATCGCTGTATCAATATCGGCATCGGTTGGTTTTTTATTTTTACTCAGCAATGCGGTCGCACTCATGATCTGTCCCGATTGGCAATAGCCGCACTGTGGCACCTGTGCTTCGATCCAGGCTTCGCGCACGACTTTGCCTAATTTGGTTTCTACGGCAGCTTCGATGGTGGTGATATTTTTACCGGCAACCGTGGCAACCGGTGTCACACAGGCACGCACCGGCTCGCCGTTTACATGCACCGTACATGCGCCACATAGCGCCATACCACAACCATATTTGGTGCCCGTGAGCCCCACCACATCACGAAGCGCCCACAACAGCGGCATCTCGGCTTCGACCTCAAGGGTTTGCTTTTTACCGTTTAATTGAAATGTGATTGCCATGAGTTGCTCCGGTTATTTAAGTTTAATCGTCGCCTGCTCTCGTTCGTCGTTTTTTTACGATTAAATCAACAGGATTCAATTTTTAAAAAATGTTGGGGAGCATCGCCATGCTCCCCATTTTTTTGAAAAAAATCGACATAAATATGAGAACGATTTATGCCTTGCTAACTTCATCCAGATTAAACGGCAGTGTGCGCAGACGTTTGCCCGTGAGCGCAAACACGGCATTCGCCACGGCGGGTGCAATCGGCGGCGTGCCGGGCTCGCCCACACCGGTCGGAGAGGATGCACCGCTATCAATAATATGCACATCGATTTTAGGCATCTCGGCCAAACGCAACATCGGATAATCATGGAAGTTGGATTGATCAACAACCCCATCCTTGAGCGTGACTTTGCCGTAAAGCGCGGCGGACAAACCAAACACCATGGCACCTTCAACCTGCGCAACAATCGATAACGGATTCACGGCGAGACCACAATCGATGGCCGATGTGACGCGATGCACCTTAATCTGGCCCTTTTCGACCGAGACTTCAGCCACATGCGCACACACACTGCCAAAACTTTCATGCACGGCAATACCGCGCGCACGCCCGGTTGGCAAAGCACTCCCCCAGCCTGATTTTTCGGCGGCGGTGTTTAGCACTTTCAAAATACGCGGATGTTTGGCCAGATATTCCCGACGAAATTCGACCGGGTCTTTGCCGGCCTGTTTTGCCAGATCATCCATCATCGATTCCATTGCAAAAGCGGTGTGAGTATGGCCGACCGAGCGCCACCATAGCACCGGCACCCCGGTCTTGGTGGTGTGCAAAGTCACGTTCATATTCGGGATTTCGTAAGGGGTATCCGTCACGCCCTCAACTGAAGTGGAATCAATACCGCCCTTGACCATCATCGGCTCAAAGGCGGTGCCACCGATAATGGATTGCCCAACAATTGTATGATCCCAGCCTGCAATCTTGCCGGCAGCATCCACGCCGGCCGTCACGCGATGCACAAACATGGGGCGATAGTAACCACCCTTGATATCATCTTCACGCGTCCACACGGTCTTGACCGGCACCTTCGCCTGCTTCGCAATTTCAACGGCTTCAATGATGTAATCTGACGCTGGATTAGCGCGACGACCAAAGCCGCCGCCGGCGATCATGGTGTTGATCTTTACCTGCTCAGGTTTCAACCCGGCAACCTTCGCCGCCGCGCCCTGATCCACCGTTTGAAACTGCGTGCCGACCCAAATTTCACAGCTGTCGCCGTCAAATTTAACGGTGCAATTTAACGGCTCCATCGGCGCATGCGCAAGATACGGCATTTCAAATTCAGCGGTAACGGTTTTTCCTGCCGCTTTGAGATTATTAAGAGCAGCGCCATCACTCACTTTGCCCGTTGGTAGCCCCGGCTTTAGTGCGGTCTCACGATAACTTGCCTGCATCATGGCGGTGGTGGCTTTTGAAGCTGATTCAAGATCCCATTCAACCACCAGCGCATCGCGTCCAGTCTTGGCGGCCCAAAATGATTTGGCCACAACCGCGACGCCGTTGGCGGTTTGCACCACATGGGTGACACCGGGAATGCCTTTAACTTTATCGACATTAAAACTTTTCACCGTGCCGCCAAAAGCAGGCGGGCGCTTGACCAGCGCCACATGCAGGTTTGGCACCTGTTTAGCGGTTATGTCCATGCCGAACATGGCACTGCCGTTAACTTTCACAGCGGAATCGAGGCGACGCGTTGGCTTGCCGATCAGTTTGAAATCTTTGGTATTTTTGAGCGTTACTTTTTGCGGCGTATCGAGTTTATTCGCTGCATCGGCAAGCTGACCAAACGGTGCACGCTGACCCGCCGGGCCGATTACCACGCCATTTTCAGCGCGACATTGCTCAGGTTTTACTTTCCATTTTTGCGCAGCAGCCGACACCAGCATCGCGCGTGCGGTAGCACCGACCGTGCGCATTTGCGTCCATGAATTAATGACTGAACTTGAGCCCCCGGTCATCTGCATGCCGAACATGGTGTGCGCGTACACGGCATTGGCCGGCGCTAATTCGGCGCGCACTTTAGTCCAGTCACAATCGAGCTCTTCAGCAACCATCATTGGCAGCGAGGTCATCACGCCTTGACCAAATTCCAAATGCTTCACTTGTACTGTCACCGCCCCATCTTTAGTGATCCGCAAGAACGCATTGGGGGAGGCATTCGCCTTCGGCGGTTGCTGTGCGCTGGCGATTTTATTGCCGCCTGATAAATAAAATCCGATCACTAAACCACTACTGGCCAGCGCCGACGTTTTCAGAAAATCGCGGCGATTTTGACCCTTATTGACGCTTGAATTGGGTGTGTTCAATAACTTCAGTAAAGTAATATCCATGATTTAAGCCTTCGCTTTTGGGGCTGATTTCGTGCTTAATTGCGTGCCTGGTTTAGCCAAATCACTGGCCGCAGTTTTAATCGCCGCACGCACCCGGTTGTAAGTCCCGCAGCGGCAAATATTGCCGCTCATGGCCGCGTCGATGTCTAAATCTGTTGGGTTTTTATTAGTGCTCAGCAACGCCGCAGCACTCATCAGCTGGCCCGATTGGCAGTAGCCACATTGCGGTACATCATGCTTGATCCACGCCACCTGCAGAGGGTGGGTGTTGTTGCGCGACAGGCTTTCAATCGTCGCTACTTTCTTGCCGGCGGCCGCTGACAACGGTGTCTGGCAG
>JANYDB010000051.1 GCA_025359985.1 Burkholderiales bacterium | reverse complement strand
CGGCCTGAAATACAAAAGTTTGTTGGCGCACTTTCTGGTCAACGTGCCAAGAAAGGTGTGTTAATCACGACATCTCGGTTCACCGCTGACGCAATGGAATACGTGTCGCTCATCGAAACCAAGGTGGTGCTGATCGACGGCGGGAAACTTGCGTCGCTCATGATCGACTTCGATGTTGGCGTGTCAACGCAAGCAACCTACATGATCAAGAAAATCGACTCAGACTACTTTGAAGAAGCGTAAATTTCTACTGTCGGTTCAACTCGGACGTCAATGCTTCGCATTGCCGCCGGTTAGACCAGCTCGAATACTCGGCGCTCAAGGCAAGCCATGAAAAAGCACTCAGGCGGTGATCGTTCGTCGTCGAAGGCCTCGCTAAATAGGCGCGCAGGTCTGTCCAACAATGGCAATTGCTTGATCGCCAATGTTGGACAGATGAAACGTGCCCAACCTACGTGCTAAACAAACCCAAATACTGGCGGGCTTTTCGCGGCATTTGCGCTTGGAACGGCAGGCCAGTAGCGGGGTTTCAATTTTAGCGGGTGCCATGAGGGTCAGACTCCATTGCTAACCGCAACTTCAACTACTTTTCTTGGCCTTCCTCAACCTTTTGATGCAGCACGGCGTGCGCCCAAACTTCCAATTTCTTCGCGGAGACGGGCGTTCCCCAGCGCCCATCATTTATGGGTGCATCTTGAGAAATTCAGTTTTCAATACGAATTTGAATTACATCAAAAAAAGCCTGCTCAATCAATGAGCAGGCTTTTAATTTTTAAACATCAATCAACAGGAAAAGACTGCGTCCCGTTTTACACGCCCTGCACTATCTACCGCCAATTATTTTTTAACGCCCTCGTCCTTCATCGCTTCAAGCTTTTTCAAATCCAGCGCGCCCACGGCGGCTTTCAGGGTACCGATATCAACACCGCGGCCGCTGACATTCACTACAAAGCGCTCGCCTAACACCACTGAATACGAATTGGTGCCGCCATTTTGTTTGGACACTTTTTCGTTCACCATGCGACCATCCATTTTCAGGGTGCGTTCTGAACTGTATTGGTCTTCTTTTTCGCCCTGCACATTTATCCAGCTGGCCAGTCCCATCATGCCGCTCATGCCGCCGGTATCGGAAACATCGAGAGAGACACTTTTTTGTCCGCTCTCGTCAGCATAAGTGGCTTCGGCTTTTGTGACCATGAGTGAGGCGATGCCGGTACGCTCGGCTTTACTGGTTTTCTTGGGCAGGCCGGCGAAGGTATCCGGCACGAACGGTTTTAATTGCTCAATCCCGACTGGCTCAACACTCTTCCCGCCGCCCATCAATGATCCCATCATGGCCGCGGCAGCGGCGGCTTGTGCATTCTTATCGCCACTTTTTTCAGCGGCTTCCATTTTCTTGCCGCTCTGCTCCATTTGCTTGCCCATTTCCTGCAGCTTGCCCATAGCGCTGTCTTTGTCAAACACCACCTCATTACTGCTATTGCGGCTGCCGGACATAGCACCGCTGGCGAGCATGCCGGCACCGCCCACACAAGCGCCCAACATACCGATGACTACCGCAAGCACAATCGCACAAATCACCACCACCACGGTGTAGCCGATCGCCTTGTCTTCCGGACATTTCATCAGGCGTGGTAGGCCAAGGTAAAGCAAATATAAACTGTACAGCGAACCCAACACCGCCAGTATGCCGAACCACGGAAGCGCATGGAAAACAGCGGCCAGCCACGATGCGGTATAAGAATAAACCGCCACTTTCAGCGCTTGATCACTATTTTTTTCGCCGCCAAAACTCGGTGCCAACGCGTTGATGATCAGCGACAAAACAAATACTGCAATAACCGCCATTACCAGCGTAAATATCGCTATGCCAATGCCCGCAATGATGGGCGTTCTGTAATGGCCGCCAACAAATGGAAGGGTGTGGCCAATTACCGAGCTGCCGACAAAACCGGCCACCGCTCCAATCGCCGCCAGCGGCAGCACATAGCCGGTGAGCAAATTCGCGGTGGTGGTGGTTTCACCGGCGATCACGGGCCATTCTGTTTTAGGTGTGATGCAAATATTTTTAATACGATCTATTAACGCCATTTTTTGCCCCCTGCTTGGTTGAGGAAAATCATCATAACGTGATTTGTGACCAACCGTAACGCCGCGTCGTTTCTTAAAACACGCATTCATTGCCGCATCCCCTGAATACGGTATGCCGGTAGCCAAAAGCATAATCGCCACACAATAAGCCGCAACAACTTGATAGTATTTCTCAGTTCACCGCGATCAATTTAACTTTCACGAGAACCCAACATGAAACCCACTATTTGCAACCACTATCGGCCTATTTCGCTTTATGTTTTGATTGTCACGTCTGCGGCAGGTTTATTCATACCAGAAGCAGCTCATTCGCAACAGCCTAAAACCACGCAGCCGAGCAAGCCACCCATCGCCCAGGCTTTCATTGACGTTGCAACCCATCACAGCGATATTCCCGGCATGGGTGCGATGGCGGGCTTCGCTACGGGCGGATTAGGTGGCGGGCTGTCGAGCTTGTTCGGTGGTGCCAAGGGGGGCGGTAACAACTTCGGCAACACGCGCCTATCGTTTGGTCCGGGCAAATGGCTGGACATCTCGGTGATGACCCGCAATGAGCCCAATTTAGCCGAGGCCACCGACAATATTCCCGGCGGCATGAATATGATGTCTGCCTTAAAGCTCATCGTACCGCCGCCTGAAAAATACGATCCCCCGGTTAAACGCGATGATGACCCGGTCGAGCCCAAGTATGAAAAACCCAAAGGCAAGATGCTGCTGTATTGGGGCTGTGGTGACAGCATCCGGCCCGGCCAGCCCAAGGTATTCGACGCAGCCAATGCCAACCTGGATGACCTGCAAAAGTTTTTTGGCAATATGCGTAACAGCACCACCCGCGGTGCCCGTTCGGCGCCGGGCAACCCGTCATGGCCAAACAAAACGGATGACCGCAAGGTGCCTGAAAATGCATCGTTGGTGGGTGAGCATCAGTTCGTCGGACAAGGGATTCCGGAGAGTTTCAAAGTGAAGCTTGGCGACGCGCAAGACTTTATGCCACCGTATTTGATTGCACAAAAAAATGTGGACGGTGTGGTGCGTCTTGAATGGCCGAGCGTGAGCAATGCGCGCGGCTATTTTATTTCAGCACTCGGTGCCAAACCCGGTGCCAATAAAGATGAAGCTGAAATGGTGATCTGGACTTCAAGCGAAGTGCCTGAATTAGGCTTTGCTCTAGGGGATTATCAAACCAATGTGGCGATTGATAAATGGATCAAGGAAAAAGCCGTCTTGCCCGCCACCGCCACACAGTGTGCGGTGCCGAAAGGTATTTTTGGTGGAGGTGATAGCAGCTCAGGCCAGAGCGGTGCCGCCATGTTGCGTGCCACCGCCTATGGCAGCGAAGCGTTTTTTGCGTATCCACCACGGCCCAGTGATGTGCGTACAACTTGGGAGCCGCAATGGCAAACTAAAGTACGACTGAAATCAACTTTCATGTCGATGCTAGGCGGCTTGGGTGACGACGGCGGCAACGGCCAAAACAAGCAGACGCCTAAAAAAGAGGAAAAAATAACCCCGGTTGATTTATTGAAAGGTTTGTTCGGGCGCTAAGTTTGTCACAGCACAGGATTATTCAACGGCATGATCCTTTCATGGTGAGCTATTACCTAAGCAGAATACGTAAGCTAACTCTGTAGTGGTGTAGTGCAAAGGCAAACACGGCAAGCCTTCGCCTTCGCTCAATGGTGATCATTTGTCACCATTGCATCAGCGTTGCGGTCCTCGAAAAATCATTTTAGAGTTTGTTGCTGGAAGCAAAAGCGATGACATTTATGTTTTGTCACCCGCCAGACACAATAAGCCTGTATTTTTCATGCTATGGATTTAATTCTTTGGCGTCACGCCGATGCGCACCCTGGCGAAGCAGATTTGGAACGTGCGTTGACCGGCAAGGGCCGCCGTCAGGCTGCGTCTATGGCTGTTTGGCTGGAGAAACATTTG
>JANYDB010000001.1 GCA_025359985.1 Burkholderiales bacterium | reverse complement strand
CTGCGCGACGGCCAAATCGTTGAGGAAAAAATTATTCAGATGAATCTCTCAGCCGATCATGACATTATCGACGGCGCGCAAATGATGCGCTTCATAGAGCGTTTAAAAAAACGTCTTCATCACGGCACAATGTCGGTATAGCCAAAACACTGTCAGTCCGCAAAGTCCTTAAAATGAAATTTTGCAGCCACCGTGGATAAACGGCTTCGTGTTAATAATCCTCTTATTCACAAAACCGCTGTAAAGCGACATTGAAGAAAAAACGCAACAAAAAAGGTCTTGTACTTTCGCACAAGACCTTATGTATTCTGGCTCCCCGACCTGGATTCGAACCAGGGACCTGCGGATTAACAGTCCGTCGCTCTACCGGCTGAGCTATCAGGGAATTGCTGGGAATCGAATGCATCCCGAACAGTCGCAAATTATAGCGTTTTTGAAGGCGTTTGGTCAATTCCCGCGTAAGTTTTTAATCATTTGGCTCTGTTTGGGGGGATCAGTTTCAAGGTTGCTATTGCCAGCGCATCATCCAGATACTGGCTATAAAAATCCGGCAGCATGGTGCCCATTAGCGGGTCTGTGAGGGGCGTCTCATCCTTGCCATAAAAAGCAACAACTGGGGCAAATTTTATATTTTGCGCCTGCGCAAACTGGCTGTGAGTGACACGCTGACCTGCAAAATCGATCATGCTGAGACTGGATTTGAGGTCAATCTGGCGAATGATTGCGCGGCGCGGGGTGTTCTTTTCACTGGCTGCCTGCATCGGCATCAAGTGCGAACGCCTGATAGATTCGCAATAGGGGCACCCTGGGAGGCTGTATAGCACCAGAACAGGGATGTGCAAGCGCGTTGCCTCTCGTGCGTCACTGGCAAAGTCCAGGGCCTTGTTTAACGTCGTTGCTGCGGCTTGGGCTGAAGCGCTGAAGCTTGGCAACCCTGGCAGGCCGAGGATTACAAAAATTAGCATCGAAAAAAGAGCCCGTGGCCATTTTGAGAATGCATTTGACCGTACTAGGTTTATGGCCATTGTATTCACCGCTTTCACGCCATGCCCGCGTTGCCATCAACGCCTACCAACTCGGGCAGGTTTAGTTTTTGCGGCTTGATGGTTTTTTTGTCCCGCAGATAACTGGCAACCAAATCCCACGCAGGCTCGCCGCTGGCACCCTCAGCGACCGGAGCCCAGCCAGCAACCTTATAATTTTTGCCAGGCTCAATTGCCCTGCCCTTCAAGGTCATGTTACTAATGCGCTTACCCATTTTAGCGATCGGCTCACAACGGTATTGCAGGCCACCCACACGTACCATGTCGCCGCCTTGCTGATAGTAAGGGTCAGGATTGAAGAGATTATCGGCAACATCTTCCAGAATGGTTTTAATCATGGCGCCATTCATTGTTGTCACCGAGGTGAATGGATAGGTGATGGCGGTTTGGTCCATCACATGCTCCATCGTAACGGTTTGCCCTGGCAGGATGGAGGTGCCCCAGCGAAAGCCGGGCGAAAATGCAATCTCGGCATTTTTTCTTTCCATCAGCGCATCAAGAATGAGCTGATCAAAAGTGCCATTAAAATTACCACGACGATACAAGAGACCGTCAGTGACGGCGAGTTTTTCGTTCAGCTTAACGAGGTGAGGCGCGCGAATTTTATCGATTAGCGCTTGCATGTCTTTGTCGGCAGGCAGCAAGTTGGAAAAAACCGGCATGAGCTTATAGCGGAAATCGCTGACCTTACCTGTCTTCACATCAAAATCAAGCGCGCCTAAAAATTTTCCATTGGAACCTGCGTTGGTGACGATGGTTTTACCGCCTGCATTGCTGACGATCACCGGATGTGGCACGCCGTCATGGGTATGCCCACCCATGATGGCGTCGATGCCGGTGATACGTGACGCCATTTTGAGATCGACATCCATGCCGTTATGCGAAAGCAGCACCACCACGGTAGCGCCTTTGGCGCGCGCCGCATTAACGGTTTGCTGCATCTCCATTTCCTTGATGCCGAAGGTCCAGTCAGGCGTGAAATAACGCGGGTTGGCAATTGGTGTATACGGAAATGCCTGACCAATAATCGCCACTGCAATACCATTCATTTCCTTCATCACAAAAGGCGCAAACACCGGGTCATTAAAATCCGCGGTGTGAATATTCTGTGCGACGAAATCGATTTTCCCCTTAAAATCACCGCCGACAATTTCCTGCACCCGCTTGGCACCCAGGGTCATTTCCCAATGTGCTGTCATCACATTCACCCCCAACAGCAGCGCGGCATCGACCATATCCTGACCATTTGACCATAGCGCTGTGGCCGAGCCTTGCCATGTATCCCCGCCATCCAGCAACAAGGCATTCGGGCGGGTTGCTTTGAGTTGTTTAATTAAAGTGGCGATATGCGCAAAGCCGCCAACTTTGCCATACGTGCGCGCAGCCTTGTCAAAATCAAGATAGGTAAATGCATGGGCTTCCGGCGTATGGGCAGCAATGCCGAAATATTTTAATAATGATTCACCCACCAAATGCGGCGGGCGTGCATTTGCTTCGTACACGCCAAGATTCACATTGGGTTCGCGAAAGTAGGTGGGTATTAATTGCGCGTGGCAATCAGTCATATGCAAAAAATGGACATTGCCGAAATGCGGAAGCTCATACAGATTCGACGATGCGTCCGCCGAAGACGGTGGCGAGGTATAGGCAGCAGCCACCTGTTGTGAATCCAGCGCCATACCTCCGGCACTCGCTATGGCAAGAACCTGTAAAAATTCACGACGCGAGAGCTGTGACATTTCGGACTCCGGGGTACTTATTGGCAAAGTGGTTGTGGATTGTTGAGGGTAGTGCAGAGCGATTGTGGGTGGTGTAGAAACGGCGTGGCAACGTGGCGTTTCCGATTCAATATTTCAGCCAAATTTCAAACAAAAAAGCCCAGACTTGCCGGGCTTTTGTGAACTTGGAAATAGCCATTGAATTACTTGTTAACAGGCGATTCAGGGTCCATCAACAATGCAGTAACGTGTTTGATTTGCTGCTCTGTCAGAATGCCGCCATGTCCAAAACGCGGCATATTGGAGCATGCAGAAAACGCTTCAGAGTTTGAAATTTTTCCGTAGGTGTATTTAAGAATGGCTTCTGAATACCCGCGCACTTTGCCGAAGTTATACAAGCTGGGCCCGATATTGCCGTATGACAATTCGGTTTTCGTCAGTTGGTGACAGGCATAGCAGTTGCCACCAGCGGGCGTTTCCGGATTATCGCTAAATTGTTTGCCAACACCGGACTGGGCAATTTTTTCGCCCTCTTTCCAAGAGCCCAACAATTTTCCGTCCGCAGGATACTTCAATAATTTCTGGTTAATCGCTTCAATCCTGACACGCACCGCTTTCGGCGGGTTGTCCTGATATTGCGAGCACAGCCCCTGCGTCTCATCTTGTTGCAAACGATCTACCGAAGCCTGACCACGGGTTTTAAATGACGCTTGCATCATTTCCAGTGCGGCCTTGGCAAGTGCCGTCTCTTTCCGTGAATCAATTTTGACATCTATTTTTGTATTCATTTTATTATCAGTCTTGACCGCAGTCTCAGCCGCGATTGCGGTTGTTGCCAACAAGCCGATGCCAGAAACCGCAAAAAATATAGTCCCAAATACCCCTGATACTTTTTTATTCATCATGGTGCAATTGATCATTTTGTTATCTCCTGATTCAGCGCTTAACGTTTGATGGCGGGCGCGTTCATCACGCCGCCGTTGGCGTTTTTGGCTAGGAACATGGTCAGCGCAATGGAGGCGTCCGAAGTAAATTCCAGCTCGGGAAAACGCTGTTGCCGGAAGCAATCAAACAGCCGCCATTGAAATGAACGCGCCTCCCCTTGAGACACCCGGTAAGCAGGCCAAGTGGTGTAAGCGCTCCTGGCGGTTTCCTGTTTTAACAGATTCGGCAAGGCTTGCAGTCGAATGCGTTGACCATCAGCACCGTGACAGCTTGCACATGAAAAATCATGCGGCCCGCCGCGATGAAAAAACATTTTTCTACCTAACGCATAGTATTTTTTCTCGTCTGGATGGTTGCCGGTTACATTCATTTTCATGCCACGGGATGAACCCGAAATATACGCAACCAACGCCTCCATATCGGATTTATTATCCGGGCCACCAAAGGGGTTTTTCTTTGCTTGATCATAAGGAAAGCCTTGCAGCATTACCATGCAAGTCACCAGGCGGCTTTCCAGGTCTTCAACCTTGTCAGAGTCAGAAAAAAATTTGGGCAGCACCGTGTAAGCGCCTTTCACCACGCCCGCGCCCAGCCCCAAATCACATTGCTCCAGAGAAACCATTTTCGGGCCACGCTTTTGTTTCCATATATCTTCACCACGCGCTTCCCACAGCTCTGCCGGATTGCCATCACCCAGTGCTTGCCGATAGCGTTCAATTTCCTTGATGGCCTGATCTCCACCTTGATTACTCAGCGAGCTTTGCGCAAATGCAGAGCTGACGATTGCGGCCGTTATCAGTGCGGATACAGTGGCCGCCTTAATCAAGGTACGCATGGCTTTATACATATTCTCTCCAATGTTTAAAACGCTGCCCCACGCTTTTTTAAATAGCGGGTCATGGCGGAAAAACCGCATTCAACCATTGCCGTCGCTTTAGCGCTAACACTACGGCTTCAGATAGACATAGCCCTCTTTGGCCTGAAGACGAGCGACCTCAGCGACACCACTGGGCACCAGTTTCGCCTCTTCGATGACCCGTTTGGGATCAATCATGCGGCGATCCAGCGTGACTCTGCAAACCCGGAATTCAACGCCCTGCATGACCAATTCCTGCACATTGGCGTCGAATAAATTATTGTTTTTATCCTTGGCCCCATCGAGCAAAAAATCGATACCGGCAGCATGCGTCACCACCACAATTTTTGCCGTGGGGTCTGCTGCAAGATGATTCCGAATATTTCGCAAAGCGGCGGTTGCTTGATCCGTTCCTTCGCTGACGTGATAAACCACTTTAACCGGATCATCCTGAGCAGCGTTTTTGCTAACGCTTTTTGCGACATCTCTGGAGGCCGCGTGAGCAGGCATCGCGGTCAACAACGAGGTCAACATCAAACTGACCACAAATGAAAATGACAGGAGGGAAGAGCTGGCCACTTTGCGCATATTAAGCCGCTGCCGTAATCAGCGCTTCATCAGTGCGTTTGTCACCTTTATTATCCACCCAGGTCACGATAACTTTATCGCCCACCTTGGCACCGCTAAAGCGAAATGACAATGTTGGATTTTTGGATACTGACGGCCCCCATTGTGCCGACAATACTGTCTTACCGTTGCAGGTGGCTATCACATTTTGAATGAAATGCGCCGGCACTATTTTACCGGCGGCATCTTTGCGCAAGCCGGTTTCCATTTCATGTGCCATCAGCACGCGTACATCAACTTTGTCACCCGTCAATTGGGCACGAATTCTCATTGGATCAGACATTATTTTCTCCTGGGTTGCAAACGCATTGAAGAAACTGCAGAAGGAGTGCGTTTGGCACTTGCAAAAATATTTTTGTCAGCGTTATTTCTTAACATACCCGACATCCCGTTTTGTTAGCCGCCACATCCACCCAGCGTAACTTTGACTTCTTTTACGGCATAAAAGAATTTACCGTCTGCTTTTACCAACGCATAGACATTGGAGGTCTGCCCCATTTTTACGCGCGTTGTAATTGTCGGCTCGGTTCCATCAGGGATCGTAAAGCTAGCTGACAATGCATTCGGATTCTTCTCAACCAGAATGGAAATAGATTCCGTTTTAGGAATTTTGCTGGTGGCACCCACAGGCACGACGGCGCCGTTTTCTGCAATATCGGGTGCATTTACGAATGAAATATCTTTCGACTCGGTAGCCGTGCTGCCGCCCATCGCTTTCACCACATCATTGAGATTTTTAACTTCAAACGCAGATTTGTTCCATTCTTGCGCGAATGCTTCACCTGTCCTGAAAAGCCCGGCTGATGCGGCAAGCGCCATTACCATCGTGCCTCCAGAGGTTTTTAATACATCCCGTCTGTTCATGTTTTCTCCTAAGAAAATTGCGCCCGTTTTATACAAAATCTATCTTCACCATTCATGCAGTGCCTGCCATCAACATCACCATCTGCATCACCATCACCACCAGCAATAATACTCTGAAATATTTGGTGTCCCGGTCTGAAAATCACTGACCACCCGACAAAGACCATTGCGCCAGCGCATGCAAGTCTTCATCGCTAATAGCGGCATGCGCAGGCATCGGCGTTGTGCCCCATGTGCCCGCTCCACCGATTCGTATTTTGGCAGCTAGCTTAGCACTCGCGCCCACATCTCCATTATATTTTGCGGATATATCCTTATAGCTTGGACCAATCAGTTTGCTACGGGTTGCATGGCAGGCAACGCACGCATATTTTTTGGCCAAATCACTTGCATCAGGCGCGGTTGAAACCACTTTTGTAGCGGCTTTTTTAGCAGGCGTGGCGTCACCAAACACTTCTGCCGTATTGATGCCTTGTACAGGTCCAATTAAACGATTTTGTTCCGCCAGATTGCCATGCGCATTCCGCGCAAAATCGGGAAGTGACGAGATGGTTTTAGCATCTATTTTGCAATCGGTCATACATAGGGTGTTGTGCACATCCCCACTGCCTTTGATGTTCCAGAGCGGCTCAAACTTCAACATGCCATTTCGATTGGGCAGCATCGCCTGCACCTCACGAATATTTTTATCCGATAGCACAAAATCCGCCGGCAAAATATCACCAAGATTGAGGATGTAGGCGGTCACCGCATAGACCTCATCAACGGTCAAAGATTTGGGTGCGTTCCAAGGCATCGCGCGGTTGATGTAATCCCACAGCGTAGATAATTGCGTTAGCTTCATTAACGTGGTGCGCTGTGGAAAGTCGGAGCGCATCAATGCCTCCACGTGGCCCGTCACGCGATCCTCTGGCGTCGTGCCGCCAGTTATCGGAGTAAAGACCTCGTTGGATTCACCAAATGTGCCGTGGCAAGACTCGCACTTGGTTTCCCATATTTGCTGGCCGTTGGCAACTGAGCCAGCACCGGGCGGCAAACCTTTAAAGTCAGGCCGTACATCAATGTCCCAGGCTTTAATTTCAGCTGGTGTAGCAGTGCGACCGATGCCCGTGTAAGGCAATGGAATAGATTGCGCGAAGGCAGCACTCATCACGCCAATACAAATGATCGTGCCAGCCATTGCGGCTTCATAACAGCGCACCCGATCAGGAAACATGGACATTGCTCACCTCGCCACTGCCATTGACCTGCCAGCTTTGGATCGCGTTGTTATGATAAATTGAACGTGAGCCGCGAACTTGGCGTAATTGATTCAGCTGCGGCTGCACATAGCCGGTCTCATCCACTGCTCGGCTCTGCAGAACCGCCGGGCCGCCCTGCCAGTTCCAGCCGATATTGAAGCGCGTAAAGCATTTGCTCAATATCGGCGTTTCAAGTCTTGCAATGCGCCAGTTTCGGCCGCCGTCAATACTGACATCGACCCGCTTGATCCTGCCGCGCCCTGACCATGCCAAACCGGTGATGTTATAAAAGCCGCGGCCAAGCAATGCTTGTCCACCGGACGGTGTGGTGATGACGCTTTTGCATTCCTGTATCGAGGTGTATTGCCGCTGCATACCGTCAGGCATTAGATCAACATAATGGAGGGTTTCATCTTTAGTCGCATACGGCATATCGCCCACTTCAATTCGCCGTAGCCATTTCACCCATGACACCCCCTGAATACCCGGGACCACAAGGCGTAATGGATAGCCGTTCTCAGGCCGCAGCATTTCGCCATTCATGGCATAGGCCACGAAGCAATCATCCAATGCCCGCTCCATCGAAATCGTGCGAGTCATGCCGGAGCCATCGGCGCCTTCGGCCAGCAGATATTTGCCCTTGACCTTATCGAATCCGCAATCCTCCAGCAACACGGACAACGGCACACCCGTAAATTCGCAGCAGCTCAACATGCCGTGGGTGTACTGCACGGTGGGAACCGCCACATTACCCCACTCCATGCCAGTGTTCGCACCACATTCGATGAAGTGCATACGCGAAACAGAGGGCAGGCGCATCAAGTCATTCATCGTATAAACCTTGGGATTTTTGACGAGGCCGTTGATCATGAAGCGGTGTTTGGTAGGATCAATATCCCACCAGCCCTGATGGTGGCGCTCAAAGTGCAACCCATTCGGCGTGATGATGCCAAATAGACCTTGCAGAGGACAAAACGAGACGCCGGCCGCACCAACCCGCGTGAGACCCGGGCTTTCGCGGCGCTGAAGATTTTTTTCCCAAACCGAAGGCGAGCCATAACCGCGTGTCGCGACCGGCTGACCGAGCCCTTTGCTATGTTCAGGTAGCGTAAGAATATTCGGGTCGCCTTGGGATTCAGCCAACGCCGCTCTGTTGCCGAGTGCAGCAGTAGCGCCCGCGGCAGACATAAATGCAGCGCGCAAAAAATCGCGGCGTCCTGCAGCCACTTCGACGAGCTGAACCGCATTCAAAAAATTCTCGGGCGCTCGCTGAATACGACCGGATTTTTCGGTGACTGAATCAAGCAATTTACGGTTATGCTCCGTCATGAATGCTCCTCGTAAGGCCGTGCTGTAATATTTGTGTGCACTAATGGTTGATGGACCATAAGCATTAGCAGCCACTTATATAAGCAAAGTCTAATGGACAACGACGCGGCGGGTCAAGTAGTCTCGGATTCTAATCATTCAAGCAAATAAATTCCATGGCAAACGTCGCAAACAAAAAACGTTTCAACACTAAGACCCGGACACGTAAAGCAGCCGACGAAATTACGCCGATAAAATCGCGACTGGCTAAAGACGTACCTCAGGATATTTTTGCACTCATTGGCAAATCCGAGAACATCGAGCAAGCCGCCGTGGCGATGCAAGCCATGTCGCACCCGATGCGGATCAAAATTCTCTGCCTGCTCTCGTCAGGTGAATTAATCGTGCAGGAAATTGTAGACGCCGTCGGCACCACTCAAAGCAACATTTCCCAACACCTCGGCATTCTGAAAGCCTGCGGCATAATCAGCGGCCGCAAAGACGGCACCAAAATGTTTTACACCATCGGCGACGCAAGGATTTTGCGCATGATCACGCTAACGCGGGAAATTTTTTGCGCGGTTTAGCGTTGACGATTTTTATGACAAAAGTCTAGCGCTGACGAGGATTTCAAGCCATAAAGTCTTCAAGATGCCCGTGTATAAACGAGTTTCATAATTTAGCGCGCAGATAGTTTCTTAATCACCGCGACGAATCAGTAAACTCATTGAGCAACTACTGAGCAACTATTCGGCAATATACAGAGCGCGTTTACCAAGCGTAATCTAGTCGTGATTACACCAGCGCATGAGCTCTCAGCTCCGCTAACTCCACCACATCCAGCGCACGCTCATGCGTGGCTTCCAGCACGACAGGTGGCGCCACCCCGGCCATGAAAGCCTCTTCCCATCGCGCAACACAAACACACCATTTATCACCCGGTTTGAGCCCGGGGAAACCGTATTCGGCGCGTGGGGTAGATAGATCGTTGCCGATTTTTTGACTGAACGACAGAAACTCTGCGGTGACTTGCGCGCATACGGTGTGTGAGCCTGTATCCTGCGGGCCCGTTTGACAAAAACCATTGCGGTAAAAGCCGGTCATCGGTGCTACGCAACAGCTTTCGAGCGGATTGCCCAATACATTGCGAGCGATTTTTTTTATTTCAGTCAATGCGGTCTCCTGATAAATTTGCGGTTTCGGCACGCCAGCGTAGCGAGGCCACAGCATCACTTTCACGGGCTTCAACCCAGCGTGCGCTCTGTGGGGTTCGCTCTTTTTTCCAGAACGGCGCTCGGGTTTTTAAATAATCCATGATGAATTGGCAGGCTTCAAATGCATCAGCGCGATGCGCGCTGGCGACAATGACAAGTACCACTTGATCACAGGGTTCTAATTCACCGACGCGATGAATCACGGTGCAATGAATAATACGCCAGCGCGCTTCGGCTTCCGCCACAATAGCGGCTACCGCTTTTTCCGTCATCGCCGGATAGTGTTCTAGGGTAAGTGTTTTGACGCCCAAGCCGTCATTGATGTCGCGCACCAAACCAATGAAGCTGGCGATTGCACCGATAGCAGGGTTGTCCCGCATTAAAGCAATCTCATCCGCGATATTAAAGTCGGCCGTTTGAACGCGAATAACGGGCATATTTTTCGCCTTAGGGTAGTTTGTTTAGCCGCCGGTGACAGGTGGAAAAATCGCCACCTCATCATCTGATTTCAGCGGCGTATCGAAAGCGGCCATTTCCTGATTGACTGCGACGCGCCACGGTTTGTTGGCGGCCAGCGCATCTGGCCATTCGCCACCACGTGCTCGCAACGTTTCAATCAAACCAGCAACGGTTGCGACGGCTGGCACGGCGATGGATTCATGTGCCAAACCCACCTGCTCACGCAGGCTGGCAAAATATAAAATATTGAGCATTCACTTCACCATTTGCAGGATCGGTTTACGCAAGCCCAAATGAGTGATGATAAATTGTGCCACGCCTTCAGCATCATCCAGATTAAATTGCGGCAGATTGGTGGCCAAGGTCTCATCACTAGCCACCGCGACAACATTTTTGTCATGCGGAAACAGTAGCGGCTTATCGCTGAGTTTGCGATGTACTTCAATCTTAGGCATGGCGATATTTTTCCAGCCTTCCACGATCACGACATCGCAAGGCGAAAAATGTTGAAGCTGTTCTTCAAGACTGGGCTCCTGTGCGCCGCGCAATTCATGCATCAGCGCCCAACGCTTGCTCGACGAAACCAGCACCTCGCTCGCACCCGCTTGGCGATGCCGATGCGAATCCTTGCCGGACTGATCAATATCAAATTCATGATGCGCATGCTTGATCAATGAAACGCGATAGCCTTCCATGACCAGACACGGAATAATTTTTTCGATCAAGGTGGTTTTACCGCACCCGGAATACCCTGCAATAGCAATCGTTTTCATAAATTTTAAGATAAATACAAAGGGTCAAAAACTCAATTTTATCGGCATGCCAAGCGCATTGGCGATGAAAGTCAATATATCAGACCGCTCCTGAATTACTTTGGTCGTAGGCGTGCCGGCACCGTGCCCCGCACTCGTTTCAATTCGAATCAGTTTCGGTGCTGCGCCGGTATCAGCAGCCTGTAAGGTGGCGGCGTACTTAAAACTATGGGCAGGCACAACGCGATCATCATGATCTGCCGTGGTCACCATTATCGATGGATATGTTTTACCCGATTGAATGGTGTGCAGCGGTGAATACGCGTAAAGTGCTTTGAATTCTTCTGCGCTATCAGATGATCCGTAGTCCGATACCCACGCCCAACCGATGGTGAATTTATGGAAGCGCAACATATCCATCACGCCCACCTGTGGCACGGCAGCGCCGAATAAATCAGGGCGTTGGTTGACGACGGCCCCCACCAGTAAGCCACCGTTGGAGCCGCCGTTAATCGCCAGCTTGGCAGGCTGGGTGTATTTGTTGGCGATTAGCCATTCGGCGGCGGCAATAAAATCATCAAACACATTCTGCTTTTTAAGTTTGGTACCCGCATCATGCCATGCACCGCCATATTCACCACCGCCCCGGATGGAAGCCGACACATAGACACCTCCCAGCTTGATCCACGTGGCGGCGGTAACGCGATAATTAGGTGTTTCAGAAACATTGAAGCCACCATAACCATAAAGAATAGTCGGGTTGTTGGCATCCAGTTTTAGACCTTTTTTGTAGGCAATGAAAATGGGAAATTTCGTGCCATCTTTGCTGGTAACAAAAGCCTGCCTAGTTTCAAATTCATCTGGATTGAACGCGGTGATGGGGCGCTTGAACAAGCTCACTTTGCCACTGGCTACGTTATAGCGATAAATCTCGCCAGGCGTGGTCAGGCTGGTGTAGCTAAAAAATGTTTCAGTATCTGCAAACCGCCCGCCAAATCCGCCTGCCGTGCCCACGCCGGGCATGGTCACATCACGTACAAATTTCCCCTCCGGGGTATAAACCTTCACATTCGTGACCGCATCTTTTAAATACTGCGCAAAGATTTTTCCACCCACTGCGCTAGCGGCTGTGAGTGTGTCAACTGCTTCAGTAACGATCGTTTTCCAATGCATGCGATCCGCCTTATTCAGATCAATCGCAATGATTTTACCGTGCGGCGCGTCCTTGTCGGTTTTCACCCAGACCAGATTGCCGTGGCTGCCGACGGGCGTATATTCGGCATCAAAATCGAGCGTAATAATTTTAGGTTCGGCCTTCGTTAAATAGTCAAAGGCACCGTTTTTAAGCGGCATCCACAACAACCCATTTTTGCGACCGGAGCCTTTCCATACATAGATACTGACAAAACTGCCGTCATCACTGACGGTGGCCCCAAAGCCCCATTCTTTCTCGGTTTTATTTTCATAAACCAGCACATCTTTAGTTTGATCATCACCCAGGCGATGGTAATAAAGCTTCTGATAAAAATTACTGCCCGTTAACGCGGCGCCGTCTTGGGGCGTATCGTATCGGGCATAAAAAAAACCATGGCCGTCGGGCGTCCACTCGGCGGTCGAAAATTTCACCCACTTGATGGTGTCGGCCAAATCTTTGCCGGTGATGAGATCACGTACGTGCCATTCCTGCCAGTCCGATCCTGCCCCCGCAATACCGTATGCCAAATGGCGCCCGTCGCGGCTGGGCACGGTGCCGCTCAGCGCAACGGTGCCGTCTTTGGAGAGCGTATTAGGGTCAATCGCAATTTGCGGCACGCCGGTTAGCGAGGCTGCAGTGTAAAGCACGCTTTGTTGCTGCAGACCATCGTTGTGCGTCCAGAAATAACGCTTGCCTTCTTTTGAAGGGATGCCGAACTTCTCAAAATTATAGAGTGCCGTGAATTGCTTTTTGATCGCTTCACGCTGCGGTAGAGCATTCAAAAATTTATCGGTCACCTCGTTTTGCGCTTTCACCCATGCTTTGGTTTCGGCGCTGTTATCGTCTTCCAGCCAACGATAGGGGTCGGCAACTTTTGTCCCATGATAGGTATCGACCTGATCGCTCTTGCGCGTGTCCGGGTATTGGATAGTCTGCGCGCTCACCGACATCACTGTCGTGGTTGCAACAAACAGTGTGACGACTGAAAACGCCCATCGTGCAGCGGGTTGTGAAGTTGATAGCATCGCATCCTCATATTTAAAATATGTTTTGATTAAAGATTTATTTTTAATTACGGTTCTATAACTGATTTCACGATCGCCAGCGCGGGCTTTGGTTCTACATTTAGCGCGTTGGCGTTGGTGCTGACTTCTGGGGTCAGTGAATCCAGTTCAACATCTTTGATTTTCTGAAACTGGTCCGAGATTTTTCGGCTAGAGGTGTGTACCAGTTCCACATCTTTTGTAACTTGCCCGATATGCTTGGCAAGATCATCCATGCGTGACTGAAACCGCCCGAAGTCCGCGCCCAGCTTGCCGAGAGCGTCTTTTATCACGTGCACTTGTTTACGGGTTTCAACATCCTTCAACACGGCTAGCGCGGTGTTCAACACCGCCATCATGGTCGTGGGTGAAACAATCCAGACGTGCTTACGCGCGGCATACTCGACCAGATCGCGGTGATGCGCGTGGATCTCGGCGAACACGGCTTCGGCAGGCAAAAACATGACGGCCCCATCACCGGTTTCGCCGTGAATGATGTATTTTCCGGAAATATCATCAATGTGTTTTCGCACATCCGATTTGAACGCTGCGGGGCTGGCACGATCTGCCCCATCGGCCAGCATGCGCTCGTAATTTTCAAGCGGAAATTTTGAATCAATGGCGATTAAGCCGGTTGGTTCGGGTAGCTTCAACACGCAATCGGCACGCACCCCGTTAGGGAAAGTGAATTGGAAATCATAGGCACTGGTGGGCAGCACATTTTTAACAATGGTCTCTAGCTGCACCTCGCCGAATGCGCCGCGTGAACGCTTGTCACCAAGCAATTGCTGGAGACTCACCACATTGGTGGTGAGGCCATCGATTTTTTTCTGCGCCTCGTCAATCGTCGCCAATCGGGCGATTACATTAACAAAAGTTTCATTGGTTTTTTTGAAGCCTTCGTCAAGCCGCTCATTCACTTTGCCACTGATTTCGGCAAGACGGGTGTCGTTGGTTTTAGCCAGTGCATCAATGGTTTCTTTAACCTGCGCCGTGGCTGAGCGCATGGTGAGCTGCAACGCTTCCTGCTGAAGTCGTGCCTGCTCGGCAAGTTTTTCCAGCGTGCTGCCCAGCATCTCGGCTTTTAACGCGTCCTGTTTTTTACCGAGATCAAGGGTGAGCGCGGCCAGCTCACGAATTAAGGCTTCACGATTCGCCGCCAGATTCTGCGATTGTTCGGTCTGCAGTGCGGTCAGTGATTGCCGGGTTTTATCGAGCTCGCTGCTGACGGTGATACGCAGCCGTTCTGCGGCATCCAGCTGGCTCGTAGCGATTCGTCCACCTTGTTGTGCAAGACCTTCTGCCATATCGGTCAGCATCTGCCGATGGCGCGCATCCTGGTCGCGCTCCATCCGTGCGGGCAACAAATCTATTTTCGATTTCAGCGTAAACCCTAGCCATCCAACCAGTATTGCTAAAACCGCTATGGCAATGCCAATCGTCGCCGCCCATATTTGAATATCCATTAATCCGTTCTCAAAAGCGCTTGATAAGCATTTGTTTTTTTGTAATTTGTTTCGATATAAACGCCAAAAGTGTATCACGCACCACAGCGCCGGCATCGGCCTGAAATCAAACCGCCGTTTTGTTAAACATTGTCAATAGTGATCTTTATCACAGTTTGATCGGGCTCCATAAAGCACAGTAAATATTGTTCTTGAATTGTCAAAAGTCCTGCCGAGATTTAACGCGATTCATACATAAAAATGGTTCTAAGAAAACCAGATCACCCCTCTTGGCGCACAAGAGAGTAGTAAAGATAGTCCGCAGTAAAAAAGCCGCATGAGCAATCATGCGGCTTTTTCTTTCTCATTTTTAGGTGCTGCTACAGCAACATTTGCTATGCCGCTTCGCGCGATGCCTTCTTGCGCTCATGCTCCAGCAGGAAACGCTTGCGAATACGAATATTTTTGGGCGTAATTTCGACTAACTCATCATCATCGATAAACTCAATCGCGGATTCAAGCGTCATCTGAATCGGCGGCACCAGGGCAACCGCTTCATCTGTGCCTGACGAACGCACGTTGGTCAGCTGCTTGCCTTTGATCGGATTGACGACAAGATCATTATCACGGCTGTGAATACCGATCACCATACCGTTATACAAACGTTCGCCGGGTGATACGAACATGCGACCACGGTCTTGCAATTTCCAAAGCGCATATGCAACCGCATCGCCCTGCTCGCCCGAAATCAGAACACCATTGCGACGTGATGCAATATCGCCACGAAGCGGTGCATATTCGTCGAACACATGGCTCTTCAGGCCGGTACCGCGTGTCAGGTTCATAAATTCAGTCTGGAAACCAATCAGGCCACGCGCGGGAATACGATAATCGAGGCGGACCCGACCGCGACCGTCTGGCACCATATCGACCATGTCGCCACGGCGCTGGCCAATCGCTTCCATCACCGGGCCCTGGTGGGTTTCTTCAACATCAAGGGTGAGCATTTCAAACGGCTCGCACTTCTCGCCATTAATTTCCTTAACCAGCACACGAGGTTTGCCGACTGCTAATTCGTAACCTTCGCGACGCATGTTTTCAAGCAAAATCGTCAGGTGCAATTCACCCCGGCCCGAAACCATGAATGAATCGGTGTCTTCGGTCTCGGCGACTTTTAAAGCAACGTTGACGAGCAACTCTTTATCGAGACGTTCGCGCAACTGGCGCGAGGTGACAAACTTGCCTTCCTGTCCGGCGAAGGGCGATTTGTTAACCTGGAAATTCATCGTCAGCGTGGGCTCGTCCACACCCAAAATCGGCAATGCTTCCGGCTTTTCCACATCCGCCAGCGTGCAGCCAATCGCCAAATCCTCAATGCCGGAGATCAATACAATTTCACCTGCCTCGGCAATCTCAAGCGGTACTTTATTCAAGCCTTGAAAGCCCTGTACAGAATTTACACGGGCACGCTTGGGCGGCTTGTCGCCAATCATCACCATGACATCCTGTGCAGGTTTGATTGAGCCACGACGAACGCGACCAATGCCGATTCGACCTACATAGGTGGAGTAGTCGAGCGCCGAAATCTGCAACTGAAGCGGCGCATCTGCGTCGCAATCAGGCGCTGGCACGTATTTCAAAACCGTATCGAATAACGCGCGCATATCGGTGGCAGGATGCTTCAAATCAAGCATGGCGTAACCGTTAATGGCGGAGGCATAAACAATTGGAAAATCCAGTTGCGCTTCGGTCGCACCCAGCTTGTCCATCAATTCAAAGGTATGGTTGATCACCCAATCAGGACGCGCGCCATCGCGATCAATTTTATTGATCACGACGATCGGCCTGAGACCTAAAGCTAATGCTTTTTTGGTCACAAAACGCGTCTGCGGCATCGGGCCTTCAACTGCATCCACCAACAACAGCACCCCATCAACCATCGACAACACGCGCTCGACTTCACCACCGAAATCAGCGTGACCCGGGGTATCCACAATGTTGATGTGGACGCCTTCATAATCGATGGCAGTATTCTTGGCGAGAATGGTAATGCCGCGCTCTTTTTCAAGATCGTTGGAATCCATGACGCGTTCAGCAATGTGCTGATGGGCGGCGAATGAACCGGCTTGGTGAAGGAGCTTGTCAACGAGGGTAGTTTTACCGTGGTCGACGTGGGCAATGATGGCAATATTTCTAAGGGCGCGTGGCATGGAATTCGGCTTCGGTTAAGTCGTACGATTGAAACATGCAGTGAACAGTTAAGTCATGCAACTTTAGGTTGAACGGGAGGCTTGATAATGACTAATGAGCAATAAGCTACAGAAAACTATCTATAAGTTGTTGAGTCAACTCGACATTTTAGCACGTCATTATGACAAGTTCGAGCTATTTGTGCGCCGCATCAAGATGGCGGAGGCTTTAATAATATAGGTTTAACGACATAGGTTTAACGGCAATGTTTTAATTTTCAAGTTTAAAACTGATGTATTGATCGATGTTTTAACCGCTAAGCACTGATACAGATTGGCTAAAAAATAAACTCCCCTATCGGCGGGCATCTTCAACGCCTTTGCCTCAAACGCCACGCTGAGAGCGACCTTTTCTTTCATCCTTTGCGTCATAGTTCATTGCCGGTTGGGTGAGGCGTACTCAGCACCTCAGTTGGCTGGCATAATTCTGTTTATGCAATCAAAAAACTCAAATAAGTATCTCGCTCTCAAAATTGATGTTGATACCTTCAAGGGCACTAAAATAGGTGTCCCAGGCTTGATCGATATGCTAAAAAAACATCAGGCGAACGCCACCTTTTTATTTAGTCTGGGACCGGATCATACGGGGCGCGCGATTAAACGCGTATTTCGCAAAGGCTTCCTGGGCAAAGTAAAGCGCACTTCGGTGGTTCAGCATTATGGATTTCCGACGCTTCTATACGGCACGGTTTTACCGGGACCGGATATTGGCAAGCGTTGCGCAGATATTATGCAAAGAACCCGTGATGAAGGTTTTGAGTGTGGCATTCATACCTGGGATCATGTGAAATGGCAGGACGGCGTGCAACACGCGAGTGCCGAGTGGACGCGGCGTGAAATGATGGCGGCGCAAAATCGCTTTTGCGATATTTATAAAGAGCCCGCCAAAACCCACGGTGCTGCTGGCTGGCAAATGTCGAAACATGCATTGCGCCTCACCGAAGAAATGGGCTTTGGTTATTGCTCCGATGGACGAGCTGATCCTGCTGTGGCAGAGCCGCATTTCCCCGTTGTCAATGGTGAAATTATTAGTTGTCCGCAACTGCCTTCCACCTTACCGACCCTGGATGAACTGATCGGCGTTGGCGACATAACCGAAACCAATGTGGCCGAGAGATTATTGGAGATGACCAAAACATGCCCTCATTACGGCCACACCAACGCCCATGTTTTCACCTTGCATGCAGAGCTGGAAGGCATGCGTCTCAAGGCGACGTTTGAGCAACTGCTGATCGGCTGGAAAGCGCAAGGCTATCAACTAGTGTCGACCCGGACTCTTTACGAATGCCTGCCACGCAGCGCAAACCATCAACTGCTTCTACCCTATTACACGGTGGAACAAGGCGAGATTGCCGGACGCAGTGGCGCGCTGTTGTTGCAGGGCAAACCATTTTTACCGATATTGAAACCGACCGCTTAATTGAAAAAACCCGATAACATCAATCAACATGGCACTTAACTGCCACGTCTTTGTCATATTGATCATGAACACTGCGTGAAAGTTGCCGACAAGTCTTTTAATCATCGTGCCAGGCAATTTTTTACACTCCGCTCACAGCTTATATACAGCCCACTTTTTTATCGAGACATTCATGACCCATCCTGCAATCCCTGATTTTGAAGTGGCGGCTACCGGCGGCCAACGTTTTGCCAGCACCGCATTTCGCGGGCATCCCTACATTATTTATTTTTATCCCAAAGACGACACGCCTGGCTGTACCGTTGAAGGCGCGGCTTTTCGTGATTTATATGTCGAGTTTCAAAAGGCAGGCTATCTTGTTTTTGGCGTATCGCGCGATACCGTCGCCAGTCATGAAAAATTCAAATCCAAAATGAGCTTTCCATTCGAATTATTGTCGGATACGGACGAAGTCATGTGCAATCTCTTTAAAGTCATTAAAGAAAAAAATATGTACGGTAAAAAGGTGTTTGGCATCGAACGTTCTACCTTCATCATGGGCGCGGAAAATGAGATCCTCAAGGAATGGCGCGGGGTTAAAGTTGACGGACATGCTGAGGAAGTATTGGCCGCTGCAAAAACCGTGTCATAATCATTTTGAGATTTCCGCACAGACAACATTCCAGAAATAAAATTTTTTGTGACTACACGAATTGAGCCGTAACCCATTGAACTGTCGACTTATCCTTGTTCGCTCTTTCAAACCCTCTTACGGCTGACGTCGCAAGAGGGTTTTTCGCTTTTCTGTCTGTAATTTTTACCGCTTCAGTTGTTTCTATTATCCACGTAAGGTTCAACCCAAGAGGAATTCACATTGGCTTCTAAACCTAAAAAAGACGCGCTGACCGCATCGGTCAAAAATGCTGGCAATAAGATTTTTGTGCTGGATACCAATGTGTTGATGCATGATCCGACATCGCTGTTCCGCTTCGAAGAGCACGATATCTATCTGCCGATGATTACACTTGAAGAGCTCGACAACAATAAAAAAGGCATGACCGAGGTCGCGCGTAATGCGCGTCAGGCAAGCCGCTTTCTGGATGACATCGTTTCAAGCCAGGAAGGCGATATCGAAACGGGTATTGCGCTAACGGAATTCGGCACGCGTGACGCTAGCGGCCGTTTGATGCTGCAAACCCGACCTGTGAGCGTGGAGTTTCCATCGGCGCTGCCCGACAGCGGCAAGGCGGATAACCAAATCCTAGCAGTTGCACTCGATCTACAACATCACAATCCTAAACGCAGCGTGGTGCTGGTATCAAAAGATATCAATATGCGCATCAAGGCGCGCGCCATTGGTGTTGCGGCAGAAGATTACTTTAACGATAAAGTGCTCGAAGATACGGATCTTCTGTATACCGGCGTGCGTGAATTACCCAAAGATTTTTGGGACAAGCACGGTAAAGATATGGAGTCATGGCAGGAACATGGGCGGACCTTGTATCGCATCAAAGGCCCGATGGTGGCCGGTTTCAACATTAATGAATTTGTATTTCAGGACGAAGATAAACCCTTCTACGCCATCGTTGCTGCGCAGGAAGGAAAAAGCGCTGTTCTGAAAACATTGAAGGACTACACGCACCAGAAAAATAATATCTGGGGAATTGTCGCGCGCAATCGCGAGCAAAATTTTGCGTTAAATGTATTGATGGACCCCGAGATTGATTTCGTTACCCTGCTCGGCCAGGCGGGTACCGGTAAAACCTTGCTTACGCTGGCTTCAGCGCTGATGCAGACGCTGGAATTCAAAGTTTATTCCGAGATCATAATCACCCGCGTAACCGTGCCAGTTGGTGAAGATATTGGCTTCCTGCCTGGCACCGAGGAAGAAAAAATGAATCCTTGGATGGGCGCGCTCGAGGACAATCTTGACGTGCTCAATTCAACTGACGATGAAGGTGGCGACTGGGGCCGGGCCGCAACGCGCGATTTGATTCGTTCACGCATTAAAGTAAAGTCACTTAACTTTATGCGGGGCCGCACTTTTCTTAATAAATTCTTGATTATTGATGAAGCGCAAAATTTAACGCCCAAACAGATGAAGACTCTGATTACCCGCGCAGGTCCGGGAACCAAAGTGGTCTGCCTGGGTAATATTGCCCAGATTGATACGCCTTACTTGACCGAAGGCTCTTCGGGCCTGACTTACGTAGTCGATCGGTTTAAGGGTTGGGCACATTCGGGGCACATCACGTTGCAGCGCGGCGAACGTTCGCGCTTGGCGGATTACGCAGCCGAAGTGCTGTAGCCGTTTTATTAAAGTACTTTCGATGCGAACTTCATTACCCACGGTGATATTTGTTTTGCCATTATCGCTGGGGGTGTTGAGCATTTTTACTTTTGCAGCCCATGATGTCGGTGCCCAAACGCCCACCGCGCGTAACGATGCTGATAATAAGCAACAAACCACACCTACCTTGGCAGATAATGCCTTGGACTCCAAAGCGCGAACCTATATTAAAAACCTACCTAAAAAATCAGGGCTCGCGTCCACGCGCGCAACCGGAGCCGCTGATCCGGAAGACAAAAAACAGGCCGTCAAAAACATTGACGGCATTCCGCGGCTTGAGGAAATACGCGTTGTGGATACCATTGCACCCGAAGACTACGTCGCCCCAAAGACCGCACCAATGCTGGTGTTCAGGGCGGCACTTGATCGACAACGTCCAAGGACACCAAAGGAAATATCGCAGGCCGCACTATGTTTTATCGGGCTTTGCGCGATTGATACATCAAGGGAGCTGGGCATTGCCGATCGTAATGAGGCCCGCGCAAAAAATCCGCCCAGTTTTGCCGCCCCGGATCTACACTAATATGAAACACGAAAAATGAAACGCGAAATATGAAACGCGGTTTTTACAACATCATGGCGGCGCAGTTTTTTTCATCGCTCGCTGATAACGCATTGCTGATCGCCTCGATCGCCCTGCTTATTCAGCTTGACGGCCCGGCATGGATGACGCCGTTGTTGAAATTTTTCTTTACCGTTTCCTATGTGGCGCTGGCCCCGTTTGTAGGCCCGTTTGCAGATGCATGGCCCAAAGGCAAAGTTATGTTCATTACCAACACCATCAAGGTTATCGGGTGCTTGATGATGCTGTTTTATGAATTTATAGCGGGCAGTGGCATGCCCGCTTATTTGGTTGCCCTCATCGCTTACGGTGTCGTCGGTTTTGGCGCTGCCGGCTACGCACCAGCAAAATATGGCATCGTCACTGAGTTGTTGCCGCCTGAAAAACTGGTTATGGCCAATGCCTGGCTGGAAGGGCTTACCGTTATTTCAGCCATTGTAGGATTTGTGGTCGGCGGATATTTAATCAAACCATCTGTTTCAAAAGCCCTGCTTTCGTTCGACATGCCCTATATCGATACCAGCATTGACACACCTGCTGAGGCGGCGATAGCCGTTATCGTCATTTTTTATATCATCGCCGCGATTTTTAATTTATTTATCCCCGACACCGGTGCCCGTTATGAAAAACAAAAAACCCGCCCGCTAGAACTAATCGCACATTTTGGTTACTGTTTCAACACCTTGTGGAAAGACAAGCTTGGCCAAATATCACTGGCAGTCACCACTTTGTTTTGGGGCGCAGGAGCGACCCTCCAATTTATTGTTTTACGCTGGTCAGAACAGCATCTGCAGATGTCACTGGATAAGGCTTCAGTACTGCAAGGCGTTTTCGCTTTCGGCATCGCATTTGGTGCGGTGATAGCGGGGCAATTTATTCCGCTAAAAAAATCGCTTCGGGTGTTGCCAGCTGGTATTGCAATGGGCATCATGGTGATGGCAATGCCGCTCGTACACTTCATGCCCACCGTATATGTGCTGATGATTATGGTCGGCACCATTGCCGGATTTTTTCTTGTTCCGATGAATGCCCTGCTTCAACATAGGGGCCATGTGCTGTTATCCGCGGGGAATTCTATCGCAGTACAAAATTTTAACGAGAACCTTTGTATCCTGGTCATGCTGGCGTTTTATGCGCTGCTGTTGTCACTAGATATTCATATCAATACCGCGATCATTATTTTTGGGACGTTCGTCTCGCTATCAATGGGCGGTGTGATCCTCTGGCATCGGCGCAATCAGCGCGTCTATGGCAACTCGGAGCAGCTCATCGGTATTGAGAAGGGCGAGTCACTCACTCATTTTGATCAGCGGTTTCACTAAGGAATTTTGATCACTCAGATAACCGGATATTGGGCCTACAAAACGACTGGGCTATCGGGCTGTTCATTTTTGTGTGTGCCATTTGCTGGAAAATAATGCGCTAACTCGGCACTGATTTTTTCGATGCCACTCACACTACCTGCCAAAAATGCGGCTTTGCGATAGTGATGTTCGATCTCTCGACAGATGGCATGCCAGCGTTGCTCACCGGCTTGTTGATGGATGCTGCGATCAGCCACAATTTCTACTTTGCGATCGGCCAACAAAACATAAATCAGCACGCCGTTATTCTCTTCGGTATCCCAAACACGCAGCATTGAAAAAACCTCAATCGCCCGCTGACGGGCACTGACGGCGTGCCATAGCTGTGATGTAGTCAATTCTGCTTCAACGACAAAACGTAACTGACCGCGATGCTTTATTTCACCCGCTGCCACAGCGGCCTCAATCGTGCTCAGGGTTGCGCGCGAGAAGTGACGATTGCGAATGATCGGCGACATCCAGATATGGCGAAAAAATCTTTTAAATGAGCTCATGCTTCGTCCTCACCAATCACCAGACGCGCCGCCGCCATCAAAGCCGCCACCGCCGCCACTAAAGCCACCGCCACCACTGCCGCTACCACCGCCGAATCCACCACCGCCCCAGCCGCCACCGCGACCACTGGCAAAATTCATTACCCCCATCAATAACACGGCAATAAACATAACCACACCCGCCAGAGCTGGCAATAATAAACCGCCCCCAACAAACCAGGCCACTGCTGCCGCAATGCCGCCGGTTGCGCCAGCCCCCAAGAAACGGCCCAGCAACGACCTCAGCAATGGTCCCACCACTATTGCCGCAAAAATAGCCAGCATCATAAAATTTTCATAACCACCTGTTGCATGGCTGCCAACTCGTTTGGGCGGCGGTGATGGCAGCGCTTCGCCGTCGGTCACGGTGATGATTTTGGCCACGCCGTCATCAATACCGCCGGCGAAATCGCCAGCGCGAAATTTAGGCGCGACACTTTCAGTCAAAATACGTTTTGACATGGCGTCAGTCAGTAAACCACTGAGCCCAAGGCCAACGAGTATCTGGGTTTTTCGATCATTTTTGGCAATGACAAAAAGCACGCCATCATCAATATTTTTACGGCCGAGCTTCCACTCGGTCATGACGCGGGTCGAATAATCAAAAATAGTTTCAGGCTGAGTTGTGCCAACTATCAGCACTGCAATTTGCGCGCCTTTCCGAGCTTCATATTCCTTAAGCCGCGTTTCAATTAGGGCTGCATCGGTCGCTGACAAAGTCGCCGTAGTGTCGGTCAGGCGCTGAGTCAGTTTCGGAACGGGTTGAAAATCACCTTCGGCCGCATAGGCAATCGACATCGCGCCTGAAACGCACACCGCCATTGTCATCAGCAACAGCATTACCATTGCCGCTAAGTGAAGTCTGCGACTTAAAACAGCCTCTCCTGTGCGCCGACGGCTTAAATCAAACCGCCTGGGCTCAAGCACGCTGGGTAAGACGTTCATAACACACTGATTGAACTGGCGCACAGAGATGACATTCCCGAATTTGGCATGCGCTCAGATCACTTTCCAGCTGGGGTAACAGGGACGGGGACAGCTGCGGGTGTCGGCTTTGATGTTGGCGCCGCAGCAGGAGAACCAGAAGGTTTAGCACCAAAATCGACTTTAGGCGCGACCGAAATCGCTTTCTCATTTTCTACCGTAAATTGCGCTTTTTCTTTGTAGCCAAATATCATCGCGGTGAGGTTAGACGGAAACTGACGTGCCAATACGTTATAAGCTTCGACCGCATCCGTGAACCGTTTACGTGCAACCGTAATACGGTTTTCAGTACCTTCCAGCTGGGACTGCAATTCACGAAAATTAGCGTCGGATTTTAGTTGCGGATAGTTTTCAGAAACCACCAGTAGGCGTGACAAAGCCGACGATAAGTCACCCTGTACTTTCTGGAAATTTTGCATCGCCTGCGGATTGTTGAGTGCATCGGCTGTCAAATTCATCGAGCCTACTTTGGAACGTGCTTCGGTAACGCCAAGAAATACGTCTTTTTCCTGAGTGGCGTAGCCCTGTACCGTTGCCACCAGATTAGGGATTAAATCTGCGCGACGCTGGTATTGATTGAGCACTTCAGCCCAGGCTTTTTTAACACCCTCGTCTTTGGTCTGAAAATCGTTATAGCCGCAGCCGGACAGCAAGGTCACCGCCATTAAACTGCAAGCCAACAAAATTTTACGTATCAGTTTGTGCATCATTAATATCTCCCGGAGAAGTTATGGCCCACTTGGCCACTACTGTTAAATAAAGACCATTTCCTAGTTTACAAGGGTTATGAGTCAGATTATCAGTGCGCATCAGGTTGCGCTGGAATGATCATAGTTGACATGATTTTTTTTGCTCGTAACAAATCTTCCCAGACTTTTAATTTGTCAGACGGGTTCCGCAATAGATAAACCGGATGATAGGTGGCCATGAACGCTATGGGCTGACCCTGCAATGTGTAGGTATGTTGCGAGCCGCGAAGACTGGCCATACTGTTTTCAGACGACGTCTTTTCTGCGGATTGAGTCAGCCTGATAACGGCCGTTTTACCCAAGGCCACCATTAATTTGGGTTGTATCAATACCATCTGGCGGTCCAGAAACGGCGCACAGGCGGTGGCTTCGGCAGTGGTGGGCGTCCGGTTTCCCGGCGGGTGACATTTCACGACATTAGCTACATAGACCTCGCGGCCACGCTGCAGACCGGCGGCAACCAACATGGCATCCAGCAATTTACCTGCCTGTCCGACAAAAGGCTCACCTTGCTGGTCTTCCTCTGAGCCCGGACCTTCACCGATAAAAAGCCATGGTGCATTCTTCGCACCTGCGCCCAATACAGCCTGCTTGCGCTTCTTGCACAGACTGCACGCCTTGCAGTTTGCAGCTTCGGCCTCTAATCCAGCCCAGTCCAATCCAGCAATTCGTGCCGCACGTTCAGCGTCAAACGGTATCACCACAGCGGGCCTTGCGGGTGTGGTGTTGGCAGGAGCGCTAGGGGCAGACGCTGCACGTTTTAAAGGCAGAATAATACCTGGCATCGGATTGGGCGTCGGCACAAAAGCTTGGCCCACCGTTAGCGGCGCTACTGGCGAGGTGTCGATACGGTTTGCTTGCTGCCTTAGCTGAGCGCGGTCATGTATTGCCATGGCTCGCTGCTGCAGCGCAAACATCGGCCACAGCTCAAGCTCACGCAAATAATCTTCATCAAGTCTCATAAAGGAAATATAAAGTAAATTTTTAAAATAAATCTACAAAGCGAAACAATAATGGTGTTCAACGCAATCAAATCACCAATTTATTAAATGGTTCTGGGCGCAATATTAAATCCCAGAAATAGAGCGTCTTCTCGCCCTGTTAATGCAGGATAGTAGTCACGCCGCACCCCAAGTTGGTTAAAACCAAAACTCTCATACAGCCTGAGCCCTGCCAGATTGGTTGGGCGCACTTCGAGATAAATCATTTCTAGCGGCTGACGGCGCATTTCATCAATCACGTTCGTGAGCATAGCTGCGCCTATGCCGTGGCGCTGCCACTTGCTCGCCACCGCCAAATTAAGCAAATGTGCTTCATCGATTGCCGTCATCACGACCGCATAACTGACCAATTCATCGGCTGCCCAAGCCCCCATACAACGATAGCCGCTCAACAGGGAATCGAAAAAATTGCCCGCCGACCAAGGAAATAAATAAACCTCGGCTTCAATGGCGGCAACGGCGGCGACATCATTCTCGTTGAATGCACGAAACGAAAGCTCAGGCTGCACACACAGGGTGTCAGTCCACGGCGGAGACAATATCGCGCTCATGCAGCAGCCCCAGGCATAGCCGTAAGTTTCAATTCCTTGGCGGCTAGACGCTCCGCTATCGTCATCGCCACATGATTACGTAAATAAAGGGGTGCCGCAAACTCGGCGGACATGCCGATAGCCGCACCTGAAATATGCTGCTGAGCCGCCCACTGACGAGCAGCAATACGCGCGACATCTACTGCAGAAGGCAATCGATTACTTAGGATATTAATTAACTGCCCCGCATAACGAGCGGTTAGTTGTGCACCTAGCGCAGGGACATCGAAACCGCTGCCGATCGCATGCCAATCATGTCCTGACAGGTGCGGCAATTGATCGGCTTTCGCCAGCATCGGTGCCACTACAGTCCGCCAGCCCTTAGCATCTGCCGCATCTGCAGCAGCGTCCTTCGCCCCCACCGCATCCACCTCAAAAGCGGCCACGTAAAATTCACCCATGCGGGCATCCACCGCGACCAGTACACGGCTTAAATTCGGGTAATCTCGTCTTGCCTGCTCAGCCAGCGCCAGTTGAGTAGGCACGGCAATCAGGGGTTTATCT
>JANYDB010000104.1 GCA_025359985.1 Burkholderiales bacterium | reverse complement strand
ACGCTTGGGATCTGTAATTAGCTGCCGTATCGCCAGATCAAACGGCAGTCGCACAAACTCCAGTTTGCCGCCGCTGAATACACTGTTGCTGAAATTAAGCCGTTGCAAGCGATCCACACCGCCGTTTAGTTCGCGAATATAAAGCGCATCCTGCGCAACCTTGAGCTCACTGATAACCGTATCACCATGCGCAACAATGGTGGTGGCCGTGGCTAAATCCGGTCGCGATAAACTCGTCCGCACGACTTTGTAGCGAGGTGCATTTTTATGCGTTAAAAGATACAGGCCGTTGCTGTAAGAAGCATAGTTTGTGACCTCGTCTTTGGGCTCAACTGCCTTGCGCCATCCACCGACCGGCAAACCTTGCGCCGATGCGTCAGCTACATACAAACTGATTTCACGCGCATCCCCATGCTCGATCTTGCCGATTAAATATTTGCCGTCGGCCGTGGGAGCCACCGCTGGAATATCTACATCAGCCAGGGTCACGCCCGGCATACCCTGCGCCAATACCAATTCATCTTTGTCCAAACTGCGGTCCAACACATGACGCCAAGCTTGGCTACGCAAATAGCGATTTTTAACCTCTCCCGCTTTGGTAACAGGCAGACGGTTATAAAAAAAACTGCGGCTATCCGGTGCCCAGGCAGTGCTGTCAGCAAACTCGATACGGTCAATCACCACGCCCATATCCCGCGCCGCCGCCACTTCTACCACGCGAATGAGGCTTTCTTCTGAACCACCCGCCGCCATTCCGACTATTACATGACGACCGTCCGGCGAGGCCGTATAAAAATCCAGCGCATATCGTTCACCCGGCCTGGAAATAGCTTGTGGGTCAAACAAGAGTCGCTCTGCGCCTTTAAATCCGTTGCGCGTGTACAGCTTTTTGGTAGTTTCTCCGGGCATCAACTTGTAATAAAAAACGCGCGGCGTCGCCGCTACCCCGGTTATTTGTACGCCACTGATTTGCACGCCGGCTTCAGACAATGAATTAATACGGTTTTGCATGGCCTGCCGACCTGGAATGGCGTCCAGTACTTTGCTGGCGTAATCACTTTGCCCGTGCAGATAAGTAATCATCTCCGGACTTTTTGCATCTTCCATATAACGATAGGGGTCTGACGCGGTTTGACCAAAGAATGTCTCCGTCACTCTGCGCACCGGCGCTATGGGCGGGCCGTCGCGGCGCAATGACTGTGGGTCGTTTGCAGTCGCCGCAAGGATACTGGGCGAAGCGGTTTTTATCTCTCCTGCAGGGGGCATCGCACAGGATGCCAACACCAACAAACCGGCGGTTGCTCCGACAGCTGCAAGCGGTTTTTTTATCGCGGTCAGCGGTTTTTCAAATGCCGAAAGATCAATCGACAGAATAATGGATGATGATTTCATGGCTGCTCCCGTGATCACAAAACAAGACAATCTGCGAAGCTAACATGTCCTTGAGGACTTATGCAAAGCGCATTTTTCAAGACAAACTTTGTCACCACCTGACGACAAAATCAAGGCGATATTTCAAGCGTATTTCACCAGTAATTTTCAACAATGATGTGACCAGGTTCAAGGCGGCGATTCATACGAAAACCACGCGCTTTCAACAGCGCTCGCATGGCTTCCACCATATCGGGATTGCCGCACAGCATAAAGCGTGAATGCACATCATCAAGCACAAGCCTGGCGTCTCTTTCCAGCTCACCCGAATCGGTTAAGGTCGTAACGCGTCCATGCAATGCGCCATCGATGGTTTCGCGCGTCAAGGTGCGCACAAATATCAGTTTAGCCTGAGCTGCTCCTGCGTCTGCCGCTGCGCTACGGCGTTGCCGGGCGAGTTGATCCAGCTCATCGGTGTAAGCTAAATCGCGATGCTCGCGTACCGACTGAACAACAATAATATTTTCGAACTGCCGCCATACTGCGCTATCCCGCACCATTGAAATATAGGGTGCCATGCCGGTACCGGTCGCGATCAGCCATAAATCTCGGCCGTCCTTGAAACGATCTGTGGTTAAAAATCCCTGCGAGATTTTTTCCACATGCATCGTATCGCCTGTTTTCAGCTTAGCGATACGGCTGGAGAATTCTCCTGTTGGAACGACGACCAGAAAGAATTCCAAAAACGCCTCATCGGGAGCCGAAACAATTGAATAAGCACGCCAGATAATTTCGCCATCTTCTTTGGTCAGCCCAATCCGCGCAAATTGACCGGGCCTAAAGGTGTAAGCCGGGTCGCGATGAATGCGTAATGACATCAAGCCGGGATTCCATTGATGGATCCAGACAACTGGCTCAATGGTAAATTTGGGGATGGCCTGCACAGAAGCAGAAGGAACAGGAGGAGGGATGACGGACATTGTACTGGGATTAGACATGGAAATTATTCGGTATCGGTACGGCTTAAATTTGTGAACTAGCAATATGTAGGTGGCAAAGCAGACGGAAAAATCGGGGGGGGATAGGAAAGAATAGGGGCAAAAATCACATCGTGTTGAACTGCAAAGCAGCCAGTCTGGAATAAAGACCGCCCTCTGCAACCAGCGCATCGTGACTGCCCTCAGCTACCAGGCGACCTTCTTCGAGCACCACAATACGGTGCGCTGATTTAACCGTGGCGAGCCGATGCGCAATGATCAGCGTGGTGCGACCCTGCATCAATTTTTCCATCGCCAGTTGCACCATCCGTTCGGATTCGGCATCTAGCGCTGAAGTGGCTTCATCAAGCAGCAATACCGAACGATCCGCCAAAAATGCACGCGCAATCGAGATGCGTTGACGCTGACCGCCAGAGAGCTTCACGCCGCGCTCGCCCAATTCGGTCTCAAAGCCCTGAGGCATGGCTTCAATAAACTCGCGCGCAAACGCCGCTTCACAGGCTGTACGAACCTCTGCGTCTGTTGCATCGGGCCGCCCATAACGTACATTTTCCCAAACATTCGCTGCAAAAATAACGGCGTCTTGGGAAACCAGTGCAATTCGCGAACGTACCTCGCGTGGATCGGCGGCTTTCACATCAATACCGTCGACTTTCACCGTACCTGACGATGGATCGTAAAAGCGTAGCAATAATTGAAACACGGTAGTTTTTCCGGCACCACTGGGGCCTACCAAGGCAACCACTTCGCTAGGTTCAACGCGTATTGAAAAATCTTTTAGCGCGGCGGTTTCAGGACGCGATGGGTAGTGAAACGTAACGCCTTCAAACGCAACTCGACCCGTTGGTAAATGCCTATTTCCAGAACGATCATTTCTGGCTGGCAGGGCAACCGGATGAGAAGGTGCTGCAATTTCGGACTGCGTATTCAATAACTCCATCAGGCGTTCTGATGCGCCTGAAGCCCGCATCAACTCTCCGTACACTTCTGATACGGCGCCAACTGCATTCGCAACCAACACGGCGTAAAACACGAATGCCGATAATTCTCCCGCCGTGATGCGGCCAGCAATGACATCGCGTCCACCAACCCATAAAATAACGGCAATCGCGCCAAACGCCAAGACGATAACGGCTGCGATCAACCCGGCCGTGTAAGCCGCTTTCGTTTCGCCCGCCTTAAAAATAGCCTCGACCCGATCACCAAAACGTCCGCGATCCACCGCTTCGTGCGCGTAGGCTTGAACGGTGCGAATCTCATGCAGCGATTCATCAATATAGGCGCTGGCCTCGGCAGTATGGTCGGTGATTTTTTTGGATAATTTTCGAACCCGTTGTCCGAGCACTAAAATTGGCACCATCACCAGCGGAATGACAGCAAGCACAAACAAGGTCAGCTTGACGCTGGTAATAAACAGCATCACCATACCGCCCAGAAACAGTACCGTGTTACGCAGCGCCCAGGAGAACATGCTACCGATAACCGATTCAACCAGGGTAGTGTCATTGGTCAACCGGGAAATGACTTCGCCGGTGCGGGTACGCTCAAAAAAACTGGGTGATAACGTCAGCAAATGCGCGTAAACCGCATGACGAATGTCCGCCACCACGCGTTGACCTACCCAGGTAATGTTGTAATAGCGGAAAAACGTGGAAACACCCAGCAACGCCAACATCCCGATCAGTATCAGCAAAGTGCTATCCAGGGTTGCGGCATTGGCCGAAGCGAATCCTTCATCTATAACGTGCTTCAAACCCCAGCCAATCGCCAACACCGTGACGGCCGATATGCAAAGCGCCACCATCGCCAAAGAAAAACGTACTTTATAGGGCGCTACAAAGCGCAATAAAAGGGTCAGCTTTTTTAGGTCACGCGCACTGCGCTTGGTATCGCCATTCTTCACAGCAGTGGCAGTATTGGCGGTGGAAGGATCATCAAATTGAGTTGCGTCGGCTGGTATTCCGCCCGGCGTATTTTGATTGGAAGGTGCTGGGCGAGCTGGCGTAGCTGCAAGTGTAGATGCAGGCGTAGACGGAGGCTCAGCCGAAGCGGTCTGCAGGGGTTCAGGGATTGTATTCACCCTATATTGTACCGTCCCCGTGAATGAGTCCGACAGACGAGCAAATCATGGCCACGGAAACGCTAGCCAGAGTTTATGCTCTGCTAGCCACCGCGCTTTAATAATGGCCGCGCGACATTTCCGGAAATTGCAAAAATAGCGCGATCCTGGGCTACATTTGAACGAATTTCCGCACCTACCGATCCGGACAACGCGCCGGTTGAATTCACCACATTGATGTTTCCATTGGCAAGCAGCACGCCACCCGCTAACTTCATCTTTTCATAGCGGATGATGCCCTCAGAAACTCTTAATTGACCGGATAAATCGGTGAATTTTGATTGCCCGCCCAATCCACCCTCAGGTGAGCGCATCACTTGCACCAAATCGGCGTTACCAATCGAGCCATCCTTAACCGAGAAATTACCCTGAATTTTTGGCTGATCCAGCAGCGTGCTGATGGAGCCTGCGGAAGTAGCAAGCGTAAATTCGCCATTCAGCTTGCCATTTAAACTAACCCCCCGCGTGAATATTTCAGCTAACTGATCAAGCTTGAATTTTTGTATTGAAAAATTGCCATTAACGTTAAAACTTTGCTTCCAGTCAATCTTGAATGCGCCAGAAGCGCTGCCTTCCAGAAGTTTGGCATTAAATTCGGTGACCACAAGTTGCTGATTACCCAGAATTGCCTTGGCGGTGACGGTATTTAGCGGAATGGGCGCGCCGATTAACATCATAAGCTCACGCGCATTGAATTCAACAGTGTAATCTCCCACTGGAACTGGCGCAGGTGCTGCGGTTGTTTGACCGGTATCTTCAACACCGGCACCGGCAACTGAAATAACCGGCTTATTTTGTGCGATCTCGACCGACCATTTGTTAGCGCGGGTGCGCAACGACGCGGCCGTAATGACTCCGTCTTGATTAAACCTCATATCCGCATCGAATGGATCAAGGTTGATATCTTTAATTTCCAGCTTTACGTTCTTGAGAACGATCCGGCTAATCTCAATTGATTTGGAGCGCCCCTCAGGATCGCCCCAACGCGATGCCCGGCTCAGCGCTTCAGCCGTAATGGATACATCATCGAGCTCGAACGAATCGATAACAAAACGATCGCCGAATAGCGCGGTCATGTCCATATAAATTTTACCGCTGGAAGCTTTGGCGTCCCGAAGCTTGCCGAATGCGACCTGATCAAGCCTGACATGCGGGCGCGGGAACAAACCAATACGCAAGCCACTTGAAGAAACATCATCATGCGCCCATTCGGCCAACGCTTTTTCCAGACGAAGATTGACCGCCCCCAGCGGGACAATCAAAATCAGCACCACCGAGAAAACCACTAACGCCACGATCCCCAGCAGGGTCCAGCGCAGCAGATGGGGCTCGCGCTTTACACGACGCAGACGTTTACCGGAAGCAATATCAACTTGTTCTGCCTGGGTGCGTTCCGCTTGATCCTGCAGTTCACGCAAACGGGCGACTTGCGCGGCGCGAGAGGCAGCCTCTGCTTCGTCTTCAAGGCGTGATTTTTCCTCCGCTTTTTCACGCAACGAGCGCTCAAGCTGCAAACGTTCATCAGCTTCCCGCTCAAAGCGTTCCAGCTCAGCCGCGTGTTCGGATACTGCCTGTGAAGCGACTTCACGCGCCTTGGCTTCCGTTTGCGCTTTACGTTCTGCCGCCTCGCGAGCGCGACGTTCGCTTTTGAGTTCATTCTGGCTGGCGCGCTCTGATTGTTTGCGCATGGCAGCTTCGCTGCGAGCGCGTTCCTGGGCTTCGGCATTGGCATCTTTTTCGGCAGCAAGCTTGGCGATCATGTCAGCCTCAACACGCGCGCGCTCGGCAGCCTCCTCGCGGGCACGCGCCTCAAGCCTTGAACGTTGTGCGACAGCGCTCCGGTCAGCCTCTTCGCGCGCCTTGCGTTCATTTTCCAATTCTGCTTGGCTGGCCAACGCCGCCTTTTCGCGAAGCTGTTGCTCAACTAAGGCGCGGGCCTCAGCCTGAATTTTGGCCTCTTTCTCGGTGGCCAATTCAGCCTGACTGGCCAATAAAGCTTTTTCCCGCAGTTCTTGCTCAATTAACGCGCGCGCTTCGGCCTCTATTTTGCCGGCCTTCTCGGCCGCCAATTTAGCCGCCATTTCCGCTTCAACACGTACACGTTCCTGCGCTTCAGTGCGTGCAAGTTCTTCCAGACGCTGGCGCTGTATTTCTGCTTCGGCCTGCGCTTTTTGGCGGGCCACTTCTTCAATTTTTAGTCGCGCCGAAAACTCAGCAGCCGCTTTGGCAGCAGCCTCAGCCTGGACTTCTGCCATTTTTCGAGCTTGGGCTTCTACCTGCTTTTTCTCGTCATTAAGCGCGGTTATACGCTCTTCCATTTCGGCGCGAATTTTTATTTCCTGTGCGGCCAGCATGCTCTTCGCATCAATTTCCGCCTGCTGAGTAGCGGCCGCGCCGGCGCGCTCAAGCAAACCACGCTCCTCATTAAGCCGCTCTTCCAACATGCGCCGAGCATCTTCTTGCGCGCCCTGCCGTACGGCGGCTTCAACCTCGATTCGCGCACCCTCTTCGATGTCACTTTTCAGCATTATTTCCATTTCGGCACGCACCTGTGCCTCAATTTCCGCTTTTAATTGCTGACGCAAGTCGCGTTGCGCAGATTCAAATTCAATAGCCTGGCGTTTAGAGGCGGCATCCGCCTGCAAACGCGCTTCAGCCAACGCCTTTACTTCAGACTCGGCAGCCACGCGCGCTCGCGAAAGCGCTTGTGCCTCTGCCTCTGCTTTGGCGCGAGCTGCGGCTAATGCTTTTTGTTGTTCGGCCTGCTGCGCAAGCTGATCACGCGTCATTTGGGCGCGAGTCTCAGCGGCAATCAAGCGCTGCTTTTTTTCTTCGGCCAGTCTCAGCTCAAGCTCGGCGCGTGCATTTTCTGCAGCTTGTTGCGCACGTCTGGCTTCTTCCAGCGCACGCAATTCAGCCTCTTTGCGCGCACGCGCCTCAACCTCAAGACGCGCCCTGACTTGCGCCTCACGCTCGGCGCGGGCGCGTGCATCTGCTTGGGCTTTAATACGCGCAGCAATCAACGCAGCCTCATCAACTGCCGACACTACCGGTGGCGGGGGCGATAGAGGGGGTGAAGGGAACGGCGCAGGAGACAGGACTGGTAATGGCGCTTCGGGTGTTTCTGCCTTCGGCGTCTCAACCCGGGCAACCTGATCATTGGCGAGGGGACTGCGGTAAGGAGAAGGCCCAAACCCCGCCATCGGCGGCACCACTGGCGCTGCCGACTTTCCTGCCGCTGATGCCGTTGCCATCTTAGCGGGTGCGGTGAAATCAAAATCATCGTCACCACCAAAATCAGACAGCGGCTCATCCTGCTTCACTTCGAAAATTTTAACGAAGCCTTCTTTTTTTAAATCATTCAGCGCTTTTTGCAACGCGGGCATGGCCATGCCGGTTTTGTCTGCGAGCTGCTCAACCGTGGATTTTCCATCAATTAGTTTTAGTGCCTTCGTCAGATCACGCGATAGCGATTGCGTTTTCTGGTTGAGCTGGGTGAGCCCTTTGGCAGTTTTCGTAAAAACGGTCTTCAAATCCATCACGCAACTCTCGGCAAAGTAATCAATGGGGCGCCTGAATTTATATGGCCGGACAAAAAAATAAAACAAAACATGTACTGTTTTGAAGAAATTATAATTTTATTTGCCCGTTTTATGAACCCAATATGAGGTGTATGCAGGCAGCCTGTGAACTGCATTTGACCCGGCAAAAACGGGCCGCCACAGCTCCTCGTATTTCGTTTTGTGTATCTGTAAGGCTTATATTCTCATATAACGCGTTTTTTAGGCGAAACTGCTTATCCAGGATAAGTTACCTATTTTTGTCATTACACCTAAAAGTTGCCCGCCAGCATACTTGCGATCAACCTGTCAGCATGCTTTCGCGTCAACGCATTGTCATCCCCGACGTTCTCTATTTTTACCGTCTGACATTCGCGTTGTGGAGGAAAATTTTTATGAAGGCCGCATCTCAAACCGTTTTCACGATTCTTAAATTCAAAAAACACTTGGGCCGCGCCTGCTATTCAAGCATGGCTGCATGCGCCTTTCTGATTATGTTTGCAGCCTCTGCAGCGCCCGTTGATCCCCCTTCTCGCGTAGGCAGAATTGGTTATGTTGAAGGCGATGTTTCGTTTTATGCAGATCGCAGCGAAGGTTGGCGTAAGGCGCGTATTAATTTTCCGGTCACTAGCGAAAATTCCATTTGGACTGAAAACCAGTCGCGCGCAGAAGTGCGTATTGGTGCGTCAGCATTACGCATTGATGATAATTCCGTCCTTGATTTAGTGAAGATCAACGACGATCGCACACAAGCATTTTTGCAGCGCGGCAGCGTTAACATTCGCACCCGCAGTAACAGCAGGGACAATATCCGCGACAGTATTCGGCTCGATACAAACGAAGGCCGATTTATCATCGAAGGCAATGGCCGATATCGTGTGGATGCGTCGCAGGACGGCTTCGAAAGCCGCATCTCGGTATTTATCGGTAGGGCAAGCTACGAAAGCAACGCTGATGAGGCTGGCATCAGCAACCGGCTTAATATTGACGCTGGCAAAACCCTGATTGTGCGCAACTCAGGCGCCGGTACCACCAGTGATTTCCGCTTTGAAAATGCGAGTGGCTCCGCCTTTGATCGCTGGGCCGAAGTGCGCGATCAAAACTGGGATGAAAGCCATATCCGTTACTCTCGTGAACAAACCATATCGCCTTACATGACCGGCTATGAAGATCTGGATACCTACGGTGACTGGACCGAGGATCGTGAATACGGGCGCGTTTGGACACCGCGTGTAGTGGCGGCGGGATGGGCGCCGTATCGCTATGGCTCATGGTCTTATGTTCGGCCATGGGGCTGGACATGGATTGATGATGCAGCCTGGGGCTTTGCGCCATTCCATTATGGACGCTGGGTTTATGCCGGTGCGCGGTGGGCATGGTGGCCTGGTGAGTATGTGCGTCGCCCCATTTATGCACCTGCACTAGTCGGTTGGTACGGCAGACCCGGCATCAATATTTCGATTTCAATTGGATCAGGACCATCCATCGGCTGGTTTCCGCTTGCACCGCGTGAATATTATGTGCCGAGCTATACCAACAACATCACTTATATTCGCAACATTAATCATGTAACCAACAACATCACCGTGATTAATCCGCCCACAACTTATGCCAATCAAATGCCCGGCGCCACGTTTGTAACTGGCAATGCATTTGTGAATTCTCGTCCAGTACAAAACAACACTGTTAAATTAACCACCCGAGAATTAGCCGAGCATCCGATTGCAGTCGCACCGAGCGCCGCACCTTTCCCCAAAGAAATGGGTTCACGCACATTTAACGGAAAACCAACAGGTAATAATGTGAATGCCGCCAATTCCCCGCCTACATCAGCTTCTGCGCCAGCGCCTGCATATTTAACTGGGCCTGCTCTAGCTCCAAAAAACAGCAATACATCCAGCATTACGCCAAACTTTGCCAAACCTGTTCCACAGGCCATTCAAGGCGGGCCACTGCCTGGCATTGCATCACCCTCAACCGCGCCGACGCAACGTGAGATGTCGTCGCGCGGATCACCCCAACCATCTTTTAATAAACCCAAATCAGCTCAATCTACCGAAGCAGCCGCACGCTTGCCTAATTCGGGTAACGCAACGGGGGCAGTTCGCGGTACCAACCAACCCACTCGTGAAAGAACAAGTACTGAAGGCGACGATCAAATACCAAAGCGTCAGCACAAGCAACCTCTGCAGCAAGAGCACCGCGTCACCCAGGAGGGCCGCATCCAGTCGCCTCCACATCCTGTTGAAAAGGCAACCAAGCCGGTGCCGCATGAAAAGCATGAACAGCCTGCAGAGGGCCGCGTCCATCTGGAAGCCCGTTAACGATCGTAACTGCACATCTAAGGCGCAGGGTTGGTATAGCGCAAATGAATGGCGTCGATCGCTGCCAAAGTTTCGGCATCGAGTTTGACCTCAAACGCATCAATGTTTTCAGCCAACTGAGCAAGCGTGGTCGCGCCGACAATAGTGCTTGTCACAAAAAATCGGCTCTTACAAAACGCGAGAGACAGTGCCGTCAGGCTGATGCCAATCTGTGCTGCCAGGGCCGCATATTCACGCACCGCAGGCACCACATTTGGCTTGCCATAGCGCGGCCCGAATTGCGGAAATAATTTGAAGCGGGCGTTGTCAGGCGCTTCGTGCAAATACTTTCCAGTAAGGTGGCCAAAGGCAAGCGGGCTGTAAGCCAGCAGCCCTATATTTTCCCGAAAGCCAATCTCGGACAAACCCTGCTCGTACACCCGATTAAGCAGGTTGTAGGCATTTTGGATAGAGACGACGCGTGCCAGCTTTGATGTATCTGCTAATTGCAGAAAACGCATGAGGCCCCACGGCGTTTCGTTCGAGAGCCCTATGTATCGAATACGCCCGGCTTTGACTTCATCGGCCAGCGCAGCCAGTGTCGTATCAAGCGCTACTGATTCACGTTCTGCTGTCGCGTCAAAAAGTGCGCCGCCAAAAACAGGCACATTACGTGCTGGCCAGTGCAATTGATAAAGATCTATGTAATCCGTTTGTAGCCGTTTAAGGCTGCCTGTAATACCGCGCTGTATATCTGCTTTTGAGAACGTGGCCGCATCACCCCGTACCCAGGTTAGATCGGCGGCGTTACGCGATGGGCCCGCGCATTTGCTCGCCACCACGATTTGATCACGACATAACGCGCCCTTGTTATGCAGCCATTCGCCGATTATCTTTTCAGTTGCGCCATAGGTTTCGGCGCGCGCTGGCACCGAATACATTTCCGCAGTGTCAATGAAATTAAGGCCACGCGACTGGGCGTAGTCAAGCTGGGCATGCGCGTCTTTCTTTGAGTTTTGCTGGCCCCAGGTCATGCTGCCGAGACAAATTTCACTAACTTTTAAAGCGGTATTTCCCAGCGAATGCATGTGCATAAATGATTGCGTCCCGATTACCGTGCTGAGCTGATTTTTTGGGCAGAGCCCTCGTCATTTATATTGCGCTTTTTTTGGCTCCTTTTTTTCTTCTCTTGCTGCTCTATTGGCTGCTCCCAGTAAGGCGGGTTGCCAAAAGTTTTTTTCAAAAAATCAATGAAAAGCCGCACCTTAGCAGGCAGAAATTTACGATCCGGATAGACTGCAAAAATATCATGGCCCGGCGCCGCGAATTTGGGCAACAATTCGATCAAGCGGCCACGTTCGATTTCTTCCGAAACCTCCCAAACACTACGCTGCGCCAAGCCATGACCGGCGAGCGCCCAACGTGTCAATACCTCGCCGTCATTGCAATGCATATTGCCCGAAATTTTTACCGTCACCGTTTGTTCAATGACTGGTTTTGCATTAGCTTTCGTTTCATCAAGCAAACGAAAAGTCCAGCCATCCGCGAGACCACTTTCGGTTGCTGTAACCAGACAATTATGTTTTGCCAGATCATCGAGATTTTGTGGCTTGCCGTGGCGTTTAATGTAGTCCGGCGATGCAACAATCACGCGATGATTACGCGCGAGTTTGCTGGCAATCAAATCCGCGTTTTTCATATCCGCGATCCGCACCGCAAGATCGACCCGCTCATTTTTCAAATCCACCAGGCGCTCGGAAAGATTCAAGGTCACACTCAGATTCGGATGCGCCTCTAAAAAAGCCGGTAAGTGCGGCGCAATATGTTTGCGTCCAAACGAGGTAGGTGCTGAAACAATCAAACGTCCTGTTGCGTTTTTTGCCCCTATCGAGAGCGATTCCTCAGCCGCGCGCAGCTCATTCAGAATATTACGCACATCTTCAAAAAATACCGTGCCCTCAGGCGTGAGCGTAATTTTTCGAGTGGAGCGCTTAAATAACTTCACACCGAGCTGCTGTTCTAGCTGATCAATGCGGCGGCCCACCATCGCAGGCGTAACGCCTTCGCCGCGAGCAACAATAGAAAGACTTTCTGATTTTGCGACATCCAAAAATGTTTGCAGCGCCTTGAATCTATCCATGATTTCCTCCGCTGAAGCGTTGTTTTTGTCAAAGCTTTAAAGGGCAGAACAGCTATATATAGTATAAAACTCTTTTGTTATTTTCATGATTATCTTACATAGAGTAATGGAATACACTCGATAAAATGATTATTAATTTAACCTGCGTTAAATCGACAAACACATACATACACCCGCAGATTATTTCCAACGAGGACCTTGCATGAATATTACTCACAACCTGCCCGACGGACTCGCTATTTCGGGAAATATCACGCCCGCCTTTGCCACCATTGTGACGCCGGAGGCACTCGCTTTTTTTGTCAAACTGGCACGCAAGTTTGAGCCGACCCGACAAACCCTGCTGGCCGCCCGCGACGCTCGACAAAAAGAATTTGATGCGGGCGTGCTTCCGGGGTTTCTGGTGGAAACCAAACACATCCGCGATGGCAATTGGGTTGTGGCTTCAGTGCCGCAGGATATTCAGGATCGACGTGTCGAAATTACTGGCCCTACTGATCGCAAGATGGTGATTAATGCTTTGAATTGCGGCGCGAATACGTTCATGGCCGATTTTGAAGATTCGAATTGCCCGACTTGGTATAACATGATCGATGGTCAAATTAATTTACGCGATGCTAATCTGCGCACCATTAGATTCGAACAAAACGGCAAGTCATACCAATTAAACGACGATCCGGCCGTGTTGTTCCCGCGGCCGCGTGGCTGGCATCTTGATGAAAAGCATGTGACCCTCGATGGCAAACCGGTGTCGGGTGGGCTGTTCGATTTTGCGCTCTATTTCTTTCACAACATCAAGACGGTGCTCGCTCGCAGTAGCGGCGTCTATCTGTATTTGCCCAAGATAGAATCACATCTGGAGGCGCGCCTGTGGAACGATATTTTTATAATGGCGCAACAGGAGTCGGGCGTACCGCAAGGTTCAATTAAGGGGTGCGTGCTGATTGAAACTATCGTGGCTGCGTTTGAGATGGACGAGATTTTATACGAGCTGCGCGATCATAGTGCGGGCTTGAATATTGGCCGTTGGGATTATATTTTTTCAGCCATCAAAAAATTCCGCCTCAATAAAAATTTTTGTCTGGCGGATCGTTCACAAGTGACCATGCTGGCACCGTTTCTTCGCGCCTATGCGCTGACGTTGGTGAAGACTTGCCACAAGCGGCAGGCTTTTGCGATGGGCGGCATGGCAGCACAAATCCCGATCAAAAATAATCCGGTAGCAAACGACGCTGCGTTTGAAAAAGTGCGTCTCGACAAGCTGCGCGAAGTAGTCGATGGTTGCGACGGCACCTGGGTTGCGCATCCGGGCCTGGTCGCCGTGGCTAAAGCGGTATTTGATGAGCACATGCCCACGCCGAATCAAATTCACAAACAACGCGATGATGTGCATTACACCGCCAGCGATTTGCTCGACTTCCGCCCGGAGGCCCCCATTACTGAAGCCGGTGTGCGTAACAATATTCAGGTCGGCATTCAGTATGTCGGCTCATGGCTGGGCGGCAATGGGTGTGTACCGATTTTTAATCTGATGGAAGACGCAGCCACCGCCGAAATTTCCCGCAGCCAGGTATGGCAATGGATACGCTCGCCCAAAGGTGTGCTCGATGATGGCCGCAAAGTAAGCAAGGAAATGGTCACGGCATTGATCGCCGATGAACTTTGCAAAACCCCGGCGATTGTAGGCGATGCGGCGTTTCAGGCCGGTAAATATATCGAAGGTGCGGCGATGTTTGAACAACTCATCATGGACGATCATTACGAAGAATTTCTAACACTGCCCGCATATCGAGCAATCGCCTAGCGGTTATTTTTACTCGCAAAATATAAAACTCTATAAATGGCGGGGCTTTTCAGAACTTTTTGGCTGAAACGCCGCCCCGATCCTTGGGTTCACTTATTTAACGCGTCGCTTACTGAACACCTCTTCGATATTGTCGCGATAATAACTTTGCATCGACGACGATGTTGAAAATCGTCGCCATACTTCAAACGAAACATTGGCGTATTCATAAGTCCCAGCGGACAATTCAATTCCTAGCGCACGTCGTTTATCGTCGTAGCCAATGGCGCGGATGCTGCCGCCGTTCACTTTTTTCATGTCCATTTTTTGTCTTGGTGCGTAGCCATTAACGAATCAACGGCGAATGGAAAAATTTAGAGGACAAGTGAAAATTCAAGCGCCAGAAACAAAGTTACTTCAACCGCCAGCGCCATCCAGGCGCGTCGATAGGCACGATATTTATTATTGGCAATGCCCGCGACTTGATGAATCTGGTGGCATACATCGTTCAGTACATCATGCAAGTCGGCCTGATGAAAAGACGCGGTATATTCATCCGGCCGAGCCCGTTGCGAGATGTCGCCGAAGAAAATTAAATGCGGCGTTACGACCGGGTGTTCAGCTTCATCCCGGTTCAGGGGCCCGGCCACTAATCGGCGGGAACGGGCCAGTACAGTGGTCAGCGCGAAAAAAAAGAATGCCGCGCCGGCCACTAAAAACAGGATGAGGCAGACTCTTTCCACCACGCCATGATTCACGATCTTTTCCAGGTTGGTTGAAACATAGGTAACCAACAAGGTGGACATCACAATCAGCAGATAAATTTTCTGGTCAGCCGCACGAATCAGTTCCTGGTTCAAATTTAAAATGCGCCACGCCTGATCCAGCCGCAACATGAGTGTGGGCACGTCATAACGGGCGGATTTCATACCCTCCGCGCAGGCCGCATTCAATGTCCGGCTGTTACTGTCAGGCATGGTGCGCACCCGCAATATCACTGATTCTAGCCATGGTTGGTTGATCGAGTTTGGATGAAATCTCCAGCGCCTTGATGTTTTCTGATAATTGGCTGATGCGTGAGGCGCCGGTAATCACGGTGCTGACATGCGGGTTTTTCAAGCACCATGCAATCGCCAATTGTGCAGTCGTGCAGCTCATTTCGCGCGCCACTTCAGCCAGACTTAACACTCGTGCATTTTTATCAGCATCAAGCAATTGATCCTGCATCCACGCCATATTTTTAAGGGTGGCACGGCTATCGGCCGGAATGCCATTGGCATATTTGCCCGTGAGTAAACCTGACGCCAGCGGGCTCCAGGTGGTGAGCCCCAAGCCAATATCGTCATACAAACGTGCATATTCGGTTTCAACGCGGTGACGGTGAAACAGGTTGTACTCGGGCTGTTCAACAACAGGCTTGTGCAGATGATGTTTATCCGCAATTTGCCATGCCGCCATGATCTCGGCCGCGCTCCATTCCGAAGTGCCCCAATACAGCGCTTTGCCGCTAGCGATCATGTCATGCATGGCGTACACGGTTTCTTCCAACGGCGTATTTGCGTCAGGGCGATGACAATAAACGATATCCACAAAATCCAGATCTAAGCGCTTTAGAGAGTGATCAATTGCCTGCATCAAATATTTTCGGTTCAGCGTATTCCGCTCATTAATGCCTTCACCCCATTTTGCGGGTAGCCCCCAGAAAAATTTGGTCGAGACCACATACGTCAACCGATCCCAGCCGAGCTTTTTCAACGCAGCACCCATCAGCGTCTCTGATTTTCCGGCGGCATAAACCTCGGCATTATCAAAAAAATTAACGCCGTGATCACGCGCCGCACTCATCAATTCAATGGCGGATTTTTCATCGACCTGATTGCCGTAGGTAACCCACGAGCCCAGAGACAGAGCGGAAACTCTTAAACCAGACTTGCCCAAGCGGCGATATTCCATTTTTACGATTCCTTTTCATCATCAATATCCGAGTAGGCGTTTACCACCACGACTCGGGTTCGTTTAGGCCCGGCGGCAAATTTTTCGAGCTTTACCAGCACCGGAAACAATTGTTCAAGCTCGGCACGTGCTAAAGGCTCCTCATTAAACACCAGCAGCTGGCCGCCAGCGCTTTTTACATCGCGCCAGTTCTGCGGTTGCGCATCATCGTCTTGGACTTGAAGCTTATAGGTAGGCATATGGAGTGGTCACAGTTTTTTGATAAGGGATAGAAATTAAAAGATAAAATTTAAAACAATATAGCGGCACCATGTTCAAAACTGCGCCTGAAAAACAGCTGGTGCCAACGGCTTGGATAATAAATAACCTTGCGCTTCTTCACAGCCGCTCGCCAACAGGTATTCCAGTTGCGCAGTATGCTCAATACCTTCGGCCACCACGCGCAGACCCAGACTTTTGGCCAGCCCGATGATACCGCGGGTAATCGCCGCATCATTGGGATCGGTCGTAATATCGCGTACAAACGACTGATCAATTTTAAGCTTGGCAATATCAAAGCGCTTTAAATAGGCCAGATTGGAGTAGCCCGTTCCGAAATCATCCACAACCAAACGAAACCCCGCTGCCGCTAGCGCGTCCAGCGTACTGTTGGCAGAATCCCCTTCACTAACGAGCGCGGTTTCGGTCAGCTCGATCTCCACATCCTGCGCAATCAACTGATGCTCCGCCAAACCGGCCACCAGCACCTCAACCAAACGTTGTGTCTTGAACTGCACGCCCGATACATTAATTGTAATCGGAAATTTATCCAGCCCCGCATCGCGCCAGCGACGCAGCTGGGCAAGCGCCTCCTTGGCAACCCATTCACCAATGGGCACAATCAGGCCGCTGTCTTCTGCAATCGGGATAAAGCGGCTAGGCTCAACCATGCCGAGCTCAACGCTGTGCCATCGAAGTAGCGCCTCTGCGCCGATGATACGGCGGTCTGGCAGGCTGAAGATCGGCTGATAGACCAGTGAAAATTCATTGCGTGTCAAAGCGCGCCGCAACGCGTTTTCAAGGATGAGCCGCTCATTCACACGCTCATTCATTTCAGCGCGAAAAAAACTGTATTGATTGCGTCCTTCTGCTTTGGAGTGGTACATCGCCAGATCGGCATTTTTGATCAGCGTATTTAAATCATCCCCGTCGGCTGGCCAAATGGTAACGCCAATGGATGGCGTCACCGTTAATTCCATGTCGCCGATGGTGTGCGGCTTGCCCAGACTTGTTAGTAGTGTTTCGGCGATGTGGGCAAGATCAGTGGCGTTGCATACATCGGGCAGCAGTACAATAAATTCATCACCACCATGACGTGCCACCGTATCCGTGGCTCGCGTGGCGTTGGTCAGGCGTCGCGCTGTTTCAGCTAGAATTTGGTCCCCCACATGATGACCCAGTGAATCATTGATATTCTTGAAACGATCAAGATCAATAAACATCAGCGACATGCCGTTGTGATAGTTTGCATCGTGGTGACTACCATCATGGCTAGTATTGTTATGGCTGTTACCGCCGCGACGTTTTGCTTGGCGCAACGCAAAATCGAATCGCGCGCCCAGCAGCATGCGATTCGGCAAACCGGTCAGAAAATCATACTCCGCCAATTCACGAATTTGGGTTTCTGCACGTCTTTTTTCGGTGATATTGCTGCCAACACCACGATAGCCTGCGAACAGACCGGCAGCATTAAACACCGGCTCGCCTGAAACGCTGACCCAGCGCATGGAACCATCTGGCAGCGTGCTGGCGTACTGGAAATCCCGGAACGCCTGTCGTGCCTCAACCTGCCGACGATGCTCGTCCATATGCTCCTTACTAATACCAACATAGTCAATCTCCCAGCGCGCGATACCGTAACGCAAAATAGGGTCGACACTAGCGGAACTATTTATGCTTCGGGAAATAAGCGTGAATTTGAAATTTTCATCCTGCTCCCAATACCAGTCAGACGACATAGCCAGAAGGCTTTTGAAACGCTGCTCACTGGCTGCAAGTGCCTGTTGAGCATTCTTTCGCGCGGTGATATCAAGACGAAACCCGATCACGCCACCATCGGCTGTTTTGCGGTCGGACACCAGCAACCAAGTGTCATCATTCAATAAGAATTCATAATCCGCTTTATCCGGATCAAGGTGTTTATACAATCGCGTACGAATGTATTCTGCTTCATCCATCTGCCTTATATGCGGACGCCGTTCAAGCCCGCGCTGATAAAAAGCCCTCACCACCATCACATATTTCACGCCCGGCAACAGTAAATCGGCAACCCCTGCGTACATTTCACGAAAGCGGCGGTTACAAAATACGATGCGATCGTCGGCGTCATAAAGAATTACACCTGATTCGAGCTGGTCGAACGCGTTAATTATGCTGGTCAAATCGCGATGAGCAGCGTGCTGCGCAGCCTCAAGTTGCTGAAGCTGCTTGATCAGTGCCGCGATGTCAGGAGGTTCAACCATGAGATTTCTGTTTCGGGTCAGGCCGACAAGCGGCTTGATAGCTTGTTTGAAAATAGCGTCTGAGCGTCGCTCAGCCAACATCACATCCGAACGCATATTAGAGCTTACAACGCTCCACCACACGTCATCGCATGCCACAACATAACGCAGCTTGCCTCTATATTATCGCGCTGATAGTGCATTGCTTTAAAATTCAATTTTTAATCAAGTAGGCCCTGTCGAAAGCCATGAGGCAGTCACTAACTAACATCTGCCCGACGATATTCAGCGACCTCTTCTTTGAGCTGAATCCACCATACCTTGCCTTTCGCATCATGCTTGCCACAAGGGGTGAAAGTCGCAAAACCGGGATAGCGTGTGCCCAGATTATTGGGATCTTCGCGGCGCGTGCGGGGTGGCGACACCAGACCCTTGTCATCAGAGGACAAAGGGAAGAGCCAACAGCCCATCGGTTTGTAATGCCATTTGTGTTTATCCAGTTTGACGGCCAGCGTCTGCAATGAGCATTTTCCATCCTGCTCGGAAAAGGCACAGCGGGTGTTAGCGAAATGGTCGGGCTTGTTTTTATAGCTGAAAGGATAGACCGCGGTTTTGCGGCCCGTATTTCCTTCCCACTCGCCGTCAAAAATATAATTTTTGGGCAGATGCGTGAAATGCTCAGGATGCCGGGCTACTACCTGATGAATTAAGTCTTCTTCTTCAGGCAATAAAAACGCACCGTCGCTGCAGCAAATGCCTTCGCAGGCGTTCAGATCACAATAATGAAGTTTGGTATGGGTTTTTTTCGGCATAGTCATGACGGTCCGGCGTTAGGTAAAGTGGCGAATATCGAAACTGCCGCCATGAGTGAGCTTGCCGCTCGCGATGAGCTGCGCAATATCATGCGCAACATCGTCAGCGGGACGCAACACACCATTGGTTTTCATATCGCGAAAGCGTTCTACATCCGGAAACCTTGCCACTGACGCTGCGCGTATCTGGCTTTGCATGGGTGTATCCACCACGCCCGGCGCAAGTGCACAGATGGTGAGCGTAGAGTCACGCGTGCCAGCTTCAAGTGCAGCAACTTGTGTGGCCATTTCCAGCCCGGCTTTTGCGGCGCAATAAACTGACCATCCCGCAACAGGATGCTGGGCGGCCCCAGATGAAATATTGATGATGAGCCGTCGTGATGCGCAGGCTCGAGTAAGCGACGCAAAACGACTCATGGCGATCATGGGTGCCGCCAGATTAACTGCGATATTGTAAGCAAGCTCCACACTGTTCAGCTCGTCAAATGCGGCTACGGGCAACACGATTCCCGCATTATTAATCAGCACTGCCTGCTCAAAATGCTGATCCACCAGTAGTGACGCTATCTTTTCAAAAGCTGTTTCAATCGAGGCAATATCGCTGAAGTCCGCATGGATATTGGCGTTCACGGCATGAGCCAATTGATCAGGCGCGCGTGAAAGGGCGATTACGCGATTACTATCTACGGATGCCAGCACCGTACGCAATGCCAATCCCAAGCCTTTGGTGGTGCCGGTGACGATGTACAGATTCATATGCTTTCGGCGATCATTATCGGTTGATGCGGGATCGGCACATCATGAGTCAAACAGGCTCTCAACCAAATCGCTAATGCCTGCTGAGACCAAGTCGGCTGATTGACCCCAGCTAGCCGCATTGGCCAACCAATCATAAGTTGGGTTTGATAATTGGCCACTGTGCGAAATGTTGGCGCTGGTGTTGGCGTTGTTGGCATTGATGCCAGATGAAGCCGTGCGGGAGCGCTGCAGCAACGCATCAATTACCCCGCTCTCAGCCGTGGACGAAAGCGACGGGCCGACTGGTTGCATTATCGCTTTAGCCGTGAGTGCTGCCAGCGCTTTTTTAACCGCATCGCTATCCAGCACTGAAATTGCGGAGCCGCAGTGACTGCACGCGGTGTCGTGTTCCAGATCAATTGAGCCGCCACAACTGGAGCAACGAATTTGCTTTACCTGCACCGAAAGTGTTCTTATTTCAACCGCACTTAAGCTGCGAATGAAATTTTTCTCTCGCAAAAATTGCGTAAAACTAGTGATGCGCCCATCACCCGCCTCACAACGGTAATAAGAAAATGGCCCACTTTTGCCGACATCATGAGTCAGTTTCAAGCCGCCATCGCAGGCAGGGCAACGCATGCTGAGGCTAACCAGATTGCGTTCTGCATCGCGTGCTTCATGAATACGTTTAAATAGCTCGATCACGGATGCGGGCGACAGCGATGTGCTTTCGAGATGATCAAACCAGATTAAATGACAGGGCCAGCACACATCAATCGTCAAACTCGTGCCGATGTGCGAAACCAGTGTCAGCGCCTCCATCCCGCTCTTGCAACCAGCGCAACGCATGCTAGCTCAATAATGCATCAATACCGGCCTGTGCAATCAGCGCATCATCGCTCGATTTCACGCCGGATACACCCACCGCGCCGATCGTTTCACCGTCCACCATGATGGGTACGCCACCTTCCAGAAACGTCACGCCCGGCATCGACAATGCCGATACCCGTCCATTGTTCACCATATCTTCATCCGACTTGGTCGGGCGGCGCCGGATTGCAGCACTACTTGCTTTAGCTTGCGCAATCGCCACACTGGATGGAGCACAATTATCAAGCCGCTGAAACCACAGCAGATGGCCGCCATCATCAACTACGGTAATGCATACCGCCCAATTATTTTTAAGCGCCGTGGCTTCAGCAGCAGCAGCAATCTTTTTACAGTCGTCGTGAGTCAAGTAGGATTTTGTTTTCATTTTTCAGGATTGTGGATCACTTGGTTGGTCTAATGGTTGGTCTATTGATCGGTTCTAATGCAAGTCATTGAGTGGCGCTAAAAACGACTAGCTTAACCAAAATTTGAGTTTCCAATTATACGGTTGACAAAGCCCATTTGTGCTTGATTCAAAGCGGGAAAAAGGTGAATTATTTTTATATTTCTCCGCGCAGATATTGTCGGCGCTTGGTTTCAGCAAATCGCTCGATCGCGCAACACAGCATGGTGCGCGGCATGGCCCGATAATGGCGTTTAAGAAAAGTCTTTTCAACCTCTTCACCCACGCGCTTGCCGACTTCACGCAGCATCCAGCCTACCGCCTTCTAGATCAGGTCTTTATCGTCTTTGAGCAGGCATTTAGCGATGCGCAAGGTCTCTGCATATTCACCCTTTTTGATGTAATGGAACGTGGCCAGTATCGCGATACGTCTTTCCCATAACGACCTGGATGTTGCCAACTTGATCCGTGGCGACCGATCTCTGCTGTGAAGCCATGCACCAACGATATGCTCTGCGGATAAATCAACCAAATCCCAGTTGTTAATAAATCGGGTGTGTTTAAGATAAAAATCATAAATCCGCTTTTGGGTTTTTTCGTCGCCTCGAAGCGCGGCGCGATGGTACGCCTTGACCAGTAACATAAGGCTTAGGGAGCGCGCTTCATGCCAGCACGATTTCAACAGCGGCAAAGCCACCTCGATGTCTGCATCGCGAAAGTCTCGCGCGAAATGTGTAGCACCGGCTGGCGAATACCCAGGAATTGATCGCCCTCACCATATTCGACGGGTCCGGTTTTAAAAAAACCTCGCGCGTGTTGCGCCACCGTTGCGTTACCCAGCATCAGTAAATGGTTGAGCGCATCTGCAGCAGACATTTCCGCATTTTCCGGTTTTGCAGAAACCACTTTGATTGCTTTCAAAACTGACTGGGGGCGATTTTTTTTGCGGGCGACACGCCGGCCATTCTGCGCTTATCTGCATACATGGTTGATGTGAGTGCGGCGCTGTGTTTGTAGCGCTGTAATCGCCACAACCAATCGCAACGATTTTTGCTAAGACTTTTCAGCCAGGGTTTTGAGATTGCTCAAGCTTTTTTCAAAGTCTTTGCCGACCAGACTATCCATCCATAATCCGAAATAACGAATGAACGGATTTTTGCCAAACTCACCTTCATTCGTCCACACCACACGGGTGTTTGAACCTTCGGGCGTCAAACTCAATACACCCTGCGATTCCATCCCCGTAGCAGCAAAGCTAAGGTTGTAATTAATCTGCTTATTCGGATCAGCCGCGCTAAATTCCATCACGCCGTTGCCCTCCGACTTTGATTGCCATGACCACTTGGCTCCAGCCCCATTGGCCGACCCTGAAAATTCAACTTTCATTTGCGGGTCACGCTGATTCCAAACGCCCCATGTCGGCCAGTTTTTGGGCTCGGCTATCAAAGCGTAAATTTTCTCGGCAGGTGCGGCTATCACAGCTGTGCGCTGAACCTTAAATTGCTTCGGTAAGGTAAATCCGATCAACGCAGTCGCGATGATCAGTATTACCAGCCCAATAAGTATTTTTATAATAATTCGCATGTTTCGGCTCCTCCAAATCGATTCACGAAAATAAACTATACGCCTTCGATAAAAATTATTGCGATAAACCCCAATTAAGAGGTGTGACAAGATGGCCACCCGTTTGCGTCATTTTGTAAAGTGACCATTAGCGTGCTGCACGCGGTTGGGGTTTACGGCCATCCTCATTTTGTGGCGATTTTATTTTTTAAGCGGTGTTGCTTCAGAAATGCGCCGCCACGGTGCCGATGAAAATGTTTCCACCAAAAAATTGACAAATGCCGCCACTCGCGGGCTTTTGTGTTTGCCTTGTGGGTACACCGCCGACAATGGCAGTGGTTCGGCATGATGAATATGGCTGAGGATAGGGCTTAACCACCCGGCTCGAATACCGTCTGCCACAATCACATCGGCAAGGCGAATAATGCCCACGCCCATCGCTGCCATTTGCAGCAGCGTTTCGGCGTTGTTAGCGTTGATCGTGCCAACTACATCAACCGTTTCCATACCATCTGCTGTGTCAAATGGCCATTTGCGCAGATGCGGCGCGCCGCTGATCGAAATGCAATTATGATTTAGCAAATCACGCGCGGTCTTGGGGGTGCCATGTTTTTTTAGGTAGCGCGGAGACGCACAAATGACCCGATGCATATCGCAGATTTTTTTGGCAATCAAACTTGAATCGCGCAGCACGCCGGTACGAATAGCCACATCAGCGCCTTCATCCACCAGATCAACCAGACGATCGGTGACCGTAATATCGAGCTCTATCTCAGGATATTTTTCCATAAAGCGCGGCAACGCGGGCACCAATTGATGCATGCCGAACGCAACACCCACATTGATGCGCAACATGCCTTTGGGGTGATCACTAAACCGCGTCACCTCGGCTTCGGCTTCTTCAATATCAATCAGGATGCGTTTAGCGCTGGCGAAATAAGCTTCGCCCTCCGCCGTCAGCGCAAGCTTGCGAGTGGTGCGATTCATCAATCGCACGCTGAGGCGGTCTTCCATGCGCGTGACTAATTTGGATAGCGCCGACGGGGTGAGGCCCAGATCGCGTGCCGCCGCCGAAAAACCACCCAGCTCCACCGAGCGCACAAACGCCCGCATTTCTCCAGGTTTGTCCATTTATGGCCTTTCTCGAATGAGTTCCATTTTACTTATGAATTTATTTCCGCAATATTATGCCATTCGATGTCATTGTTGGTGATAAGGAAGGTAATAACATAGTCAATGTAAAAGAAACATTAAATTAAGAAATATAAAAGCTGACCTTACCGCCAGCAGCAGCACAGACCGTTCAGATTGTTAAAATAGGTTGTACGCATCACCGAACACTCACCCGAGATTGCCATGAAAATGCCCAGCCGTATTGAAATTGAAAACCACGCCCGCGCCCTGCGACACGCTGAATTTGTGCGTCTGCTGAATCAGCTTATCAACACGATTAGTCTGTCGTTGCAACGTCATCATGAAGCGGATTTGCGACGCGCCCCGGTAATGCACGTGGCCGCCGCAATCGGTACGCCTGTTTAGAAATGAGTTGCGAGCAATATTGGCGGCAGGCTCGGCTGTAGCACTGGATAGCCGTTGGGGGAGTGCATAACCGACAGCCATCGCTGAATACACGACCGCTATGGGGTCTATAATCAGGGCTTCTATAAAATAAAAATGATTAAGCCTGCTCATGAAACGCCAACGCCAAAAATCCTCCCAGCGCCTGTCAAAAGACGCAACACGGCTGATTCAAATGGCCAGCGACTCTGTAAGGTCCGGCTGCCGAGTCGAAAATCGCTATTGGGATACGCAACTCGAAACGTTCGCCATGCAATTGCTTGATGCAGGCAATGACAGCGCCATCGAAACCGCACTTGACTTCACTTATGAAAGCGAGCCCGATGCACATGATGCGCTGGCAGCATCAGTCGAAGCGGCATCCGAATCATGTTTTTTTGATGTGGACGGTAGCCACTATCAGGCCCTGCTGGTTTCTGTACCGCTTATTGCCTGGTCTAAATATCCCATGGCAGCCGGGCAACTGCGCGCCGCTGGCGTTGCCTTGATTGAAGACGGCCTGCGTAAATATGTGTTCGCACGTGATACGCAATGTGCGGTCAATCCATTTTTATATTCAATTGATCATTTGCCACAATCGTTTTCCGAAACCCGCAAATTATTGCAGTACTTAGCTGACGCAGTTGTTAATAAGGACATTCTCTCAACCAAGGCGAGCAAGATAGTCACCCTCGATATGCCTGCAGACACGCGCATGCTGCTTGCGGTCGTGATCGCGCCGTTAGGCATGCCGATCTTTCGCTGGCAAGAAGGCTGGCAAAATGAGTGTGCCGCAGCGCCTGCCAAAGTGGCCGCAAAAGCCAGCACCCAAACCCGCGCTAAAACACTTTCAACTGCGCCCGCTAAAGCCAGTAAAAAAACCCGCGCCGTACAAAACGAAGTGGCAGTGAGCCGCAACGACTGTTTAGTTGACTGGGTAGAACACACCAAGCCCGAGCTTGCCAAACTCATTCCTGGGGCATCGCTGGAGTGCGGTCTGCCAGATGCTTTTTTTCGCAACTGCCGCGAGTGTGATCGCCGGGTACGGCCTTGTATGGTGACCAGCGCGGTGGATCACCTTGAAACGGCGCTCAGCACTACGGCTGATCAATTACACGCCATTATCGCCGGCGTAGGCGAGGCGCAAGTGGATGAATATCGGGTTGCCTTCGCTTTAAAAAACAGCGGCGAAGTGGTCAATGGCATGATCTGGCCGTTGGTCAGTCAAGAAGATGATGACGCCAACCCAGGCCCGCGTGAAGAAATCGAAACCATTCTAAAGGCCGCAAAGGTGGGCAAGATCACCAAGCTGCCTGGCGTATTGCCGCCGGAGTTTTGCGACGATTGTGGTGCACCGCTGTTTTATGATGCTGATGCAGAGGCAGTCCATCCGCATATGCCGGATGATTCGAATTTGTCGCCCGCGCACTACCATTGACAAACTCTAGCATTGGTAAGGCTTTTAGAGCATAAATACCTGAAACGCCTCGCCAGTGCTTATTATTTGTTTTTATTTTTTTACTTCAAAGCCTTGAGTAAAAACGGCAAGCTTTGTTCCATTCGGTAATCCACGCCCGAGTGGGTATCGTCGAATTCCTCATAGGTATGCTTGATTTTGGCGGACTTCAAACGCTTGCTCAAAATGCGTGCCCCGTAGTGAATATGATATTGGTCACGCCAGCCGCAATCAATAAAAATACCATTGAGCGATTGCAGATTGGTGGCGTATTTTTCAACCAGGTTAATCGGATCATGTTTAAGCCAATTTTTCCAGCGCGCTTCAATGCGCTCGCCCGTTTCCAGATTAAACGGCAGATGGAAACCTAATGGCACTTTGGGGTCAGGATCGTAGCTCGCTGACATGGCCATCATCATCAGTGCATGACCTTCAGCCTCAGACAGTTTTTCTTTTTTCCATACCTCATGCAGGAAATTTTTTACCCGGCCATCATCGATTCCGTTGGCGGCGTTTCTTTCTTCGCGTGAAATATTGATGGGACCTGCAACGCGCTTGATGTTGCGGTGTTTCATCAACTCGGTAAGCGTGCGCGGCCAATCATTCATGTACACAAAATCAAAATATGCATCACCCGAGTGACTGGCCACTGCGCCCCAATATTTGGCGTATTTCATCCCATGAATAATCGCACCGTAGCCGCCAGACGATTTACCAAAACAGCCGCGATGTTCGCGTGATGCCAGGGTACGAAATTGTTTATCGACCAGCGGAATTAATTCCTGCGTGATGTAATCCGCGTAGTTTCCAATCGCGGAGGAATTAATGTATTGGTTGCCGCCCAGTGCCGTAAAGCAATCCGGAAAAACAATAATTGCCGGCGCCATTTTCTCTTCATGAATCAGGCGGGCCGCGCGTTCAGGAATATTCTCATCAAACCCACGCCAATTGATATGGCTCAGCCCCGAACCCATAAAGCCCACCAGATCGTACAAAACCGGAAAACGCAGCGGGACTTTTGCAGCCGTGGTCGATATCGCGTCATATTGTGGCGGCAGCCAGACGGCGAGCTTGCGGTGGGGTGAATCTCTCAGCATCCGCGGGATACTGGCGCGAAGAATCGCCGAGTCGTGATCAAGAATGACTGTGCGGCCCAGCGGGTAACGAGGATGCTTTAGCGCCATGAAAGAAGCTCCACAAAATAAATCAACAAAATAAATTTAATACTCGATCGTCATATCGACAATCTCATCATCAACGCAGGATTAGCGCAAATATTAATTCGCCTGCTAAACTAAATGGTCTGAAATTGCGTATTAGCCAACGGCAACGCTCAGTCTACCGCTCAATTTATCGTCCAAAGGAAAGAAATGACTATCTCTCTACACCAAGCCTCAGTTCCCGTTTTTCAGCGCTCACTGACTAATCTAAAAAACATACTAACCAAAGCTGCTGCGCATGCTATCGTAAAAAAAATCGATGAGGGTGTGTTTTTGAACTCGCGCCTATCGCCCGATATGTTTCCGCTGACACGGCAGGTTCAAATCACCTGTGATTTTGCCAAAGGACCATGCGCACGTTTAGCGGGCATTGAGGTACCCAAGTACGAAGATGATGAAAAAACTTTTGCTGATTTAATCGCGCGCATTGATAAAACCATGGCGTATGTCGGCACCTTCAACCCGGCACAAATTGACGGCCAGGAAGATCGCGATATCAGCATCACCATCGCTGGCAACCCGGTTGCCTTTAAAGGGCAGCCGTATTTGATTCATTTTGGGCTGCCCAATTTTTATTTCCACATGAGCATGGCCTACGCGATTCTGCGTCATAACGGTGTAGAAATTGGCAAGGGTGATTTTTTGGGCCGCGCTTAGAAGCTAGCCTTAAAATGAATGCGTCGTTGTATCTGCGTGGACACAACGATACTTATAAATTACCTGCAAAGAATTAATGGCCACCCACTGTTTGCACCCCGCCCAGTGCTTCGACCAAATCTTCAAGCAGCTGTTTTAGCTCACCGGTCATCATTGCAAAATCTGCATCGAGCTGCTCATCTTCATCGCGAATACTGGGGCCCGAATCCAGGCCTTCTTTAATAATGTCCACCAGCGAAATTTTCTTTAAAGTAAATGATTCGGTGAGCACAAAGGAAACCCGATTGGCCCAGGTCAGCGCGAGACGCGTGCATTGCTTGCCGTTGGCAATATGGCGCTGCACTTCTTTCGGATCCAACGCGTGGCGCACGAAGCGGACCGTGGCTTTTTCGTCGGCTGGTGACTGCAGTTCGGTATCCTGATCAATCGAGAATCCGTGCGGGGTTTCATTGGCGGCCAGCCACGATGTCATGGCGGCCCCGGGCGACATGGCTACATTTAAACGCTCCAGCGATATATCTGTAATCGCTTTATTAAAGTGCGCCACCACCTCGTCGGCCCGGCCTGGCGAACCCGCATCTATCACCAGCCGACCATGAACTGGGTCAATCCACACCAGAGTGTTGCGCCGCACATTGAATGCGCGAGGCAATAGCTCGTCAGTGGTTTGATCTTTTAGTTCACGCAATTGTTTACGACCCGGCTTGAAGCCCTGACGCTGTTCCATATCCACCGCACGAAGTTTGACCAGCTCCTTGATGACGGAGGCTGGCAGCAGCTTTTTTTCAGTTCCCAGTGCCAGCAACCAGTGACCGTTTACAGCGTGCACGAGTGCGCCGTTTTCGCGTGGCGAGGCCCAGCCCTGCGTCTGTAACTCATAACTGGTACAGGAGCGAAAAGGATGACGCGCAAGCGCTTCTTCAAGAAGTGCGACAGTGGTATTCCATGGGGCGGGAAAGCGATATATCTGCAGGTTTTTAAACCACATAATGTTCCAGGCAAAAAATCTTGGATTTTATATGACGCGCCCGCTTTGATCTAGACAATTATTTCTCTTTACAGCAACGTAGTGGAATTTTTTTACGGAAACGTAGTGAAATTTTTTTACGGAAACGTAGTGAACATTAACGCAGCCGAAACGGCACCGGATAGGTGGCGACACTGGCGTTACCTTCCTGATCGTAGGCCACCACGCCGAAAACGACGTTATCTTTCGACACGCCTTTGATCGTAGCGCGGGTCACATTGCCGACGTCTTTACGGTGCTGCCAGAAAGGTGAAGTAGTATCGCGCCATACGATCTGATAGCCCGCCACATCCGGCTCCAGATTCGCTTTCCAGCGTAGCGTGGAATCGTTTTCAAGATTAAGGGTTTCCATTTGCACTTCTTTGGGTGCAGCAGGGCCCAGCGCCAAGGCCGCAAGGCCAGCAGCGTTAACGCGAGCCACATTGGCTACATATTCAAATTCAACAAACTCCGGCAAATCGCCATATTGCACACCATTTTCCACGCGCGGATTTTGATGCTGATGACGAAAGTCTTCCACCGGCTCTGTCATGCGCACAGCGGCGTAACCGGCTTCCAGAAACGGGGTGTGATCGCCGCCGCGCAAATAACGGTCGCGCCGATAAATAACATCGACCGCAATATGGGTGGCAGCGATATTGCGGTCTGCAGCCTCCTTGATGAAACGGGCGAGCTGGCGCGTCGGGAAATCATTCTCGCCACCACTGCGCAGCAACGTCAAGGCTTCATCGCTCATTTCCTTCACCGGTGGTACGCCTTCGGCAAACAGGCGCACACGGTTTTTGATGACCGTGCCGTCGGCTGCTTTGGTGTTACCGATAATGTCGTTGGTAATCATCCCGGCGATATTCAGGCCCTTTGCCTTTGCAGCTTGAGCCCAAAAGGTTGCACCAATCAAGCCCTGCTCTTCGCCTGCGACCGCCATAAAAACCAGCGTCGCATCAAATTGATATTGCGACATTACACACGCCAGCTCCATCACGGCTGCGGTGCCAGACGCATCATCATTGGCTCCTGGCGCAGCCGTTTCACCATCGACCGGGCTCGATGGCATGGAATCATAATGGCCAGAAACAACATACAGGCGATCCACACTGGCTGCCTGCATGCCAGGAAGTGTGGCGACCACATTGACAAGATTAGTGGGCTGCGGAATACGCACCGCCTGCTGCGCCAAATGCTCATCGAATTCCACCTTCATGCGTCCACCGCTCGCTTTCGCGCATTGCTCAAGTTCAGCTTTAATCCAGCGGCGCGCGGCGCCAATCCCGCGAGTTTCACTTTTGGCATCCGACAAGGTATTGCGGGTTTCGAAACTGACCAGCCTACGAATATTTTTTTCAATCCGCGCTGCAGAAATTTTTGCCGCCATCTCGATAATCATGGGGCTTGGCGCAAGTGTGGACGTTGATGTTGATGTAGGGGCTGACGCAGGTAGAGCACGCTGTTGCTCATGTGCAACAGCGTGGGCCGCGAGCAGGGCAATAAACATAGCTGCAATAATTTTCATGGGGATCGCCTTGGATGAAAGTACAAAAATGATGATACAAAATCATAGCGCAAGTTTTTATACCTTACCTTGATCCGTTACCCGTTAGCCAATAGCCAATACCCAATAGCGAAGACCGCTCATCACACCCGCTAGCGCGTCGTATCAATCACCTTTACCCGCACCTTGCGGCTTTTGCCATCACGTTCGACCGTCAGTTCGGCCACATTGCCGATCCCTACTCGATCAAGCTCGGCCACCAAGGTAGAAAGCGTTTCAATGATGCGGCCATTCACGCCTACAATCACATCACCCACTTGCCGTGTGCGCCGATTGTAGGGGGTGAGCCCTGATTCGGCCGCGGGCGTGCGCGACGTAATGCTGTCAATCACCACGCCGCGTATGCCGTTTTGCGAAACAATAAAGGGATCAATCGGCACAATGCCAATACCGGGACGGTACGCGCGCCCTTTCGCAATCAGCTGCGGCACGATGCGATTGACCAGATCGGCCGGAATTGAAAAGCCCACGCCTGCTGAACTGCCGCTGGAAGAACGGATCGCGGTATTCACGCCAATCAAACGTCCCGCGCTATCGAGCAACGGCCCGCCGGAATTGCCGGGGTTAATCGCCGCATCGGTTTGAATGGCGCCGGCAATTTCGGCAAAATCCGTGGTCGGCAAATGACGATCCAGTGCGGAGACAATACCGGTAGTCATGGTGCGCGACAAACCAAACGGATTGCCGATGGCGATGACCATTTGGCCGATCTTGAGATCGCGTGAACTGCCCAGCGGAATCGGTTTCAGATTAGGCGGCACCTCGCGCAATTTCACGACCGCTAGATCATAGTCCGGTGCCGCACCAACCACTTCCGCACTCAGCGCTTTTTTGCCCGCATCAAGTTGCACGAATACTTTTTGCGCGCCCTGTACCACATGAAAATTAGTCACGATATGCCCGGCGCTATCCCACACAAAACCGGATCCCGCGCCTTGCGATACGCCAATTTCATTGCCAAAAAAACCCTGACGCACCAGATTTTCGGTGGTGATGTACGCAACCGACGGTGCGGCGTTTTCAAACAGCGTAACCAGACCACGCTCGTGCTCCAGTAACGCCCCGCGTGGCGCGATGCTGCGCGGCTCAATCGGGCGCGACTCCATACCTCGTTGCGCCCACAAATCTGCACTGATCAACGCCATGAAGCCTGCGATAGCCGCGAATATCGAGCCGGTGAGCAATACGGATGCGGACCATGAAGGGCGCCGAAGAGGAGCAATGTTTGGTCGATTTTTTTTCATAAGGTGCAAGAGCTTCATCATAGATTTAGTTTGGATTGGAAATTTTCATTCATTTTTTTGAGCTCCTTCAAAAACAATTTAATGAATTTTTGATTGCTATACGCGTCAAAAAGTTCGCACGCCGCATTCGCCGTAAGCACACAGTATCGAAAGGCTCATCCAAAAATGATAGCCAATATTTTAGCGCGCCGCACAATTGACGCGGTATGAAGGTATAGTCATTAAATGAGCGCAGCCCACCACCCACCCAAACCCGTATCGGCCCCGACTATGTCCACACCACAAGAGGGTGACAGCGCTGTTCAAGCGCTAGCCGCCAGCATTTATATTCACCTTGTTAAAGACGCCGTTACCATCGGCGCTGCCGACGCTGGCGGCAACGCAACCATCACCGCCAATGCCGAATCGCTGGCCAAGATCAGCTACAAACTCGCCGAAGCATTCATCGATACCGGTGATGCTATCAGGGCAAGCGCGAAACCTAAAACGGCTGTGTTTGATGTAAACAAAATGGATTTTGGCAGCTAGCGCGGCAGCCTATTCACGACTCATAACGTGAAGCGCGGCGTGTGAATAAAATCACGCCACCATTAAATGATTGTCACAATTTAAAACCCTAGGCTGGGCGCGGCGATTGAGGCAAAATCCTGGATTCCATTTCGAATGGCGACAGATCAGGGCGCATGATGGAGGGGGTGAGGCACGAATAGCGGTACCCTTTTGTTTCTAAGACGAAAGGACATTGCCATGAAGCGCACGCACCTCACCCTGAACGAACGTTACCTC
>JANYDB010000103.1 GCA_025359985.1 Burkholderiales bacterium | reverse complement strand
GCTGGAGAAGTTGATTTACTATGTTTTGTTTCCGGCGCTGTTGTTTAATTCGATTGCAAAGACGAAAATCGATTTTGTAGCGGCCACGCCGGCGCTCAAAGTCGCGATTGCTACCGTCCTGATCGGGATGGTGCTGGCCTATCTGGCCAAATGGATACTCAGGCCCGATGAAAAAATATTTGCCTCTGGTTTTCAAACGGCATTCCGATTTAATTCCTATATTGGTTTGGCGATTGCAGGACGCTTGCATGGCGAGGCCGGCATTGCCGCATTTGCGATTGTAATTGGACTGGTGGTACCGCTATGTAATGTCGGCGCGGTATGGGCGCTCGCGCGCAACGCTCAAGTGAGTGTTGCCAAAGAGCTGGTGCAAAACCCGCTCATTATCGCCACGCTAGGCGGTGTATTATTTTCGCTGTTGGGTTGGTCGCTGCCTGAACCTGTGCAATTGCTGATCTCACGACTTGGTGCTGCATCACTCGCCTGTGGATTGCTCGCGGTAGGAGCGGCTTTGCAGCTTAAAGACGTCGGCAAGAATGCGATTGTGATTGGCTATTTTACAGCGGTGAAACTGATCGCCATGCCGATTGTGGCGATTGTGTTGGCGCGTGCGTTTGGGGTTACCGGTGTTTACTTTGATATGGTGGTGTTACTGGCCGCATTGCCAACGGCGACCTCAGCTTATGTCATGGCAGTGCGAATGGGAGGCGATGGCAACTTTGTGGCGCAGGGTATTACCATTAGCACGCTGGCGGGAATGTTGGCGATTCCACTCTGGTTGAACTACGCACTATTAATTTGAACAGGAAAAAATATGCGACTCGATGATGAAAGCGAAAGCAATAATGTTGAAGACCGTCGTGGCGATAGTGGCGGCGGTGGCGGTATGGGCCGGGTGGGTGGTCTGGGTATTGGCGGCGTGTTGATTGCATTGGTCGCGAGCTATTTTTTAGGCGTTGATCCACGCACCCTGCTGGGCATGGCGGAGACGGTGCAAGGAGCGCAACGCGAATCGCCTGCAACGCAAAGTCAAACCCGTCAGACGATTGATCCAGCCAATGACCCACAAGCCGTGGAAAAGCGAGAGGTACGGAAAATACTCAAGAAGACCGAGACGACTTGGGATGCACTATTTCAGCAAATGGGCCGCAGCTACAATCCTCCGGTGCTGGTACTTTACTCGGGCAAAACCTCTACCGCCTGCGGTAAGGGGCAGGCGGCGATGGGGCCCTTTTACTGTCCCGGCGATAAAAAAGTTTATCTCGATATGGCGTTTTTTGATGAGATGACACGCCGTTTCAAAGCCAGCGGTGATTTCGCCCGCGCCTATGTGATCGCGCATGAAATCGGCCACCATGTTCAGGACGAGATGGGCATTACTGCCAAGACCGATGCCATGCGCGACAAAATGACTGATGTGCAATATAACAAGGTATCGGTTCGGATTGAATTGCAAGCCGACTGTTTTGCCGGTGCCTGGGCATACCATTCCAACCGCGCCAAACCATTCCTGGACCCGAATGATGTGGATGAAGCCTTGGCTGCAGCTAACGCCATTGGCGACGATGCTTTGCAGCGCGCAGCACGCGGTGCTGTGGTGCCTGATTCATTTACTCATGGCACCTCAGCACAACGGGTGCGGTGGTTCAAGACGGGCTTTGAATCTGGCGATTTGAAGGCGTGTGATACGTTTACAGCCCGCCAGTTGTAGAGCCTGTCATAAACGACGCCTGAAAAAATGCCGCACTTCCCATAAAAAAGCCGCGACAAACTGTCGCGGCTTTTTGGCAGACGATGGCTGGAAACGTAGAACTTACGCGTCGCCCTTGTTCTGCGTGGAAACATAATCCAGCTTTTCCTTGATACGTGCCGATTTGCCTGAACGCTTGCGCTGATAGTAAAGTTTGGCGCGGCGTACATCGCCCTTGCGCTTGACTTCAATCGAGGCAATGGTCGGGGCATAGGTTTGGAACGTACGCTCCACGCCTTCTCCCGATGAAATTTTACGAACAATAAACGATGAATTGAGACCGCGATTGCGCTTGGCAATCACCACGCCTTCATAGGCCTGAACGCGCTTACGCTCGCCTTCAATCACGTTTACGTTAACGATTACAGTGTCGCCCGGTGAAAAAATTGGGACAACTTTGGCCAAACGGGCCATTTCTTCCTGTTCCAGAATATCAATCAGATTCATATTGCTTCCTTTTCATAATTAACGGTCTTTTCGACCCTTAGTCTTTTCGACTCTTCACACAGCGCCCTCACGGTTCGACTTCTCAGGGATGTGCGCCTTCTTTTTTTACGACTTTTTTACAACCTTTGTGACCACTATTTCCGCTGCTTCCGATGCTTCCGATGCTTGATTTTAACCCGCTGCATCAATTCTTTTTTGCTGCATATTTATCTGCCACACCCGCCAGCAAATCCGGCCGACGTTCAAGCGTTCTGGCCCGTGCTGCCTGATGTCGCCATTCGGCGATTTCTACATGGTTGCCGCTCATTAACTCGGCTGGCACCATCTGCTCATTCCAAACCTCAGGCCGTGTGTAATGTGAATGATCCAGCAAACCATTCCGCGCCGGTGAAAACGAATCTTCAATAGCAGATTCTGCTGAATTCAAGACGCCTGGCAACAGCCTCACCATAGCATCAATTAATACCATCGCGGCGAGTTCCCCGCCTGACAGCACGTAATCCCCAATCGATACTTCCAAATCCACACGCGCATTGATCAAACGCTCATCAATACCTTCATACCGCCCGCATAAAAAAATCAGTCCAGGTTCTTTTACCAGCTCCCGGATACCCACATCCGTGATCGGCTTTGCCTGCGGTGTCAGATAAACCACTTTCGGTTTATATTTGACTGGCGATACGTTTACATTGTCTTGCGCGAAATACTTTTGACGCTCCATGGATGCGTTCATAGCCGCATCAATCGCAGCATTCAACGGTTCCGCTTTCATCACCATGCCGGGGCCGCCACCAAAGGGGCGATCATCGACCGTGCGATGTTTATCTGTGGTGAAATCTCGCGGGTTCCAGCATTTCAGCGCCCACGCCTTTTCATCCAATGCCCGCCGCGTAATGCCGCAGTCGGCAATCGCATCAAACATTTCAGGAAACAGGGTGATGACATCGTAGTGTTTAGTCATCGCCCTGTTTTCCTCATCCTGCATCGCTCAATAATCCTTGCCCCAGTTAACCGTCACTACTTTTGCATGGCGGTCTACTGCTACGATCACGTCAGCTACAAACGGGATCAAAATTTCTCCGCTCTCACTTTTAACCACCAGCACATCATTCGCGCCGGTTTGCATCAGCGTATCAATTTGGCCCAGGTGCTCGCCGATTGAATTAACGACTTCAGAGCCAATTAAATCCAGCCAAAAAATTTCTCCCTCGCCAGCTTCACCGAGCGCCTCACGCGGAATGGCTATATCGCGTTTAGAAAATCGTTCTGCCGCTGTACGATCATCGCAGCCTTTGAATTTTGCAACCACCGCCTTGACGTTGACCGCAAAATCTTCGAGCTCAACTTCTTCCCAATCACTTGAACCTTGAGAGTCCCTGCCGGACCCATGAGGGTTCTTACGAACCAGCCAGGAAGCATAAGCATCAAGGCTGTCTGGTAACTCCGTAAAGGTTAATAACTTGACCCAGCCTTTGATGCCGAACGGCGCTGCGATGCGCGCCATGACCACCAAATCTTTATCGCCCGGCTTCAGATTTACGTTTGGAACGGGCTTATTTTGCAACGGCAGCAGGCGCGACTTTTTTGCTACGCTTAATCAGTTTTACAACGGCGTCAGATGGCTGCGCGCCTTTGTCCTGCCAAAATTTGAGGCGATCCATCGCCATGCGGAAAGGCTCGTCATTGCCTGAAGCAACCGGATTATAAAAGCCCAGGCGTTCAATAAAACGGCCATCGCGGGGGTTGCGCGAATCAGCAACCACAATATTGTAAAAGGGGCGGCCACGGGCTCCGCCACGTGCGAGTCTGATAACGACCATGAGTGAATCCTTTAGTGTAAAAACTGTTTCATTAAACAATCCGTTGAGAACGGATAACGGGCCGGTTGCGAACCGGTAACGCTTAC
>JANYDB010000054.1 GCA_025359985.1 Burkholderiales bacterium | reverse complement strand
CGTCGCGCCCAGCGCGTTGTGCCGATAGCTTGTCCATCGATAATGGGCCGGATCATCGACCATCGCACCAGGTGCACATGATTGGTCATCAGCGCGTAGGCATAAAGCTGACATTCGTTGTCTGCCAGCGCTTCACCCAGCCAGTGCAGGTAGCGGGTGTAGTCCTCCTCGCTAAAGAAGCATGGCTCGCGGTTGTGCCCGCGCTGCACTATGTGGAGCGGGACACCATTGAGTTGGATGCGGGGACGACGGGGCATAACATGAGGTTAGCTTAATACAATTGACGCTGACCCCTTTTATTGTGGCATCAATGCCGCCAGACGCTGCATGAACTCCATCGCAGAGGGCATGGGTTATACGCTGTGTGCTGTGTGATGTGTGAAGAAGATATTGAAATATAACGGCCAGATATTTCTGTAAAGTAGGAGTTTATTTGATTATCCACGAGACTTAATTCATGAATTCTGCGAACCTTTCAGCCCCTATCAGCAACGTCGATCCTGCGCATCTAGACGATGCCCATGCCCACACGCACACGCAGCTGATCAAGGCCAGCTTCAACCCGCTCATTCGCCCCTATCTGGTGATCACTATCGGCTTTACACTTTGCATAACGTTCATCGGCATTCCGCTGGCAATCATTTGGTTTTTAGGTGTCGGGCAATGGTGGGCGCGACATTATTTTGCCAAGCTGGAATGCGAGCTCGGCGAAAAATCACTGCGTTATCGAAAAGGCATTCTGGTGCAGGTTGAAAAAACCATCCCGCTGGAAAATATTCAGGATGTCACCTTTATCGAAGGCCCCATTCTCAAACACTTTCAGTTAAGCACGCTGAAATTTGAAACCGCCGGCCAGAGTCAGGGGCAGGCTCATGATATGCAGCTCACCGGTATTTTCAACGCCCACGAGTTTCGCCAGCAGATCATGCAGCGCCGCGAAGCACTGCGGCATCCTGCGTCTAGTCTTACTGCGAATCAAGCTGAATCAGCCACAACAGCACGCAATGAACAAACGGTGATTCTGAAAGCCATTCAAGAAAAACTTGATGAGATCGCGGAGATGATGCGGGAAAAGAAATAGCCGGTGAGGTGAGGCGACGCAACGTGGCTTGGCGAAAGCACTAAACGTAGGAAAAACTCTATATCCGGAGCGGTTCATAGGCCATTTTTGCCTCAAGATGCCCGCCTATGGGACATGTTAAAAATTGCAATTGAGCATACTGTTCAAGCTGGCTTTGCACACTGTTGGCAGCGCCGCTCAAGTCATGCCATGCTGAAATTTTATCCATGGTTTACATGCGCAATCTTTTTACACTTGTCATGTCGATACTTCTTCGTCCGTGATGGCGGCGGATGACGGAAGTTGGCGTAGGTCACGTTGCGTAGCTACGTGACGCGGTACTTGTGCTGTTGCAGCTTACTCAGCGCTCAAACCACCCGATAACGAATGGCAACCTGATGGGGTTTGTGTTCACAGCTAACGCCTTCAGCTTCGGCTAACAGTTGCACATCGTCCCAGCCAATTTCGCGGTACGCCTGAAATTGGCCTTGGGTATTCGCGCCTTCGACTGCTGTGAGATTGATCGTCAATCCAATTTCATCGCCAGTCACGCGCGCTGTGATCACCACGCGCCCAGGTGATGGTGCGGCATCGGTCAGCGCAATCAGGCTGGCTAAAAAAACGCTGCGAAAAATACGTTGCGGCATTTCTTCGCTAACGCCAATGGCTTCATTAGCCATGCTGATGTCTCTGAATGAAAGCTCGGTTTTCATGACGCCGATAGCATCGTTAATACCCGCATGAATACTGATCTGTTGCAAATTTTTTGGGGTTAGCCAAGTCAACAAATCCAGGCAGGAGCCAACCGCTTTATCTGACAGTGTAGTAAGAGAGATGCTGCTTTTAGCCAATAGTGCCAGATCGGGGGAGGGCGCTTTAATCCGTTTTTCAAGAACCGCCGCCATCATATTGACGGGGTGCAGCGCGCCCGTCAGGTTATGCGAAATGGATGGCGCCAGCCGACGTAACAACGCGTAGCGAGCGGCTTCTACAAGATGGCTTTTGGCAGGATCGATCGTCGGCATATAGGTTTTATGATGAGTATTGCTGCATCAAATGGTGGCTGGGTAGCGGATGGGTTGTTCGGTGTTCGCCAGCCGGGTTAATGTTTTTATGGAATGAAAGATTGAAGACCAATACAGGCCCATTTAAAAAACAGCGACAGAATCAGCAAGGCGCTGTGCTTAGTGATGGCTGTTGTCATCGCGCAGATATTTTTATTGAATCAACGCTTGACGAATGTACTTCATTTCTGGGCTGTGTTACTAAAGAACATTGCGCTATTCCCAACCATCGGCGATTAACTGCCGCGTTTCCTCGACCGCAACCTGCCACAGCTCATCCATCACCGCATCCGGTTTTTCGTATACGCCTGCAAAATTGCCATCACCCAAATAGGCGCGCGTTTGCAGTGGATTCAGGAGTTTTAATTTAGCCGGATCAATGGGTGTACGCGCCGTGATCGGCTGCACCACGCCAGCAATGCGGGTGCTGCGAAAATTTTCCATCCATGATGCATGCGAAGCGACCGGATCAATCGCCATGACTTTTGCCCACGTGCGTGGCGAATTCCACCAATTATGAAACTTCACTTTCACCTCTGGGTGGTCCGCCATCCATTCGCCCAGAAAGTGCCCAATCGGCGCGTTGCCGCCATGCCCGTTAACCATAACAATGCGTTTGAAGCCATGCGTGGCGAGGCTATTCAGGACATCACGCATTAGCGCAATCAGGGTATCAAGGCGCAGCGAGATCGTGCCGGGATACGCCATAAAGGTCGGGGTGTGACCAAACGGAATCACCGGAAATACCGGCACCCCCAGCGGCTCGGCAGCTTCCACCGCCACGTTCTCGGCGAGAATTGCATCAACTGCCAAGCTCAAATACGCATGCTGCTCAGTACAACCAATCGGCACCACAGCACGATCATCATGCTTAAGGTATTCCTCGACCATCATCCAGTTAGCGTTGCTGATTTTCATAGGGGGTTTGTGGTTAGGTTGGGTGCGGTGGAAAATTAAATTTTAGAAGCAAAGGTCTAGCATTGGCGGGCTGCTTTAGCCATAAATGGCTGTAGACGATCTTTAATGTTGGAGTTTCTTTTCGATAGAAGCGTATCGAGAATTATAACAACGCAATAAGAATCAGCAGCTATGTTTAGTCAACACGGGCTTAACAAGACCGCGCGATGATGAGGGCAGCTTGCCGCAAAGCGGGGACATGATGGTGCCGATTTACGGACTACCGCTACCGCACTGACGCATGGTTTAACGCGCGTTACCCGCAACGTAAAACATTTCGCGCCGACGGGTGTGGCGGTATTTAACCCGTTTGATACTGCTGCGCGTAACGTCCGCCGAGTTTGAATCAAGGCAGCATCAAAGCGACATCCATTTGCCGTCATCGGTACGCCGTGCGCGGCCCATCGCTTCGAGCGATTCGAGGAGCGGGACAATCGATTTTTGCCAAGCGCTGCGTTTGCCGAAGGTACGGGCGATGTCCTCAAGCATGACCGGGTTTGAAGCGGCGTTAAGCAAATCAGCGAGTGCGCGAATTTGTGCGGCGAGTGAATCGGGCCATCGTATTTTTCCATCGGCGGCGATGTCAGGCTCCACGACATCCACATCAAGCGTGCCTTGCGAAGGCGTGGGAATGGGTGGCGAGGCGGATGCTGGCGCCTGATATTCTGGCCGCAGCCAGCGCACCGTGCCGGTTTTTTCTTCCGCTGCACGCGTGGCATTGAGTGCGACCAAACGTTCCAGCAAGGCCGCGGTTAATTGTTGTTTTGCCGATGCATTTAAAGAGGCAATGCCTGAAACGCCACTATCCACGGGCATCTTCACGGCATTGCCTTCAAACGCCTCGCCAGTGCTTGTGTTTGGGGCAGCGCCCCTGGTTGTAGCAGCACTATTCACACGATCCATCAACGGCCACAAATCGGCCCAGCCATAAGCGCCAAGTACTTCACGATCCAGCTCGTCGTGCAGCGATTTCAACACCGCGACGAGTCCCTCTTCATGAATCGTTTTTTCTTTTACGGTTAGCGCGTCGCCGGTTTTTAATTTTTCCAGCACGTTGTACATGCCGGTGAGCGTGAGCGCCGGATGCGCGGCTTGTTGACGTTTGCGATGT
>JANYDB010000030.1 GCA_025359985.1 Burkholderiales bacterium | reverse complement strand
TGTGCCTGCGCATCCCATCTTGCCTTCTCAATTTTTAACGCATCGAACAAAATCTCGCCCATCGAAACCGAATCGCGGCCGATGCAAAAATCCTCGATTGATTCCTCCCAAACATCGGCCTGGAATCTTTTGTCCTGCTCAACCGCAAACAGCTCGCGTTCGTGCGGCTCTACCCACCATTTCACGCCACTTCGATACAAACTCAGCGCTTCAGCCCACAACTGATCTACATCTGCCGTTAAATTCAACATATCGATCGTGGTGCAATAAACCGGAAAAAACCGCCGATTACCCGAATCATCCTTCAAATAATGATCATGGTTAACCGACCCGGCAAACACACATCGCCGCGGCTTCTTTTCCATTTTTCGACCATATGGCGCACGGAATAAATCCTCACGTTTGGTGATAAAATTTTTCGTTGCTGACGCTTCGCTTTTGTTCAGGCCCTCAAGCTCGGCCATTTCAATGATGTGCCTCCCCTGCAAAATCATGAACGAATCTTTGTTCCCGAAGTCCAGCTTTTCATCAGTGAACCATTCGCCGCCCAGCACCCGCAGCGCCGTCGATTTCATAATTCCCTGCTCGCCCTCAAGGATCAGCATCATGTCCATCTGGCTGCCGGTGATCGCATTGGGTTTATTAGCCTCATAGACTCGCCCCACAGACCCCACCAGCCATTTAATGCCTGTGCCCTCGGTATAGCGCAGCAACAGGTCTTGCGAGGCCGCATCCAGCCGCTCAAATCGTTTGCCTTTGCACACACCCAAATAATCAATCAACCAAGTACGCACCCGACTGGTGCCATCCCAAACCAGCGCATCCATACGCTCAATCAGTGGGTGAAATTTATGCGCGTGCGAGATCAGCGTCACCGCTTGAATAATGTCCTTTTCTTTCGCTTCAAAAAAATGACTCGACAGCCAATGCCGCAACCGATAATCATCGACTTCACTCCACTCATGGCCGGGTTTGAATTTACCCACCTGCCACGGCGGCGGTCGCAGTTTCACAATCAGCTCACTGAATTGATCAAAACCTAACGCGCCCGCCCAATCCTCGTGATGCTCCAAAATCAACATTAAATTGCACAGCAGCGGTTTAATCGCACCCGATTCAGCGCGCTTTAATTGGCTGAGCCACGGACGTGGATCAATGTTGTGCGGATCGGCATAAATCGCCCCTTCGCCGGTAGGCGGTTGTGGGGTAGATTTGGTTTTTGGCGGCGGCGAGCGTTGCACATTTTCGGGCACGTAAAAATCAAGGTCAGCCGCACCCAAAGCCGCACCCGAAACCGAATCAGCCCACACAGCACCCGGCGTAACCTCACTGCTCGGCTGCATCGCGACCGGCGCGCTATCGTTCATGCGAACATTCGAGCCAAAAAAATCAGAAATCTTTTCAGCCGTCCAACCCTCCTCAGCCGCGTCGGAAATGTCCCAACCTTTCGGCTTAACGCCCAAAAATTGTTCAGCAGCCGCAGCCTGCACATCGCAGCCGAGCGCCCGCAATATTTTACCCACCCCCGCCATCGCTTTAAATCCGGGATCATCAAGATCGGGCCACAAAATCACCGCGCGCCCCGCGAGTGGCGACCAATCCACTTTTTTAATCGCTTCCGCGCCGCCCGGCCAGGTCATCACCACCAATTTATCGCCAAGCAACCACTGCGCATCATCGGCGCACTTTTCACCCTCAACGATTAAAATTTTATCGTTCTCGCGTCCCGCCAATCGATCTAGGCCATACAACGGGCGCGGATCAGGGAACTGAGCGGACCGCCATTTTTTTAGGCCTGACTTCACATTGCGCCAATAGGTCAGCGGAATAAACTCTTTACCGCCCTCACTGTTTTTAAACCGCTGGATATACCCCAACAGCTCACCGGCCAGCCCGCGATAAACATATAGCGATTCGGGCTTGCCGCGCACCGCATGCGCAACTGGTGCAGGCCGCGCCTCAGTGTCGGGCGCTAACCATTCCCACTCAGCAGCCGCAACCGTTTTTGGTGCAGCTTCAGCAGATTTTCCCGTGCTAGGCGCGGCGCGCAAATCAACCGACGCATCAACCTGCATACCCAATAACACCGCGATCTCACGCGCCGCTGCCGCTTGTTGCAAATCAAAAATATAGGCGTACAGCGAAACCAAATTGCCGCCCGCATCGCCCGTCGCAAAATCCTGCCACCTGCCCGACGTTAAATTGATTTTGAACGATCCACGATGCGCATCGTTACGCGTCGGATTAGTCGCGCACCACTCATTGCCCTCACGCCGACCATCCGGCAGCCACGTCGGCACCAAGCGCTCACTACTCGCCAGCGCCTCCGCCTCGATCTTTTTAAAATCGATGCAACCACCCGGTTTATCATTTTTGTTTGCCATTCAATCCTCGAAGGTTTTTTGCATTTGCCACATTTGCCATATTTGCCACATAGGCCACGCCGGCTCCGTCTGAAACACCGCTTATTTGTCGGCTTGTTTTTTTCGCTGCTGCCGCCAGTAGTAGCGCACCAGCTGTTTTAATCTTTCGATCACAGGCGGCGCGTGTTTTAGCGCGGCGATGTAATCATTTCGCGACTGTTTACTGGGCATCGCCGCGATCCGCCGCGCCATGTTGTGCATGCGGCATTTCCCATCGAGTTCTGTGAATTTTTTCCGGCAGTTTCGATCACCGCCGTCAGCTGGAAACGTCGGCAGCCGATTCTCACGAAATGCATCAGGCATTTTCACAATCACCGCACTTTCCGGCGCGCCTGCCGAATACGCATCAGCCGTGCCTGCCGTGCCCGCTGCGGATCGTTGGCGGCGCGCAAATCAACCGGCGGCGCTGCGCCTGGCACCACCTCGAAAAATCGCTCACAGCCCAGCCGAAACGATTCCGTGATGCACCCCTGCGCCCGCAGCGCACACGTAATCTTGCGAGCATTGAGCACATCAAATGGCAGCCGCGCCTCAAGATCCTTCGCGCTGTACGCGCGCGGGGCCTTTACATACAAATCAAATGCCAACCGCAAAATGTTCACGCGACCTTCGGCATCACAACTTTACCCAACGGCTCTTGCATGTTGTCGCTGTGGTAAATGGTCAACACCTCCCCCCGAAATGTATAACCGAGATTTTCCGCAACATCGACGGCGCTATCATAGGTCAGCGCCGTGCCGCAAATCATCGGGCGTCCTGTTGTTTTATCTTGCCATGTGATCCTAAAAGTCATACGCCCCCCAGCTCAAAAATTAACGCATCCAAATCATCCGAAAACGCATCTTTATTAAATGGTGCCGAATAATTCCCCACCCACATTCCGACATTGTTTTTAAACCGCCGCGCCAACGTGCATGACGGATTCACCACCCGAATCGTTCGTGCCTCCGGCAGGTAATAAATCTGCGCAAATTTCAGCATCCGCACGCCTTGCCGCGCTTGGCAAACAATCGATCTATATTCATCAGCCGACAAACCGACGCGCGAAACCTGTGGCGCGCCAGACGGGAACATCACCAATTTCCCAATCACCGCAAAAACCTCACCAACGGCGCACATTCCAATTTGCGCGCCCTCTGCAAAAAATCGGTACTCACCAACACGCCAACTTCCGCGCACGTCAAATGCACCCGCACCACCACATCACCAACCGCCGCGCCT
>JANYDB010000128.1 GCA_025359985.1 Burkholderiales bacterium | reverse complement strand
TGATCAAGATAATACTTGCGCAGGGAAGCGTTGCAGACACTGCGCATGTTTGCACCATGCGCATCACTGCATCCTTTTTCTGCCGTTGTAATGACTAAAAGGACAGTGTCAATGGCTGGTTTAAAGGTTTGTAATTGCCTTATTGTGGCGTCACGCTGCGCATGGGTGATGGGCTGCGTTATGGGCTGCATTATGGGTTGTAGCGCGGGTGAGGTTTGGGCTCAAGCATCTACTGCGTCGGCATCAACATCAGCACCAACCCCGACCCAAAGTGTAGACGCAATAACCGTAAACGCCAGAGCGGCCCCCATACTCGAAGTAGACAGCGCGGATATTTCCGGCTTGGGTCTATCTTTGCTGAAAACTCCTCAAAGCATTACCGTACTCAGCAGCGATTTACTGGCAGGAACAGCCACTCAAACACTGTCGCAAGCGATCAAGCTTGATGCGTCACTTGCGGATAGTTACAACACCACGGGTTATATTGAAAGTATTTCAGTGCGCGGATTTTTGCTGAATCAGTTAGCTAATTTTCGACGGAATGGTTTGGCGGTTTCCAATTACGCGCCCATCGCACTGGAAAATGTTGAACAAATAGAGGTCCTCAAAGGTGTGGCAGGTTTGCAGTCCGGCGTATCCGCTCCCGGTGGGCTGATGCAAACTATCACTAAAAAACCGCTACGCGAAACCTTTACCAGCGTCGTCTTGAGTGGTGATGAGCGGGGCAGCGCAAAAATTCATATTGATACCAACACCGTTTTGCAAAATGGTATCGGCCTCAGGTTTAATCTCTCGACCGAGCAGCTTCATTCGTATGTAGATAAGGCCAACGGCCAGCGTCAATTCGCCAGCCTGGCGGTGGCCGTGCCGATCAGTGCGAATACATCACTATCGCTGGATTGGGATTATCAACATAAATCACAGCCTTCAGTGCCTGGCCTTGGATTACTCGACACTAACGGCGATGGTGTGGGTGACAGACTGCCCTCGCCCATCAATCCTCGACTGAATTTGAATAATCAAGCATGGTCACGGCCGTTTCAGATCAGCAGCCAAACCGCGCAAATTGCGCTCAATCATCGCGTTAATTCATCGTGGAGTATGCGCTGGTCCGCCCACACTCAGGTTGCCTATATTAATGATCGCGTTGCATTCCCTGATGGCTGCAGCAATGCTGCTACTTATGTCTATCCGGGACTGTGTGCGAATGGTGATGTTGATGTCTATGACTTCCGTTCGGAAGGCGAACGACGATCACTATCGAGCTGGGACGCGCGTCTTGACGGTGAGTTTAATGTTGCATCCATTGAACACCGTCTGCGCGTAGGTGTGAGTGGCCGAAATTCTGCTGATCGCCTCCCGCCATTTGAAGCTTACAACTATGTCGGCAGCACCAATATTTTCAGTCCGACCAGGTTACCGCCTGACCCGACTCTTAGTACGCGCAATGTCAACAGTCATGAACGCACCGTTGAAAGTTACGCGAGCATGCATTCCATCATCAGCCCTGCCTTGCAAACTTTTGCGGGCGTACGCGTAAGCCGTTTCAAGCGCGAGAGCGCTTTGAGCGATGGCAGCGAAGCGATACAACTGACTCAAACTATCGCAACGCCTTGGGCTGGGGTGAGCTTTTCACCTGATGTCAGCCGTTCGTTTTATGCTACATGGGGCCAAGGTGCCGAGTTTGAATCAGTACCGAATCGCACTCTGCAATATGTGAACGCGGGTGCGGTATTGCCCGCACTTAAAAGCAGGCAGATTGAAGTCGGCGCAAAAATGCAAATCAATCCACGCTTGCTGCTGACGACTGCTATTTTTGACATCGTTAAACCGTATGCTGAGGATCGCGCCATCGTTATTAACGGGATTGATAAAATGATGCGCATAGTCGGCACCAAATCAGCCCGTCATCGCGGCATCGAGCTAAATGCGGTCGGCCGGGTAAATGAAGCACTGTCGTTGCAAGCCAGTGCGACGGCACTCGATGCGACCTTTGTACGCGCTGAAAATAAGGATTTGATCAGTAAGCGCATCACCAATGTGCCGCGCTTTGCGGCTTCAATTTTCGGTGATTATAAAATGGCCTTCATTCCAGGGCTCGCCTTCAATGCGCTCGCGACATTACAGAACGGCAAAACAGCCACCGCAGAAGGAAGCGTAATTCTGCCACGTGCACAACAACTCGATTTGGGTGCCCGCTATTTGCAGCGGCTGACTCGCTTGCCGGCGCACCCGCTGCTTTGGCGGGTTAATGTGGAAAACGCCACCAATCGTATCTACTGGCGCGAAGCGCCCACGCAATCATGGGGCGGTATTTATATTTTCCCTTCAGCGCCGCGCACTCTTCGCATAAGCTTAAGTACTGATTGGTAAGCGCGTGCTCGATACTGCGTTCACCCTTCTCGGTACTGCCGTGACATGGCTTGAGCTGATCGCGTTCGTGCTGGCCATCGTCAATATTGCCTGCAATGTGGGCGAGATTCATTGGGCTTGGCCGCTAACATTCATCACGAGCTTGCTGTATGCCTGGTTATTTTTTGCAAGCCAGCTTTATGGTGAAGCCGGTGTAAATATTTTCTTCGCCGCCAGCGCGATTTGGGGATGGTGGCAGTGGCTTCGGGGCGTAAGGCCAACACAAGATAGCGCTAAAGAATCCACACTACCAGTGCCGTTGGCAGTGGCCTCACTCGATGCACAGGCTTGGCAAACAACTCTGCTAGCATGGGCGTTATTATGGGTGGCCTGCAGCGTCTTGCTGCACGCTATCACCGATAGCAATGTGCCAATTGTTGACGGCTTCGTCACCGCTGGTAGTCTGGTTAGCACAATTTTGCTGGGACGAAAATATATTGAAAACTGGCCCCTTTGGCTGATCGTTAATGCAGTAAGCATTGCCCTTTTTGTTTATAAAGATTTGCATCTGACTGCAATTCTGTATGCCATTTTTATGGGACTTGCTATATGGGGCTGGCGAGTGTGGTGGCATAAATTAGCCGCACATAAAAAGTTTAATTCGCCTTAACCATGTCTGCTTCATCTCCCCAACTTATCGCTATTCTCGGTGCTGAAAGTACCGGTAAAACGACGCTGGCACAAGCGTTGGCAAATCATTTTTCATGTCCGTGGGTGGCTGAATATCTGCGTGAGTTTTGTGATCAACACCAACGCACACCGCGCCAAGATGAGCAACAAACCATCATGGACATACAAGTTACGCGGGAGAATCTCGCCATGAATCAAGCGCTAATCCAGCATGCACCCTTAGTGTTTTGCGATACCGCCCCGTTACTCACCGCCATCTATAGCGACTATGTATTTTCAGACCTGTCGCTTTACCCGAAAGCCGGTGCATTACATCAGCGCTATGCCGCGACGTTGCTTTTGTTACCCAATATCGCATGGGTAGCAGACGGCTTGCAGCGAGAAGGTGCACATATACAAAACGATGTTCACGTGCTGATCGAGTCTGCACTGAGCAACATAGGTGCTGCGACCATAATGATTCAAGGAATCGGGGACGAAAGAACTGCACATGCCGTAGCGGCGATACTTAATGTCGCCTGAGCGACGGCGGATACTTTCCGCATAGAGAGGATGTCTAGCGAGCAATCGGACAAAAATAGTCGTCTTTGTTGTTTTTTTTCCACTCAATATTACAAAATATTTCCACAGCAGCTTGCGTAGGCGAATAATATTACACAGTGTTACAAAATGAGATTGACGGTGGCAGGATGGATGCCATCGGATTCGTCGTCATTAACTACACTACGAGACTTCTCCAGATGATTTCTAAACTGACCTGCCAACGCTACTATCTTGCACTACCTGTTTGCATTTAACCAAGAAAGGGCAAGACTATATGCGTAATTCCAAGCGCAATCTCACACTTACACTTACTCCATTGGCTGCCGCCATTTCAGCTGCTATTTTTATCGGGCAAGCAGCGGCTCAAGGCGCTGCGCCAGAGCCTGGTTCAGCGCAGAAGATTGATAAGATTGTGGTGACCGGCTCAAACATCAAACGCGCCGATGCTGAAACCTCGGCCAGCATCCAGATTATTGATAAAGAAGAAATCGCCAGAAGTGGCGTCAGCACTGTGGCGGAATTGTTGCGCGCGGTGCCCGCAATCGGTGGCGGTTCGCTTCAAGATTACGACGGCGGCAGTGGCTTTTCGCGCGCCACACAATCCGCTTCATTGCGCGGCTTGGGCTCAGTCTCAACACTGGTGTTGCTGAATGGTCGGCGGGTTGCGCCTGCGGCCAGTGCTGATCCTAATACCGGTCAAGGCCAGGCTTATAACCTGAATACGATTCCGCTTTCCGCGATTGAGCGTATTGAGATTCTGAAAGACGGCGCGTCGGCTATCTATGGTTCAGATGCGATTGCCGGTGTAATTAACTTCATCCTGAAAAAAGATTATCAGGGCGGCGAGATTAGCGTTACCGGCGGCAGCTCGCTCGATCACCAGTTTCAAAATTATGCGGCCAGCGGTGTGGTGGGCTTTGGCGATTTAGCCAAGGATCGCTATAACGTATTGATCGGCCTTGATTACTTCAAGCGTGATCCGGTGGGCTATAACGATCACAACAGCGTGTTCAACGACGACTATCGGCGTCTCGCCAATCGCAACGCACTGACATCAACCTTTTCGGGCATTCCGAATTATTACCGCGAGCGCGTGCTCGGCAATGGTGTATTTAACGCGGCACAGCCCACCGATCCGCGTTGCCCGGCTGCCACCACGGTAGCGGCTACAGCAGGCTGCCGCGCCAACGGTTTTGACTATATCCAGATTACCTCCAAGTCAGAGCGCGCCGGGTTTATTTCAAAGGCGACACGCGATTTTTCAGCCAGTCTGCAAGGCACAGCCGAGTTTAGTTTCTCTCGAGTGAAAAGCAATTTTGTGGATTCACCGCAAACCCTTGATGGCACCGGCAACGGTTCCATCTGGTTCAACGCGGCTGGTCAGCGTTTCCGTTATTTACTGACTTTGCCAGTCGGTCATCCAGATAATCCTTACACTGTACCGGTGGGCCTGCGCTATCGTTTTGTTGATCTCGGCACCACCTTTACAGAAACCACCAACGATGCCTATCGAGGTCTACTGGGCTTGTCCGGCACATTCGCCAAATGGGATTGGGAATCCGGTTTGCTTTATAGCAAGACTGAGCGCAAAGAAGTCGCCAATGGTCGCCTCTACTTCCCGGCCTTGCAGGCTGCGGTGTCTAACGCTACCTATCGCTTTGGCGGCGTAAACAATCCTGCGTTGATCGCGCAATTGAATCCCTATCGTACCGGCACCGGCGCCACTGACATCACCAGCCTTGATCTGAAAGGCTCAAGAGAGTTGGCCAATATGGCTGGTGGACCGCTGGTGATTGCAACTGGTGTGGAGCTGCGTCGTGAATCGTTCAACATCACGTCTGACCCACGCCAGGTGGCGGGTGATTTTGTCGGTATCGCCTCGACTACCGTGAGTGCGTCGCGTAATGTCTCATCTGCGTTTGCTGAGATGGCTGCACCGTTTGCGCGCAATGTCGAGACCCAGCTTGCGGTTCGCTTCGATCATTACAGCGACTACGGCAATTCCACCACGCCCAAAGTTGGCATTAAGTGGAAACCCTTCAACACACTCGCTTTGCGTGCAAACTACGCCGAGGCTTTCCGTGCGCCTTCGCTCACGCAAACATCCAACTCACGTGTGCAGTCGTTCAGCACCATCACCGACCCGGTACGCTGTCCTAACGGCACCACGCCGCTGTTAGGTGGTGATTTGACCGACTGTACCGGTCGCACCGTAGCCAGCATCTTCCTGCCCTCGGTTAATCTTGAGCCAGAGCGTTCTAAGAGCTTCTCGTACGGCTTTATCTATTCGCCAACACAGAGTTTGTCCTTGCAAGCCGACGCCTGGGAAATCCGTCGTCGCAGCCAAATTGATCGCTTCAGCGCACAGCAGGTTATTCAAAATGAGTTCACAGCCAACTACACCGGCGGCTCCGTGGTCAGAAATACCAACCCGGCCTCATTCCTGACCACAGCTGGCGGCGCGCCAATTCCCGGCACCGGCCCGCTGGAGAGCACCACCCGCCGCTTCTTGAATCTAGGTGAAACGCGCGTCAAAGGGGTTGATCTAGATATCACCGCCAAAACCAATATTGCAGGCGGTGTACTCACGGCCAACGCGTTGGCAACATGGACAATACGCTATGATTATCAATTGATAAAAGGCGGCACGTTTGTGAATGGCGCAGGTAATTTCTACCTGTTCGAAACCCCGCGTCTGCGCGGCACCGCAACCATTGGTTTTGCAAAAGATGATTGGACTACGTTCTTCCGCATGAACTATACCGGCGGCTGGGATTACAACGATCCTACCGTCGCCAGCGGCTGCTATTTGGGTGCTACTTCACTCACGCTAGCGTATCTGAATCAATGCAAAGTGAAGCCTTGGACGACCTACGATATTGGTGGCAGCTACACACCGATCAAGTCATTCACCGTGGCCTTGGTGGTACGCAATATCGAAGGCAAATTTGCGCCATACGACCCTAACCAAACCACGCTGGGCTTTAACCCGACCTATCACAATCCCGAAGGGGCCAAGGCTAGCTTGACAGCAACGTATCGATTCAAATAAAAAATTAAAGTCTAGTATTGGCGGGGGTTTCAAATCAAAAATGCTTCGAACGCCTCACCAGTGCTAGGTTTTATGAATTTTTGCTAAATTTTTTAACTTAAAAACGCCGGGGCTTCCCGGCGTTTTTGGTTCTGCTGTCAGGGGGTTTAACCGTGTGAACTGTGCAGACCGCTATCAACGATTGCTGCTAATGATGCGGGATGCTGGATTTCAGATTTCTTTTCAACCCGCTTCGCGCTGCCGTCTTGATTCAAACAAACAAACCCCACTGGCGACTGAGACATTCAAGCTCTCCACCGAGCCGAACATTGGAATGTTAATAATCTCGTCGCAATTCTCGCGTGTGAGGCGTCTCAGGCCCTCGCCTTCGGCACCGAGCACCCAAGCGAGCGGGCCTTTTAGCGTGGCGTGGAATAAATCTTTGCTGCCGTTTTCATCGGCGCCGACAATCCAGATATCGCGCTGTTTAAGCTCTTTCAGAGTTCGTGCAAGATTGGTAACGGTAATGTAGGGCACGTTCTCGGCAGCGCCGGATGCGACTTTCATCACTGTGGCGGTCAAACCCACGCTGCGATCTTTTGGCGCGATTACCGCATGAACGCCGGCCGCATCCGCGACGCGCAAACACGCACCCAGATTATGCGGATCAGTCACGCCGTCGAGCACCAGCAGAAATGGCTGTACCGTTAGCTCTTCAAGCACATCATCCACAAACTGCGGAAGCTGGCTGGCTTCGACCAGAATCACCACCCCTTGATGTCGCGCGTTGCCGGTCAAGCCGTCCAGGCGTGCGCCATCTACCTGCATCACGCGAACGTTTTTATCTTTGGCATGCGCGAGCAAATCTTCCATGCGTTTATCGATGCGCTTGGCATCAACATACATCTCGCGCACGCTCGCTGCACGCACCCGCAGCCGTGACGTAACCGCGTGAAAACCGAATACAACTTGTGGTTTCATTTCTTTTTCTTTTTATTGAGCAGCGCGCCGGTAGCTTTGCTGGTGTTTTTACTGGTATTTTTACTTTTTGCTTGCTGATCGTTTTTTGATGTCGGCAGTGGCTTGGCGGCAGATTTAGGTTCTGGCTTAGATTTGCGTTTACTGACGACATGCTTGGTCGCAAAGCCTGCAACCGGGGTTGTGGGTGGGTTGGCGCTGGTGAACGTAACCACTTTTTTATCGGTTTGCGGCGCACTCAGTTTTCCGACGGGCGCCTTGTCCAGTCTGGATTTCTTATCACCTTGGGGGAATGATGGCAACGCAGACAAATCGCTGGTGGCCAGTTTTTGCTTCGGTGTTTTCTGGGGTGCCTTGCCGGGCTTCTGGCTGAATGCGGGCGCGATGTTTTGACGCTCAATTTTCGTATCTTGGGTGTCTTCCTCTTCAGGTGTTGAAGCGCGTTGGGGTTTCTCGCTCGACAATGCAAAATCAATTTTGCTGGTCTCGATATCGACACGCACCACCTTAATATTGAGCCGATCTGCTAGCTGATATTTTTTGCGGGTGCGCTCGCCCAAGATTAAATGTTTATCCTGATCAAAATGGAAATAATCCTGGCCCAGCTCGGAAATATGCACCAGGCCTTCAACATACACATCATCGAGCGTCACAAAAATCCCGAACGCTGTAACCCCGGTGATGGTGCCGGTAAATACCTCATTGATGCGATCTTTCATGTAGTAGCACTTCAGCCATGCGGTGACATCACGTGTCGCTTCATCCGCACGACGCTCGGTCGCAGAACACTGCGCACCCAGTTGATCCCACGGCGCCTTCGGATCATAAATCTCGCCCCGCAGCACCGCCTTGATGGCGCGATGAGTGAGCAAATCCGGATAGCGACGAATCGGTGATGTGAAGTGGGTGTAAGCCTCATAAGCCAAGCCAAAATGCCCGGCATTATCCGGGCTGTACACAGCCTGTTTCATGGAGCGCAACATCACAGTTTGCAATAGCGGCGCGTCGGGGCGCTCTTTGATTTTCTTCAAAACCTCACCGTAATCGGCGGGTTTTGGTTCTTTGCCACCCATCATCTGCAGACCAAAATCTTTCAGCATGGCGCGCAGTGCAACTAGTTTTTCTTCGCTCGGCCGCTCATGGACACGATAGAGATTGGCATGCTCGTTTGAGGCCAGGTAGTTGGCCGCGCAGACGTTGGCTGCCAGCATGCATTCCTCAATCAAACGGTGCGCATCATTGCGCACGGTGGGCACTATGCGCTCGATCTTACCGCCTGCATCGAACATCATCATGGTTTCAGTGGTCTCAAAATCAATCGCACCGCGCTTGTTGCGGGCAGCGAGCAACACACGGAACACCTGATCCAGCATTTTCAGATGCGCAATAATGCTGGCCTCAAGGCCATGATCCGCTTCCATACTGTAAATCGCTTTGGCAACATTAGTATAAGTGCAGCGCGCCGCAGAATGAAACACGGCTTCCGTGAACTCATAGTGCTTGACTTCACCCGCGAGTGAAATCGACATCTCGCACACCAGCGCCAGCCGATCTACATGCGGTTTTAGCGAACACATTTCGTTCGACAGCGCTTCCGGCAACATCGGAATCACGCGGCGCGGGAAGTAAACCGAGTTGCCACGATTGCGCGCTTCACGATCCAGCGCATCGCCGGTTTTTACATAGTGCGAAACATCGGCAATCGCCACCAGTAGGCGGAACCCTGAATTTTTACCGCTGCCCTGTCTCTCCGCATAAACCGCATCATCAAAATCTTTTGCGGTTTCGCCGTCAATGGTAACAAATGGTAAATCGCGCAAATCCACCCGTCCTTTAATATCCGCCGCCGTAACTTTCTTCGGTATTTTTGCCTCAATCGCCAACACATCCGCCGGCCATTCGTGCGGCAGATCGTGCTTGCGCAACGCGATTTCGATTTCCATGCCAGGGTCAGCATAGTTACCGACAATCTCCAGCACGCGCGCGACCGGCTCGGCTTGTTTGGAAGGCTGAGCCACCAGCTCCACCATCACCACCTGGCCTGCGGTAGCGCCGCCGACGTAGCCGGGCTCTACTAGAATATCTTGGCTAATCCGCTTGTTCTCAGCGACCACAAAATACACGCCGTGCTCAACAAACAAGCGACCTACCAGCTTGGTGTTGCCACGCTCAATCACTTCAACAATCGCAGCTTCACGACGGCCCCGTTTATCAACCCCGACCTCACGCACCACTGCGCGATCACCATGAAGCACTTTTTGCATCTGCTTGGGACTTAAAAATAAATCATCCGTGCCGTTATCGGGCACCAGAAAACCAAAACCATCCGGATGGCCCTGAACCTTGCCGGGAATCAGATCAAGTTTATCGAGCAGGCAAATATCGCCCTTACGGTTGCGCATCACCTGCCCATCACGCTCCATCGCATTTAAGCGGCGCACAAAGCCTTCCTGCTCGGCGTCGGCGATTTCGAGCCTTGCAGCAATGGTGACCGCGTCTGCTGGCACCCCAATCTCGGCGAGCAATTCCAGAATCAATTCGCGGCTGGGGATCGGGTTTTCATATTTATCACGCTCACGCTCAAGGTGAGGATCACCGGCACGCGAAGCGGGCTTGGCGTTTTCGGCATTATGCCGGGGTAAAGTCGCTCCTACAGCGATTTTGCTGGCGGGCTTATTTTTGGGTGGGTGCTTTGATCGTGTAGACAATTGGGCTCTTTTCATATATATTTCCGGCTCATTTTACGCGAGAGTGTTCGATAGATGTAGTTCTCATGTAACTGATTGGCCCGGGTGGCGGAATTGGTAGACGCACATGGTTCAGGTCCATGCGCCAGTAATGGTGTGAAAGTTCGAGTCTTTTCCCGGGCACCAAATAGGTTCCAATAAAAAAACGCCTGCTGAGCGGGTTTCGACAGGCTATTTCGCTGTAGACCAATAATCATCACCGCTGCAAGTGCGTGATAACAGGCATCATCAATCAACACAAAGCTGCCTGTTGGGCAATTATTCTCATAGGGATTAAGCACCCGCGGACGTTGTGTATTTTGAAATTGTCCGATTTCATTCATAGCCGATCTTGATAAGCCGATCTTTTCTTCCAGCGTGTTTACATCACGCCGATCGGCAATTCACGTACTTGAGCGCGGCAAACGTTGTTGTTGCGCTTTAGCCAATAACGCCGCGCAAGACGCATCAGCTCTTGATTGAGCCCGCGAAAATGGCAAAACGAAGAGCTCATTGGCCACAAAAATGCTATACGACTCAACCCGCCCACAATATTTACGCAGATCATTTTTGAGTCGGTATTTAACCCGGCCCACCCGCTAAACCGGAAACCTAAATCCAACCGAGGAATCCTTGCGGATCGTCTTGGGTGCTAGCGTTTGGAGCAGCGTGTTGTCTTTGAACAATGGCATATTGCTACCGCGACGAACCACCATACGCCCTAAGAATTGATTGCGTGTCATAAAGCAAACCGCCAATCAAAGTGCGATTACCATCGTCAACCGGGTCGGCCGTGATGAACCGCAACATGCTGATATCTTGGTTCAGCTTTTCTGGCGCTGGGACTACCTTTTTCTTTTACGTACCGCCATTGTGTCGTCATTAATTTGATCATTCATACGCATCGCCTCGCGCACGCGCACTGAGGAAATCCGAGCTTCAGCAATCATGGCTTCAACTGTCAAAATATTGTGTTCAATCCGATTTAATACCGGAAACGATAAACGATCTGGATGAAATGCTTTCTGGGCAATTCTGCAACATACAGATGAAATCTTTGCCCGCAAAGCGGCTCTATTTTCGTCCAATTAATGACATTGCCAAGTTCATGCCGCCAGCGTTTTTAAACTTGTTGCCCGCATGCGTTCCGGGTACACTAAATTTTGAATATTAAATAAAGTTAGTAACGCCCATCACAACCTCGAAAGCTAAAATGAATGCAGTCAAAATTACAGCAGTTATTCTCATCATCGGTGGCGTTCTTGCGCTAATGTATGGCGGCTTCAGTTACACCAAAGATACCCAACAGTTAAAGCTCGGGCCAATTGAGTTGTCCGTCAAGGAGAAAGAGACCGTCAACGTGCCAGTCTGGGCGGGCGTCGGTGCGATCTTGATTGGCGGTGCATTACTCCTGTTCTCGAACAAAAAAAGCTAGTCTGAAAGCTTAGGTTCGCAAACGGTATACATGCTGTTGAAAAAATTATTAAACATGGTGGAGCGTTTATTTGGTGCCCAGGACCGGAATCGAACCGGTACGAGGGGTTTAGCCTCGACGGATTTTAAGTCCGTTGTGTCTACCTATTTCACCACCCGGGCATGCAATTATTTTACGTTGTTTAAAACTTTGCGTGAACGATATAAATTCACAATCCTACAAAATACTACAAAAAAACCACCGCTAGGGTGGCTTTCGCTGTTTTTGGAGGCGCGAGCCGGAGTCGAACCGACCTACACGGATTTGCAATCCGGTGCATAACCGCTTTGCTATCGCGCCTGCGGCACTTATTTACTAACTGCATTTACAACTTACTGATTACTATGACTAAAATGAAACAGGGAAACCGTTGTTCACATGAAGATGCGATGCGCATTCATCATAAACCACGATTTCCCTTTAATTTGGAGCGGGAGAAGAGTCTCGAACTCTCGACCTCAACCTTGGCAAGGTTGCGCTCTACCAACTGAGCTACTCCCGCATTTGATATTTGACAGTATTATATACAAAAAAAGGCTCAGGTCAAAACCTCATGCAGAATTCATTTCGATGGTCCATCAACAAGTGGGCCGGAGCGATAGCCAGACGCCTCACATATCACAGCAGTCGAGACCGTTTGCGATACAATCATTGCCTGAAAATTTATACTGAGCGGATATTCTAAATTCGCTTCCGGAACATGCCAGTGTTGCAATCCGCTACCCCCGATCATCTGCTTCAGTGCCCCGTCAGCGCGAACAACCCGTTATGGTCAGACGCTATTGCGGCGCTTATACCAGGCCTTACAGCCCTTGGTATGCCTGCCTGCTTCATCACGCCTGATCGGCGCTATGCGTTTGCTAATCAGGCCTACATGGCGTTGCCTGGGCAGCCAACTCGTTCGCTCGCAGGATTAAACATTGCGGACGCCATGAGTGCGGCGGAGTATGCGGCTGTACGAACCCATTTGGTGGCCGCACTCGAACTGGGCAAGACTGCAAAATTTAATCAGCAATTAACCGACCCGCATTCCGAAAGTCGTTGGGTAGAAGTTAATTATTTTCCGCAACGCTTGCTGGATGGCTCGTTATTCGGTGTATTGGTAGTAATCAGCAATGCTGAACGGGTTATGGAGTTGGAGGCCGAGACCGTCGATCGGAATCGTTTATTAAAACAGCTCACCGATGGTGCGGGCCTGCCGATTGTGTATCTCAATACTGAGCTTGTGGTGCGATTTGCCAATAAGCCATTTTGGGACTGGATAGGTCGTACCGAGAGCGAGATATTGAATCGAAAAATTACTGATGCATTCAATGCAGCGGCGGCCGAGTTTTATTTGCCCCTCGCCGAGCGGGTTTTAGCGGGCGAAACCTTCGTTGTTGAAACGCTTTCCAAAACACGCAAGGGCGAGCCTCGACATACACAGGTCTCGTTCTTTCCTGACCGTCAAGTGAACGGCGAAATCACAGGTCTGTTTCTGCTGGCACGTGATGTGGAAGAGGATTACCAACTCCGCAGTATGCTGATCAATAAACGGCGGGAGCTTCGTGCATTTGCCGACAATATTGGCATGCCGCTTATGCGGGTTGATTGTAACCTGGTCTACCAATATGTAAACCAGGTTGCATGCGACTGGTTTGGTTTTAGCGAAGAATATATTTTGGGTCGTCACTGGCAGGACGTTATCGGTGCAGCACAGTTTGCAGAAGTCAAAGCCTACCTTGAGCAGGCATTGACAGGCACTGCCGTTACCTACGAGCGCCTGGCCAAATTCCCTGGTCGTGAACCCGGACATATTCGCGTCAATATTTTCCCAAACCGCGATGCCGACGAAAAAGTCGTTGGACTTTATATTGTTGTAGCCGATGCCGAGCATGAATATTTGCAGAGAACAGAACTGATTGAGCGCGAGCGACAGCTAAAAATGATTACCAACAATATCGGTATGCCGCTGGCCTATATTGATGCAGATAAACGCTTCCGTTTTTACAACCGAACCGGCACGGAATGGACAGGATTAAGCGAAGAACTCATCGCCGGACGTCATGTTGACGAAATATTTTCACACGATGTTATGGCCATCGTTAACCCTCATCTGGCCAAAGCTTTTGCGGGCCAAACCCAGACCTATGAGCGGCTCAGCGAGTTTCCGAAGCGTGGCAAACGCTGGATTCGCGCTCATCTGATTCCTGACATTCAAGATGATGGCAAGGTAGCAGGAGTGTACAGCGTTCTGGTGGATATTCATGAAGATGTAATGCTACGGCAGCACCTTGAACAGCAGCAGCGACAACTACGGCTTTTTACAGACAATATTCCAGAAGCAATTGTCTATCTGGATACTGACCGGCGCTACAAGTTTGTCAATAATACTTTCCTCGATTTGCAGGGCAAGCGGCGGGAAGACATTGTTGGCAAAACTTCTGCCGAGGTATTGGGTATACCTGCTGCGCAATTTGCGGCACCCTACGTAGAACGCGCTTTTAACGGAGAAACCGTCGTTTATGAGCGTCTGGTGAAACATGCGCGTGGCGATGACCGCTGGATACGTATTCGCACCGTGCCTGATTTTTCTGCCGATGGTGTAGTCCAGGGGATTTACGTTATTGGCGTGGATATTAATGATGCCAAAGCCATTCAGGATGCACTTAAAAGAAATGAAACAGAACTGCGTTCCGCCATGGACAGTTTTCCACATCCCATGTCGTATGTTGATAGCTCTTTTAAATATCGGCTCGTCAACAAACGTCTTGAAGATGTCTTGGGTAAAACCCGGGAACAGTTAATTGATATTCCCATTGCCGAAATATATGGCGAGACGCAGTTTAATGAAATTAGGCCACTGCTGAACAAGGTTTTGGCAGGCGAAACATTATCTCTGGAACAACTGATGATGCAGGCAGATGGCATCCAGCGATGGGTGATTCTTCGCTACACCCCACGACGTGATCTGGCCGGAAATGTTATTGGGTTTTATTCGACATCCACGGATGTCGATGAATTAAAGCGCACTGAACTGGAGCTTCGACGGGCGAATTGGATGTTGTCATCGCATTTTGAAAATACCCCGCTCGCCGTGATTGAATGGGATCCTGATTTCCGCGTTCGTCGTTGGTCTAAACAAGCCGAAAATGTGTTTGGTTGGCAAGAGTCTGAACTGATCGGTAAGCATTTTGATGATTGGCGGTTTGTGGCTGAAACTGATCTGGAACAAGTCAAATTCACCATTGAACGCCTGAAGTTTCAGACCACACAGAGAGCGACCAGTTTGAACCGCAATTATCGGAAAGACGGCAGAATCATTTGGTGTGAATGGTACAACTCCAATTTATGCGACGAAACGGGCAACATTGTTTCAGTGTTATCGCTGGCACAGGATGTAACCGCGCGCATTCATGCCGAGGAGCGCCTGGTGCATCAGGCAACTCACGATAGTTTAACTGGTTTGCCAAACCGCACTATGCTGCAGGAACGCCTGCGACAAGCCATCGCGCGCGCGCGCCGCAGCGGCCAGCGAATCGGTGTTTTATTTGTGGATTTAGACCGGTTCAAGGATGTCAACGATACACTGGGTCATCGGGTCGGCGACGAGCTGCTGCGCGAAATGGCCGCGAGGTTGACGCGTATCGTGCGGGAAAGCGACTTGTTGGTCAGGCTCTCCGGCGATGAATTCATGGTGGTACTCGAACAGCTAGATGATCATCATTCAGCAGAAAAAATTGCGGCCAAATTATTGATCGAGCTGCGTGCGCCCGTGCAGATTGAAAGCCATGAGATTTATGTGTCGGGCTCCATCGGTATCAGTATTTTTCCCGATGACGCAGATGATGTTGAAGCGATGCTCAAGAACGCTGATATGGCGATGTACCGGGCCAAAGAGTTAGGCAAAAACGGGTATCAGGTTTTTTCGCGAGATTTGGCGGAGCACGGCACCGCCATGCGCATCATGGAAAATGCGTTACGCGCAGCCTTGGGTCGCAATGAATTGGAGCTTTATTACCAACCCAAGATTGACATGAAAACCAATCGGATTATCGGCGCAGAAGCGTTGCTGCGATGGCATCATCCAACACGCGGAATGGTTTTGCCAGGTGAGTTTATTCATCTCGCTGAAGAAACCGGTCTGGTACATGACATAGGCAATTGGGTATTAGATAACGCATTTGCCCGACTCAAAATGTGGCACGATTTGGCCCATCAGGGTGAAGCCGCATTTGCGGATCTGCAGATGGCTGTTAATTTATCGGCGGGACAATTTCGCGCGACCAATCTTGCCGACCGGATTGCAGAGCGTATTGCGCGCGCGCAATGCAACCCCGGTGCGGTCGAAGTTGAGATCACCGAAACCGGCCTTCTGCGCGACCCGGAAGGTGTCGGCAGAACTCTAACCGCACTACGCCGTACCGGCGTGCGTGTGGCGATTGATGATTTTGGCACAGGCTTTTCGAGCCTCACCCATCTGAAACGGTTTCAGATTGACACCCTGAAAATTGATCGCTCATTTGTCTCCGATATTTTGATTGACCGCGACGATGCAGCGATTGTGTCAGCCGTTATTGCGTTGTCGCACGCGCTAGAAATCGATGTGGTTGCCGAAGGCGTAGAAAGCGAAGAGCAGCGCGCGTTACTGTCACAGCAAGGCTGCGAAGCCTACCAGGGCTATTTATTCAGCAAGCCCTTGCCAGCCGCCGAATTTGAAACGCTGGTACGACGCGGCACAACCAGCTAAACGAGCCGTTGAAGAAAACCTGAGCTAGCCTGGATCGTCCGGATGACGGGTGTAGAACGCTGCTTTCAAATAATAAAACATGGACCACACGGTCAACACCGCAGCCACCCAGATTAAGAGCCGACCGGTAAGGCGGCAATCGAGGATGCCAAACAATTTATCGTCGTAAAGCAGGAACGGGATAGCGACCAGTTGTGAGACCGTTTTGATTTTGCCCAGCATCGAGACGGCCACACTTTTAGACTTTCCAACCTGAGCCATCCATTCGCGCAAGGCTGAGATGGTGATTTCGCGACCGATAATAATGAGCGCCACTACCGCATCGGTACGACCCATTTCCACCAGCACGACCAAAGCTGCAGCCACCATTAATTTATCGGCAACCGGATCCAGGAAAGCGCCGAATGCTGAACTTTGATTCCACTTTCGCGCCAGATAACCATCCAGCCAATCGGTAATGGCCGCCGCCACAAAAATAACCGTCGCCACCACATTGGCCTGTTTAGCGGTGAGCCAGTCTTCAGGAAAATATAATATCGCCACAAACAACGGGATGGCCGCGATGCGTAACCACGTCAGGACAATAGGAATGTTGATGGGGATTTTCTGGGACACGTTGCTAGTGTAGTTCGTTATAGAGTGTTTCAGCCAACTCGCGGCTAATTCCGTCAACCTTTGTCAGGTCGTCAACACTGGCGGCCTGAACACCCTGCAATCCACCAAACTGTGCTAGCAACGCTTTGCGGCGTTTAGGGCCGATCCCGGCAATATCTTCAAGCCGCGAGGTGTTGCGCTTCTTGGCGCGCCGCGCCCGGTGGCCGGTGATGGCAAAACGATGCGCTTCATCACGGATTTGCTGGATAAGATGAAAACCCAGATTATCCATCGGCAAATGCAGCTCACGCCTTGGGCGATCAACCGTGCCACCCGGCATGCCACCAAAAATCAGAGTTTCCAGACCCGCTTTACGACCTTCACCTTTGGCCACACCGACGAGTTGAATGTCGGTGATGCCGAGTTCAATCATGACTTCTTCAGCAATCGCAAGCTGACCTTTACCACCATCAATCAGGATCAAATCGGGACGAGGTGTTCCCGGCTTGGCGGGCTTGACAGGCTTACCCGGCGGCGGACTTTTGGCGGTAGATTTTGCGCCTTGCTGGTTGAGCATTTCGGTAGACGCAGTATCGCTGTTTTCATTTTTGCCATCGCCATCGCCTTCGCTTCCACTTCCACTTCCACCTCTGCCTTCCCCCTTACCTGAAGCTTCTTCAATGCACTCCTCGGCTTCAGCCATTTTTTTATAGCGCCGCATTAATGCATCACGCATGGCGGCATAGTCATCACCCGGTGTGATGCCGGTAATATTGTAGAGACGATATTCTGAAGACTGCATCGCGCCACGATCAAACACCACGCAGGACGCTACGGTGGCTTCACCCATGGTGTGACTAATATCAAAGCATTCCACGCGCTCAATATCGGGCAGGCCCAACGCATCGCGCATCATGCCGAGTTTTTTATCCTGTGAGGCCTTATCAGTCAGCAAACGTTCGATTGCAAACTGCGCGTTTTTCATGGCCATCGACATCCACAATTTTGCTTCTCCTTGTGGACGCGTCACGACCTTGACCTGGCGGCCCGCCACATCGGATAAAAAGGCTTCCCAGTCTTCAGTGTCAAAGCTGCCGTCCACAATAATGCGTGACGGCGGTTTTTCGCTGCTATAGTTTTGATCAATAAATGCGGTGATGACTGATTCTAAATCGGCTTGGTGAGCATTCGATGGAAACAAGCTTTTATCGCCCAAATGTCGCCCGCCGCGAATCATCACCAGATTTACGCACCACACCCCGGAGATCTCCAACGCCGCGATAATATCGACATCGCGTTCGCTGGCGGATTCAACAAATTGTTTAGTCAGAATCCGCTGCAGAGTACGAACCTGATCGCGATAAGTTGCCGCCGCTTCAAAATCAAGCTCCGCTGATGCAGCTTCCATTTTTTGATTCAATTGTTCGAGCACCTCGTTTTCTTTACCCTGCAAAAAAAGCCCGGCGTTATCGATATCACGCGCATAGTTTTCTTTGGAAATCAGGCCCACACAAGGTGCCGAGCAGCGCTGGATTTGGTGCAGCAGACAAGGCCGCGAGCGATGTGCGTATACAGTGTCGTCGCAGGTACGCAGCTTGAACATTTTTTGCAAATGGTTGATCGTATCGCGCACTGCCCAGGCTGAAGGGAACGGCCCAAAATAACGATGTGGCTTCACATGATTGCCGCGGTAAAACCGGATCTGCGGAAACTCGCGCGCCGTCACCATAATGTAGGGGTAGCTTTTATCATCGCGAAACAGCACGTTGTATTTCGGTGCGAGTGACTTGATCAGATTATTTTCCAGCAGCAACGCTTCAGATTCGCTGCGGGTAATAGTGGTTTCGATATCCTGGATTTGCGACACCATATGCGTGGTGCGCGGGCTCACATGCTGCTTTATGAAATACGATGAAACACGTTTTTTTAAATCCCGCGCCTTACCCACATAAATCACCTCGCCCGTCGCACTTTTCATGCGATAGACACCGGGCAGATTAGGCAGTTGGCTCAGAATGGGTTTAGGATCAAACATAGTCATAGAAATAGTGAAACTCAAGGACTGAAGCGGGGTTTTGAGCAAAAATGCTTGTTAACCCGCCCAGAATATAGAGTTTAAGGTTCAAAATCCTGTTGAATCATCGCAAACACCGCATGAAACGTGGCCTCGGTCAGCCGTCTAGTATTAGTATTGTAGCGAGAGCAGTGGTAGCTATCGTATAACGTGTGACCGGAGGCCAACAGGTGGCGTGCTGCGTGGCCAAATTTGGCGGCGCTAACCTTTAAGCCGAAGGCCATCAATACCGCGTTGTGCGCGATCCCGCCAAGCGCCAGGATGCGTGTGGCGGCAGGCAATGTCGCGAGTTCATGGGCTAAGAAATGATTGCAGGTTTTGATTTCATCCGGCGTTGGTTTATTGCCTGGCGGAAGACATTTAACGGCGTTGGAAATTCGGCAACCGATGAGCGTTAAACCGTCATCCACATTCACTGACCGGGGTTGCGTGGCATAACCAAATTTGTGCAGCGTTTCGTACAGCAGAATGCCGGCATGATCACCTGTGAACGGACGCCCAGTCGCGTTGGCGCCGTGCATGCCTGGTGCCAAACCAACGATAAACAACGATGGCGTGGCATCACCAAAAGGCGGCACGGGCTTGCAAAAATAAGTGGGGCACTTACACTTAACTTCGTCCAAGAAATTGGCCAGACGCGGACATTCGCGGCACGCGGCATCATAACTTTTATCGGTTTTAGTTATTTTTTTCATCGCTTTATATTATTGGCTGAGCTGCAATTGAAACAGACATTAAACAAAAAGGGCACGGAGAACCGTGCCCTTTTTGTTTAATGTCTCGTATTAAATCTTCACTAATTCACCCACACAATTAAACTACACCCGACGACGGTATTCACCAGTACGAGTGTCAATTTCAATCTTGTCACCATTTTCACAAAACAACGGCACCGATACTGCAAAGCCGGTGCTGATCAGCGTGGCGGGCTTCATTACTTTACCGGAGGTGTCGCCGCGTACGGCAGGATCAGTACTGATTTCGCGCTCGACCGAGGTAGGCAGCTCAATCGAAATAGCTTTGCCGTCGTAAAAGGTAACCTCACAAGGCATGGCATCTTCGAGATAATTAAGCGCATCCCCCATGTTTTCGGGTTCGACTTCATACTGGTTATATTCGCCGTCCATAAATACATACATGGGATCAGAGAAATATGAATAGGTAACTTCTTTTTTCTCGAGCGAGACCACCTCAAACTTATCGTCAGCTTTATACACGGTTTCCATATTAGAAGCCGTCAACAAATTTTTGAATTTCATTTTAACAACGGCGGCGCTACGACCCCCTTTGTTGTACTCAGCCTTTAAAACAACCATCGGATCTTTACCGATCATAACGACGTTGCCAGCGCGAAGTTCTTGTGCGATTTTCATGGAATAACTTTCGTACGGTTAGGGATTCTGATGCGCTTCTTACAACCCAATAATTAAAATACAATTCTAGAATTCAGCAAAGCTTTAAATTTTAGCTGTTTTCGCGTAGAAAGTCATTAGTTGCGTCGCTAAATCAGGCATTTCTGATAGTTTTTGTGCCCACATTAAAGCGTGCTTGCTTAGCGGGCCAAGTTGGCGCATAAAAGCCTCCCAGGCCGCGCCTGTTGCGTCAATATCTTCATCATTCCAGACGCGGTGAAGTTCGCGTAGCGCGACTGCCGCATCAGATGCCAACTCTGCGCAATACAAATCCAGAAACGCGTTCAACTTCAGCCAGTGCGTGCGCTCAGCTTGCGGATAAATTTGCCAAATGAAGGGCTTTGCCGCCCATTGCGCGCGGACAAACGAATCCTCACCGCGCACAAACAGCACATCCTGTGGCCACAGCAAACGATCAAACTCGGGCTGCGGGTGGAATTTGATCGTCTGCACTTGCAACTTCATTTCTACCTCTACCGCTCCCTCCGGCTCCATATTCAGTGCCTTGGCCTGCCGGGCCAATGCGCCGTCAGGGACGGTGCATATGGTGTGCGACCAAGATTGGGTAATGCTCTTGAAGAGCGCCGGTAAGGCCGCATTTTCATAACCAAACATGAATATTTTTAGGGGACGGACATCTGCAAGTGCAGGCCTATCAACTCGCGTATGTTCATGTTGATGTCCATGCTCAATCTCACCTTCAAGCTGCAGCTGAAACTGCTGTTGCTGTAACAACAACGATTGTTCACGAATTAAACCTCCGGTATTCGCTTGAAATCCGGGGAAAAAGAAAAACTTGTTCAACCCGGTTTTAGGGTGCGGTGAAGGCAGCAAATGATGTTCACCGATCCAGCCCTCCGCGCTGAGATACTCAAGGTTCAGCCAAACAGGGCTGGGCGTCATTGCCGCCATCGCGTTGATATATGACGTCGGCAGCGCACATTGAAACGCCTCTATGACGCATTGTGCAGGCTCTAAATGCAGATTTTTATGCCATTGCAATATTGTTATGCCATCAAGGCATTGTGAATCAGCATTAACGACCACATCAAAAGCCAGCTTTTGAAAGCATGCGAGGTCGTCAACAATCAGACGAACCTGCAGCGCAAACTCGCTGGATAGCTGGCGTGCCAATCGCCAGCTAACACCGATGTCTCCAAAATTATCAACGACACGACAAAAAATATCGCAGGTGATGGTCGGCGCAATGCGCAAAAACGGTATCAATCGATGCCGCTACTTTCCTTTGCAACCCGCTCCGTTCCTGCCCCCGCTGACCCCGCCGCCGCCGCCGCCAACACTATGCTCCGCGCGGCGATATAGCGGCCATCGTCAGCCAGTGCGACGCCAGGCAAGTTAGGCCGCGCGCGCATCCGCGCAAGATGCTGCGAAGTCTCCGGCCGAGCCCGATGACCAGCCGCCCACAATCCGTTTAACAGCTCGTCACAGCGCACCGGGTCGTTACAGAGCAGCACCATATCGCAACCGGCTGCGAGGGCTATTTCGGCACGAGCCACCATACCGCCGGCCACTGAAGCGCCCTCCATGGTCAGATCATCGGAGAAGATAACCCCTTTGAAGGCCAATTCGCCGCGCAACTTTTGTTGCAGCCAAAACGCTGAGAATCCAGCAGGCTGACTATCGATCTGATCGTAGATGACATGCGCAGGCATCACTGAATCAAGCTCGTTCGCGAGTTCACTGAAAGGCATCATATCGTCGGCTGAAATATCAGCGAGGCTGCGTGCATCGTGGGGGATTTCGTGATGTGAATCAGCACGCACATAGCCATGCCCAGGATAATGCTTGCCGCAGTTCGCCATACCGGCATCACGCATACCATTCATTAATTCACGCGCAAGTGCGGTTACGATAGCTGGCGAACGATGAAATGAGCGATCGCCAATCACCCCGCTTTCACCCCAATCCAGATCCAGCACCGGCGCAAAAGTAAAATCCACGCCATGTGCCGTAAGCTCGGCGCCGATAACATAGCCGCAAGCCTCAGCCACGCGTTTGGCATCCGACTTAGCATCCGCTGTCGATTGCTGCCAGCGCTCACCCAATGTACGCATGGGCGGGATAGTGGTGAAGCCTTCACGAAAACGTTGCACGCGGCCCCCCTCGTGGTCCACCGCAATCGGCAGCGATGGCTCACGAAGACCGTGGATACTCGCGGTTAGCTGTTTTAACTGGTCAGGTGATTGATAATTTCGTGCGAATAAAATGACCGCGCCGATCAAGGGATGCTGCAATCTCTTTATGTCGTCCGGCGTTAATTCGAAGCCGACCACATCAGCCATTACTAACCCTAGCGGGATTTTTAAAGTCATTTTTTTTCCAAAATAATGAACGCAATAGCGTGCTCAGATTCGTCCGAAATTGACACATGCGAAGCTGAAATTAAATGTTGATGAAGTCGCTCGGTTAATACGCTGGAAGTAGCGATCAGCGGTTTGCCCAGCGCATCATGTGTAACGGCTACATCATGCCAGCCGATTTCGGCGCCAATGCCGGTACCGAACGCTTTCGAAAATGCTTCCTTTACCGCAAACCGTTTAGCCAGGAACCGCGCCGGCTGTGAGGTTTGAGCATATTCAGCGACCTCAGAATCGTTCAAAATCCGGTGCAAAAAACGATCCCCAAAACGAAATAAAGAATCTTCAATCCGCTTGATATTGACAATATCGGTGCCGATGCCAAAGATCACGGAGCTCCCTCGATTAAGGGCGATGTGTGGGTTGATGTGTAAATTGAAGTATGCACCGATTTGTCAGTCGAAGCCGCCACACTTAGATAGCGACGCACCGTTTCTGCCAGTCCCAGTTCAAGCGCATCGGCAATTAAGGCATGCCCTATGGATACCTCCATCACGCCTGTCACCGCCTGCAAAAACAGTTGCAGATTTAGCAGATTGAGATCATGACCTGCATTCACGCCCAGCCCCAGCTTTTGCGCGGCCTTAGCGGTATCGATGTATTGCTGCAACACCACCGCCTGATTATATTTATCAAAGGCTTGAGCGTAGGGCTCAGTGTAGAGTTCAATACGGTCGGCCCCCAGCTTTTTTACCGCCATCATGGCATCAGGCACCGCATCCATAAACAAACTTACCCGCACTCCCATTGATTTTAATTCGGCAATAACGGGCACCAGTCTTGCCGCATCGGCATGCATATTCCAGCCATGATCAGAGGTAAACTGCCCAGATTCATCAGGTACCAAGGTGCACTGCTGTGGCCGAACTTCGCGCACAAATTCAAGCAGACCATGGAAAGGATTACCTTCAATATTAAATTCAGCGTGCGGCCAGTCGCGCAATAAAACAGACAATTCGCGGACATCATGCGCGCGCACATGTCGCCCATCGGGACGCGGATGCACCGTGATGCCGCTTGCACCGGCTTCAAGTGCAATACGGGCCGCGCGAAGCACGCTAGGTATACCGAGAGAACGCGTATTGCGAAGCAGTGCGATTTTATTCAGATTTACGCTAAGTTGGGTCATAACGGGGAAACACTAAATATTGATTAATTAACCTGCAAATCACGAATCAACTGTCGTGTATGAAGGGTTTTATCGCCCAGAACATGATTGATGGCGCGCCGCATTAATTGCTTGGATTGCGTTTGCGTCACCGGATCAGAAAAATCACCAGCCGCCATATCGAGTAGGGTCTTGCCTTGTAATTGTAATCCATCAATAATGCCACTCCCGTTGCGATCCCTACTCTCCCGGGGATTACGATCACACGCCACAGGCCCTTGCTCAAACACATAAAAATATTGCCGGGTTGCCACCACTGCTTCATGTGTTTCAGACTCTTCTTTCAAGCTAAGCGCATAGCCGATTTCCTGCAAAAGCGAAATTTCAAAGCGCCGGAGCACCGCCGCAATACTGGGTACATCCATTTTTCTGCTCTCAGTAAAAGAGGTGGATCCCGCCACACCCGACAATTGCATGACCGCATTTTCATACGAATGAAAAAGCACATCATGTGCCTCTTCGCGATGCGTCAGTTTCAGCAATAACTCATTCATGTAAAACGCCGACATCAAAGTAGCGCCGCTAAGCTGCGGAAAAATGCGCTCGTGTTCAGCCGATTTCAGGGTTTTCATATCGGTTTTACCGAACCACTTAAAGCTCAACTGCTGGAACGGATTGAGCACGCTTTTCATCGCGCTCGTCGGACGCTTCGCACCTTTGGCGACGAACACAATACGGCCGTGAGATTGCGTAAAGGCTTCGAGAATCAGGCTGGTTTCCCGATAAGGATAGCTGTGAAGCACAAAACCCGCACTGGATTCGCCAATTGATCTCAATTAAATAGGCCTGCTAACAAACGCAGCAAACACCGACTTTAATGACACTAAATAACCAGGGCACATGATGCGTCGCCCGGCTTTATTCGTAGCCGTACTGTCGCAGCAAAGCCTGATCATCAGCCCAGCCTTTTTTCACTTTCACAAAAAGCTCAAGATACACTTTGCCGCCAAAAGTTGTTTCCATATCTTTACGGGCATCGGTGCCGATGCGTTTCATCCGTTCGCCTTTGGTGCCAATCAAAATAGCTTTTTGGCTGTTTTTATCTACCACAATATTGGCAAATATCCGCCGTAAATCGCCTTCCTGTTCGTATTTCTCAATCACAACACTAACGCTATAGGGAAGCTCATCACCTAGTTGGCGAAATACTTTTTCACGAATAAATTCAGAAGCCATAAAACGTTCTGATTTATCCGTAATCTCATCCCCTGAATAAACCGCTGGCGCTAACGGTAACAAGGGACGAATAGCATCTTTAAGCGCAACAATGGTCTGCGCGCTCTTGACGCTGGTGGGAACAATAGCTGCGAACATAAACCTGGCTTGCATCTCCTGCAAGAAAGTCATGAGGCGGGTTTTGTCCTCAATGCGATCAATTTTATTTACCACCAGAATGGTGGGCGTTGTTTTATCAATCGCTTTCAGCACGACTTCATCAAGCTCTGAAAATTTCAGCGCTTCGGTCACAAATAAAAGCACATCAGCATCGGCGGCGGCCTGACTGACCGTGCGATTCAAAATTTTATTCAGCGCATTTTCATGCGTTTTTTGAAAACCAGGCGTATCTAAAAACAAGAACTGCGAGCGCACATCGGTAAAAATACCGGTAATGCGATGGCGCGTTGTCTGGGCTTTTTTCGATGTAATGCTGACCTTCTGACCAATCAAATGATTCAGCAAAGTAGATTTACCCACATTGGGGCGTCCGACAATCGCAACTGTTCCGCAGCGGAATGCTTCAGCAACCGCAGTTTCGAATACTAATACCGATGCTGGACTAGTTTGCGCTTCATTAATTTTGGATTTAGCCACGTGATTTGACCTTATTTTGTTTGGCAGGCGAGGTTAATGTTGTGCCCGCTTTTCGTTGCAGCAACGCCGCATAAGCTTTGGTAGCGGCATCCTGCTCGGCAGCGCGTCTGCTGTGCCCGCTACCGGAGGTTGCTATGCTTTCCGACACGATATTGCAATGAACTTCAAATATCTGTTGATGCGCCTCACCATCGATTCTGGTAACCGCATATTGCGGTAGCGGCAAATGACGCGCTTGCAACCACTCCTGAAGTGCAGTTTTACCATCTTTATCGGGCGCTGTTTTACCGTCTACCGTACTCAAACGTACGGCAAACAGACGTTTCACCATCGCGCATGCACAATCAAATCCGGCATCCAAAAATGCAGCGCCCAGCAATGCTTCAACTGCGTCTGCCAAAATTGAGGGGCGACTCGCGCCGCCGGTTTTTAGTTCGCCCTCGCCTAAACGCAGCAATGGACCAACACCTAGTTCTGCTGCTATTTCAGCCAGAACACTTTGGTTAACCAGATTGGCACGTAGTCGGCTCAGCTCGCCTTCGGGCATGGCGGGGTGACTATCAAAAATCAGTTTGGCGATGGCACAATTCAGAACACTATCGCCTAAAAACTCCAGCCGCTCATTATGGTGTGCGCCAAAACTACGGTGTGTCGTCGCCTGAATAAGCAGTGCGGGCTCAGTAAAAGTATACCCAAGCTTAATCTCTAAGGTGCTGGCCAATAATGGCGGGGGATTATGCAAATGTCTACTTATCAGACGTGCTCATATTGAAATCAATAAGCAAGGTGTAATTGGTAAACAATGAGATCCGCTGTGTCCAGGCTGCCACCACCACGGCTTCATTATTTTCCTTGGTGATTTCGAGGTCAGAGCCCTTGATTGAATTCACGTTATCAATGTTGGCGCGACGATCAAAACTGTCACGTATTTCTTTCACCGTGCCAGATTTGACTTCTTCGCCACTCGCCATCGATGCAAGAATTTTTTTAACCGAAAATGCATCCAAATAGGCCGGCAATATTTTCAGCCCAACCAAGCCAACCATCGCAATCATTGCAAAAATGACGATGAGCACCAGAAAGCTTACGCCGCGCTGGCGGGCAAGAGGACGGGAGTGGGAGTGGGAGTGGATTTTTTTTATCATCAGCTTTTTCCTCGCAAATTGCTACAGATCAGATAAAAATTAAGCGTGCTATTCAATGGTAGTGCCGACGCGCTTGAAGGCGCTGAAATTCATCCACACCAAGACAGCTTTTCCCACGATATTTTCTTCGGGCACAAAACCCCAATAGCGGCCATCTTCACTGTTGTCACGACTATCACCCATCATAAAATAATTTCCGGGCGGCACTGTGCAACTGAAACCATCTTCATTGTAAGCGCAATTGTTCTTGTAGGCGAATTTGGAAAAGACGCCGCCCAGATTGAACGCGGCAGCTTTTGAGTCCACCATCATGGTGTGTGGTTTCGCGCTTAATGATTCTTTAAAGACTTCAAATTGGCGCATTTCAAGACGCTCATTAATCTGGGTAAAAATGCCCGCCTTTTCCTGCTTGACTGCTTTGCCGTTAATGATCAATTGTTTGTTTTGATAGGTGACGGTATCGCCTGGAATCCCGACCACACGCTTAATGTAATCACGGCCAGGGTTGATCGGATAGCGAAACACCATGACATCACCGCGTTGGGGCAAGTTAACATTCATGATTTTTTTGTTGATCACGGGCACTCTCACCCCGAAAGTGTATTTGTTTACCAAAATAAAGTCGCCCACCAGAAGCGTTGGCTCCATGGATCCAGAGGGGATTTTAAAAGGCTCGTACAAAAATGAACGTAGCAAAAACACAATCAGAATAACCGGGAAAAAACTTCGGGCCATTTCAACCAATACCGGCTCACCACTGTCTTTTGCTTTGGTTTTACTTTTGATCAAACCGTCAATTAACCAGATTGAACCTGTAATCACGGTAGCCAGCAGCAGTACGGCGGCAAAACCCAGCACTTCTTTCAGCGTGAGCATTCCCATCACAGCAATAAAAAAAATCGGCCACGCAATTTCCAGCAATAAATGCAGAGTTGACGCTGATCCCGCTGGTGAATGTGTATTTTCTGAAGCGGCTATTGTTTTAGCTCGAGGTAATAAAAAACTGGCCAAAATAATCGCACCACTGGCGACTATTGCAATCCAACCGATTAATTCCCAATTCATGCTTGACCCTATCTATATCTATTAACCTGATTTATAAGCTGGCCTTTGAAGCTAAAAAAGAGCCAATCATCATTTTCATTTTTAGTAATCATCATGTCACCTGATTTGCGACCAACAACCCAAAAACAGGGATCAAACCCGTCAGCCTGTTGCGCCCGCCTATTTGCCATCGACCTGCAGAATCGCTAAAAATGCTTCCTGTGGAATCTCTACGCTACCAACTTGTTTCATGCGCTTCTTGCCGGCTTTTTGTTTTTCAAGCAGCTTGCGCTTACGCGAAATATCGCCGCCATAGCACTTGGCAATTACGTTTTTTCGTAACGCTTTTATGTTTTCACGGGCAATGATGTTGGCACCAATGGCTGCTTGCACGGCCACATCAAACATCTGACGCGGAATCAGCTCGCGCATTTTAGCGGCCAATTCCCGACCACGATACTGGCTGTTGGCACGGTGCACAATCAACGACAGCGCGTCGACTTTTTCACCGTTAATCATGATGTCGAGCTTCACTAGATCCGAAGTGCGATATTCCTTGAATTCATAATCAAGCGAGGCATAACCACGCGAAACTGATTTCAATTTATCAAAAAAATCCATCACCACTTCATTCATGGGCATTTCATAGGTCAAGATTACCTGTCGGCCGGCATATTGCATATCAACCTGGCTACCGCGCTTTTGATTGCACAGCGTGATTACGGCCCCCACATATTCCTGTGGCATCAGCATGGTGGCGGTAATAATGGGCTCGCGAATTTCCTGCACCTTGGACAACTCGGGCAACTTGGATGGATTCTCGATCTCGATAACCGTATTGTCCATCTTCACAATCTGGTAAATCACCGTGGGTGCGGTGGTGATCAAATCCATGTTGTACTCACGCTCAAGCCGTTCTTGCACAATTTCCATGTGCAGCAGGCCGAGGAAACCACAGCGAAAGCCAAAACCAAGTGCCTGCGAGGTCTCTGGTTCAAAACGTAAACTGGAATCATTTAATTGCAGCTTGGTGAGCGCGTCACGCAAAGCGTCATATTGATTTGATTCAATCGGATAAAGACCTGCAAAAACCTGCGGCTTAATTTCCTTGAAACCCGGCAGCGCTGCATCCGCAGGACGCTCTACATGAGTGACCGTGTCACCCACCTTGGCAGCCTTCAGCTCTTTGATACCCGCAATGATAAAGCCTACACCACCGGCTGCGAGCTCGGTACGCGCCACCGACTTCGGCGTAAATACGCCAACTTGTTCAACCAGATTTTGTGCTCCGGTAGCCATCAGCAGAATTTTATCTTTAGGTTTCAGGACGCCATCAACCACGCGCACGAGCATTACCACGCCGACATAGTTATCAAACCATGAATCAATAATCAACGCTTTCAAAGGCGCATCACGATCCCCCTTTGGCGGTGGAATCTTGGCAATCACAGTTTCGATCACGTCCTCAATGCCCAAGCCTGTCTTGGCACTGCATTGAACGGCATCAGACGCATAAATGCCGACAATATCTTCAATTTCAGCGATCACTCGCACAGGGTCAGCCGAGGGCAAATCGATTTTATTTAAAACAGGAACGACTTCCACCCCTAGCTCGACCGCCGTATAGCAATTAGCCACGGTCTGTGCTTCCACACCTTGCGATACATCCACTACCAGCAAGGCACCCTCACAAGCAGATAGTGATCGCGAAACCTCGTAAGAAAAATCAACGTGCCCCGGCGTATCAATCAGGTTCAGGTCGTAAGTGTTGCCGTCGCGGGCCTTATAGGTCAACGCCGCTGTTTGCGCTTTTATCGTAATGCCGCGCTCGCGTTCGAGATCCATTGAATCCAGCACTTGCGATGCCATTTCGCGCGACGATAAGCCACCACAACGCTCAATAATACGATCAGCCAAGGTCGATTTACCGTGGTCGATGTGCGCGATAATTGAAAAATTTCTGATGTGATTCATGATTTTACGGTTCTGGCAAAAAATAAGGGCACGACATCGTGCCCTTATTGGTCTGTACTGCTGGACAACTCACAATTTTAACGCATAACTGAGCCATCCCACGAGTTAATTCAAAGGGAACTCAAAGCAAGACTAAAACCGCTTTGCTACACCGCTAACTGCCTGCCTCTTGACGCAGGTAGGTCAACAGCTTTTTTTCATCCATGAAGTGATGGCAAAGCTCAACTTTTATCCCGTCTTTGTGGGCAAGCAAAACGGGCACTTTGTCGCCGTATTGCGATTCCAGCTCGGGATGGAGGTCAATATCGAGAACCTCCCACATAAACTGCGCCGTTTCCGTTTTGGCTTTGATGTCGCTGCTCACACCAGCCTTATGCGCATCATGCGCATGATGCGGCTCATGCTGTGCGCGGCCTTGCAGTGCTTGCAAGGCCGCGATCATGTCATCACAGAGGTGACAATAGGTTCGGGATAAAACCGTCAGCTTTTTCAACCTGTTTTCAACCTGAATTCAACCTGTGCGGCTATTTGGAATCAGGCTTCAACGTGATATATCGAGTTTCTTTGCCACGCTGTACCAGCAATGCAATCGCTTTTTTGCTATCAATTTTAGTGACTAGCTGATTGAATTGAGCTGCGTTTTTTATTTCTGTATTATTGAGCGCCAAAATTGCGTCGCCTGCCTGAAGACCAGCCCGCTCTGCGGGTCCATCCACATCTTCAATAATCACGCCCAGTGTCAACTTTTGCTCAATTTTGTCTTTGGCAATTAGATCCCTGACCACCAAACCGAGGCGATCAGCCTCCTGAAAGGGAGTGCCATCATCCTTTTTGCTCGCTACCGGTGCGGCATCAGCGGGAGCCTCAGCAATGGTAACAACATAGTCTTTTTCCACACCTTTGCGCCAGATGGTTAATGTGACCTGGCTACCGGGTGCTTTACTGGAGATATTCCGGATGACGTCAATATTGTTTTTGACTGCGCTGCCATCAACCTTGCGAATAATATCGCGCGCCTTGACGCCAACTTTATCAGCTGGCCCGCCTTCTTCAACCGTTTTGATCATCACGCCAGGCGATGCAGGCAGGCCAAGGGCGCTAGCCAAATCATCGGTGATCGGTGCGGGCATCATCTCGATGGCTATACGGCCGCGCGTTACTTTGCCGCTTTTAATAATCTGGTTTGCGGTATCCACTGCCGTATTGATCGGTATTGCAAACGAGATGCCGATATAGCCGCCACCACCCGAAAAAATCTGCGAATTTATACCTACCACTTCGCCTTTTATATTAAACAATGGGCCGCCAGAGTTACCCGGGTTGACGGCGGCATCAGTTTGAATAAACGGTACAAAATCACCGGTATCGCGGGTTTTAGCGCTAACGATACCGGCTGTCACCGTATTTTCAAATCCAAATGGTGAGCCTATCGCCATTACCCATTCGCCGACACGAACTTTATCGGAGTCGCCAATATTTACTTTTGGCAAATCAGTCGCCGCCAGTTTCAACACTGCGATATCTGTGCGCTGATCGGCGCCGATGACTTTAGCCTTGAACTCACGTTTATCCGTTAACGTTACGGTGACTTCATCCGCATCAGCCACCACATGTGCATTTGTTAGGACATAACCGTCACTAGAAAAAATAAAGCCAGAGCCTACCCCGAGGTTACGTAGAGGAGCCTCTTCGGCCGTGCCAGGTGGCACTGTCCGCGGGGATTTGCGGCGCGGCGCATTTGGATTGCCCGGTGTATTGGGGTTACTCGGATTGGGCACAGCACCTGGCGGCATAAACCTGCGGAAAAATTCATACATCGGATCATTTTCGTCAAACTGTGCTTGCGCCTGCCGAGGTCGCGCTTTGGTGCTTACATTAACAACAGAAGGCCCGAATTTATCGACCAACTCAGTAAAGTCCGGCAGTTCTTTGGCACCAGCATGCGGCATAGCCACCAGCAAAGAACAAGCTACGACAAAAAAGGCCGCAATAACCCATTTAAAATTCAGCACTTTGCTAGCACTGGCAACATTGGCAACATGATTATTCATTCCGCTCTCCGTTAATACAAACGCCGGGCAACCACCCGGCGGCAATGTTTATATTGAAATCCTACCGCTGATCCACTGTATCCGATTCATCATCTGCCACCATCACACGCTACTAATTAAACAACGCGCCACAATTTCTATACCCATCTCATTCCAAACATGACTACAAACCGGTTACTGGCGGCCCCGTCGGCTTACACCATCCGCAATCAGTTGGACCGTCGCGAGCGGCACTTCACCCATCACTGTGACCTGATAATCTGCCACAGTGCGAATCGCAAAAGTGGTAGGCGCATCATCTGACGCGCCCGAAGCAGTGACTTTGCCTGAGACTGCAGAGGGCTCCGCAAAAACCGAAACATGCGAGAGCCCATCAGAAAACACCAGATGCGAGATCGGCTGTGTTTGTCCGGTTAGTGAACGCACCATCTCCATCACCTTCTTGAAACCGGCTGGCAAATTTTTCACAATCCAGCCTGTATCAGTGTCAGCCGTTTGCGATTTAACCGAATAATCACGTTGCCAACCGGGGCTCTGCTCATAGCGGGATTTCAAAGACAGCTTAGCCACGCTGCCGCTGACATCAAGCTGCGTAAACATAAATTGTTCAAGCATCTGGTTACGGTCGTTGTAGGTGCGCGCGCGCAGTAACAGCCCGGTACCCATTTCGGCACACAGCTTTTGTGCGTAGCGCATCTCGTCTTTGGGTTCCAGAAAAATCCATTGACAGTCGTAGCCAGCGATACGTTCTACAGGCCCCATCTTGACACGATAATTTTCAGCTACCGCCTTTGGGTTTCCCGTAATTAACGAGGGGAAAAATCGCCCCGTAGCGCGCCGGTCAAGACGCACCGTCTTTAGATCCGGCTGATAGCAAAACATTTCCTCGTTACGGCGAATGATCTCGCGCAATGGGCCATCAAGCGCTTCTATTTTTTCGTGCTCAACGCCCTGGCGATCCAGCATATGAGTCACACGTGATGTGCTGCTGTTATCCAACGTCTGATGCACAAACACGCCGGTATAGAGCAAGTCCCGGGATGCCTTGGAAATGCGCTCGAGCCACTCAACGGCTTCAGGATCGCGTCCGTCACGATTATCTCGTGCCGCTGCTATTTCTACCCAGAACGCATTGGCAAAAAGCATAAACAGAGAAAAAAGCGTGATTAAGCTAAAAGCTGCACGGACTGCCAAAACAAATGCCGTTAATCTTTGCAAACGGCATAATTCAAATAAATCTGCGCGCCACTGAATGAATTGATCGCCTGGTACTTTCATGGATTTCTGCTGTACACCGTCGAATATGCCCAAATATTTAGAAATTACAATGAAGCTCACTGCCCTGTTGCCTGACGCTGCTCACTACGTTTCAGCACTGCCGCCTGTAGTGCAGCGGGATTGGCAAATTGACGATGCACCAAAAGATAATCGTTGACCCTCGTTTCAGGACCTTTGAGTGTTGCTGTGCTTAAGGGCGCTGCGGCTGTCCCTGCTAAAGGCCTAGTCGGTGTTTGCTGTGCAATTTGGGACGGCGCAGAAAGTGAACCTTGTTGTTGTTTGAATGCAATGACGCCGATCGCTGAAACGGTAACCACTGAGGCCGCCATAGCAAGCGCAAAACGCGTTCGCTGCTGAATAGGCGTTGCTCTTGTAGCTGAGCGAGCCTGACGGATCGCGGCTGGCGCCAACACGGTCGGCTCAGCGGCAAGCTGCGCGAAAATAATATCCGCCGAAGCACGACGCCTAACTATCGAGCAAACGGTTTGTTCGGTCAAATTAAGATGCGCATCCCGCGTTTGTTCTACGCCGCGCAAAACATCGCCGATCAAATGATAACAATCCCAATGCTGCCTCTGCGGATCACTGTTGCCGAGCGCTCTGATCGCAATCGCCGCTGTTTCGCGGTCAAGCTCGCCATCCATCAGGGCCGATAATTTTTCGTTCATTTCACCATCTCCTGTCTTTCGACGTTTCGAGTTGCGGACGTAACTGTTCTGCTACCGCCTCCCGGGCGCGAAAGATTCTTGATCGTACTGTACCGATCGGGCAATCCATGATTTGCGCGATTTCTTCGTAACTCAAACCATCGATTTCGCGCAACGTAATCGCGGTTCTTAATTCTTCAGGCAGGTTATCAATTGTTCGATTCACGATCTGGCCAATTTGTTTCGACATTAGTTCGGCATCGGGGGTCGCTACGTCACGCAGCCCGGTCGCGTCCTCAAACCCTTCGGCTTCTTCTATATCAAATTCGGTGGTGGTCGGTGCGCGCCGCCCTTTGCTGACGAGATAATTTTTGGCGGTATTGATTGCGATACGGTACAGCCATGTATAAAAAGCGCTATCTCCACGGAAATTGGCCAAGGCGCGATAAGCTTTTATAAACGCTTCCTGGGATATATCTTCAACCTCTGCATGGTCACGAATAATCCGCGATAACAGACGCTCTACCTTGCGCTGGTATTTAATAACGAGCAATTCGAACGCTTTTTTGTCGCCCGCCTGTGCTCGCTCTACCAATTGTTGATCGACTTCGCGATCACTCATCAATGATTTTCCCTGAAACGGTGTTGACCCCTTGCCTACAACTTCGGCAACACTTTTTTGCACGACTTGCTTGGTCGAGGTTGCAGTGCCAGTCTGCACTGATTTCCCAACAATAGCCGCGGATTTCGTGCCCAGCCCAAGGCCGCGCTTAATTCTCGAATGAATATCAATACCGTCAGGTATTATAAACGTCACGTCAGTCGTCGCAGTCATCTCTGTAATCCTTTTTGTATTCTACTCGCCTGTGTTGTGGTTTTTAGCCTGATTTGCGCACCTACGATCCTGACTAAGGCAATCGCCACATATTTTGCTTCACACCCTAAAATTTTTTGCATTAATAACCTTATTTTAGCGCTACAAGACAGACCGACTCGGTAAACAATAGTTCCATCCGGAATACTATTGCAGGCTCTCCCGTCGCATTTTGGCCTGCTGATTTTTTGAACCTTCACCTTCCACAAGAATTATTTTTCAATGAAAAAATACGATGTTTTGATTATTGGCAGCGGTTTAGCGGGCATGTCCTTGGCGTTGCGCTTGGCTGAAACTCAAAAAGTGGCACTCTTGACCAAGCATGAGCTGCTGGATGCCGCGAGCGCCTGGGCACAGGGTGGAATAGCCGCCGTTTTGAGCGATGATGATTCCGCTGAAAACCATATCCGTGACACCCATATTGCCGGCGCTGGCCTGTGCAAAGACGATGCGGTGCGTTTCGTGGTTGAACATGGCCGGGAAGCGGTGGAATGGCTGGTAAACCAGGGCGTGCCTTTTACTCGCGATGACAACAACCACGATGAGCTTCATCTCACTCGCGAGGGCGGACATTCGCATCGGCGGATTGTGCATGCCGCCGATGCAACTGGACGCGCGGTACAAAAAACCCTGGTGTCGCAATTAAAATCGCACCCGAATATTGAGGTGCTTGAGCACCATATTGCGGTCGATTTAATTACCAGTAAGCAGCTCAAACGCCGCGATGAAAACCGCTGCTTCGGGGCGTATGCGTTAAATAACAAGACCGGCCGGGTCTCTACGGTTTCAGCGCGTTTTACGGCACTGGCCACCGGCGGCGCAGGCAAGGTCTATCTTTACACCACTAACCCTGATGTTGCTACCGGCGACGGTGTAGCGATGGGTTGGCGAGCGGGTTGTCGAGTGGCTAATATGGAGTTCATGCAGTTTCATCCGACGTGCCTTTATCATCCTGCGGCCAAATCGTATCTCATCACCGAAGCGGTGCGCGGTGAGGGCGGCCTATTAAAACTACCTGACGTAAACGACAAAACCAAACCAGGCGAGCGTTTCATGCCCGCGCATGATGAGCGTGCCGAGCTGGCGCCACGCGACATCGTTGCCCGCGCGATCGACTATGAAATGAAAAAGCGCGGTATCGATTTTGTTTATCTCGATATTTCGCACAAACCCGCTGATTTTTTGAAATCCCATTTCCCCAATATTTACGAAAAATGCCTGACCCTCGGTATCGATATTACCAAGGACGCCATTCCGATTGTGCCGGCGGCCCACTATACCTGCGGCGGTCTGGTGACTGATTTACGTGGTCGCACCGATGTTGATAATCTGTACGCGATCGGTGAAGTCTCCTGCACCGGTTTGCACGGTGCGAACCGCCTGGCGAGTAATTCGCTGCTCGAGTGCCTGGTCTTTTCAGACGCGGTGGTGAACGATATTCAGTCTTCTGTCGCCACGTTGATGCCTGCGCTCCCTGCTTGGGATGAAAGTCGCGTCACAAACGCGGATGAAGAGGTAATCATTTCCCACAATTGGGACGAGCTGCGCCGGTTCATGTGGGATTACGTCGGCATTGTGCGCACGGACAAACGCCTTGAGCGCGCGATGCATCGCATCAATTTGCTGAAAGCCGAAATTCACGAGTACTACGCCAATTTTCGTGTCTCCAATGATTTGATCGAGATGCGTAATTTATTGCAAACTGCCGAGCTGATTGTACGTTCAGCGATTGAGCGCAAAGAAAGTCGTGGCCTGCATTACAGTGCGGATTATCCGCAAATGCTGGCGGTAGCAAAAGATACCGTATTAACACCTGCCACCTAAAGCCCGCGAACTGTCAGCTAACATCGCGCAACCAAATAGTTTTCAAAACAATGAATGTCTAGCAATGACTGCTCTTTACACTGTTGCCGAAATCCGGCAAATCGAAACTGCTCACACCACCGCTCATTCGCGGATCTCGCTGATGCAAGCTGCTGGGGAAGCGATCGCGGCCTGCGCCATCAAGCTGCTGCACAAGCGCAAAAAAAATGTGCTGATTCTTGTCGGACCTGGCAACAATGGTGGCGATGCCTGGGTGGCTGCGCGCATCCTGCAAAAGCAGAAAATAAACATCACCGTAGTGTCGGTAGGCGAGCAAAAACATCCTGGCCCCGTGGCTAAAACAGCCTGCGCAGAATATATCAAGGCCAAAGGAAGTTTCGTCAAAGCCACGCCAGGCTTGGAATTTGGGTCTGCGGTTGGGTCTACGTCTACGTCTACATCTGGTTACGGTCTAATAATTGATGGCATTTTTGGTATTGGTCTTACACAACGACCGGCTGGCGAATTCGCCCACATCATTGATGCGGCCAACGCGCTCAGTGAAAAACACGACATCCCGATTTTGGCTATCGATATCCCGAGCGGCCTTATAGCTGATACTGGTGCGGCCCCTGGCGCAGTGATTCACGCCACCACCACCCTCACCTTTCTCGGCGCCAAACCTGGCCTGTATACGGCAGACGGCAGCGATTGCTGTGGCGAGATTTTGATTGATACGCTAGGCGCTAAATTGCCGCCATCTTCAGGCACGCTGCTGACCGAAAGCGATTGCGCTGCGCTGATTCCGCAACGTCGCCATCATTCGCACAAAGGCACTTACGGCCAAGTGGGCATTATCGGTGGGGCCGATGGCATGGTCGGTGCTGCCATCCTGGCGGCGCGGGCCGCATTACATATGGGGCCTGGCAAAGTGTATGTCGGGCTAATGGCCGATCAAGCTCTGTCGCACGATCCGATCAATCCGGAAATCATGATGCGCACGGCGCGTGATTTAGCGGCAAATGAAGCGATCACGGTGTTTGCCATCGGCATGGGGATGGGTCAGAGCGCAGCCGCCAAATCCATCATGACAAAAATCAGGGCACGACAGATGCTGATGCTAATTGATGCGGATGCTTTGCGTTGGGTTATCCCGCCAATCGTAGCAAAAAAGTCTAGCACTGGAGCGGCCCTTCAGGAAAAAGTGGCTGGAAACACCTGTCTTTCCTTGAGTTTTAATTCAAAAATAGTTTTAACACCGCATCCTGGCGAAGCGGCGCGTTTGTTGAACATCAGCACCGCCGAGGTGCAGCAGGATCGCATCAGCGCCGCACAATCAATCGCACGCTCTACCGGCGCAGTGGTGGTGCTGAAAGGTAACGGTACCGTCATTGTCATGCCGGGCACGCTGACGAACGCAGTGCAAGGCAGTGCTCATGCTGGCCACTATTTTATAAGCCCCACCGGCAATCCAGGCATGGCATCCGGCGGCATGGGCGATGCGCTATCAGGCATGATTGCGGCCTTCATGGCGCAGGGCTTGAGCACCCTGGATGCCGCAAAGTTAGGCGTTTATCTGCACGGCGCCGCTGCCGATTGCGCCTGTCATCACGGCATGGGGCCGCATGGTTTAACCGCGTCAGAAGTTATTTTTGAAGCGCGAACATTATTGAATACGGGACTTAAAAATCACCACGATGAATGAATCCCGTATCGGTATTTCCTACCGGCTCTTATCCGGATAAGCTGGCCGTAAAGGCTTTACAGGCGGATTTTTGATCAGCTCGGCTTTTATTATTTCAATCGCTTTTTCAAGTTGTGGATCTCGTCCGGCAATCACCTCAGCAGGCGTTTGTTCCACCTCAATATCGGGCGCTACACCTTCGTTCTCCACGCCCCAGCCGCCTTCGCGTGTCCAGAACGCTAAATTTGGTGCGGTAATATTGCCACCGTCCATCAGCACCGGGAAACCCAAAATGCCCACCAGCCCACCCCAGGTTGGTTTGCCAATCAGTGGGCCGATACCAAATTTGCGGAACATCCACGGCAGCAAATCGCCGCCCGAGCCTGCGTTCTCGTCAATCAGCATCGCTTTGGGGCCTTGAATCGATGCGGAAGGCGTCTTCATATCGGCACCATAGCGCATTGCCCACCACGCGATTTCTTTCTTTTGCAGAATTTCGGTGTAGTAATCAGCCACGCTGCCGCCGCCGTTAAAACGCTCATCAATAATCACCGCATCTTTATAGGCTTGCGGGAAAAAATAGCGTTTGAAATAGGTGTGTCCCAAACCTGCCGTATTCGGCACATAAACATAAGCCACCCGCCCGCCGGTAGCGGCATCTACTTTACGAATATTGCCCTCCACCCAATCACGATTACGCAAAGCATCTTCGGTTGCCACAGGCACGACCAATACAGTCCTCGCGCCGGTTCCGTCCGCATTCGGGCCTAGGGTCAGCTCAATAGATTTACCAGCCGTATTTTCAAAAAAACTGTACAAATTAGCCGGTGGCGAGATAGCGCGTCCATCAACCGCAATCAGGTATTCGCCGGCCTTTGCATTCACCCCAGGCTCGGTCAAAGGCGAACGCAACAGCGGGTTCCAGTTCAAACCGCCATAGATTTTTTTAAAACGATATCGATTGTTAGCCACCTCATAATCCGCGCCCAACAAGCCCCCTGTCACCAGCTTGATCTCGGCAAAACTGTCGCCGCCACCGCCTCGATGGTGGCCCACCGCCAGCTCAGAACACATCCACATAATCACCCGGTTTAAATCAGCACGGGTCGCGAGCTCAGGCAGGAACGCCGCATACTTGGCGCGCATCGCTTTCCAGTCCACACTATGCATGCCGGGATCATAAAAATAATCCCGGTTGATTCGCCACACCTCATTAAAAATCTGCGGCCATTCAGCACGCGGATCGACTTTTACTTCGACCGCATCGAGCTTTAATTTGCCTTCGTTGAGCGGCAGTGTTTTGCCTAACGCTGAGCCCGTCAACCAGCTGTCTTTTTGCCGATAAAGCACTTTTTTGCCATCGAAAGAGACCTCAAAATCATCCGCCTCGGCCACCAGGGTTTCAGTCTTGCGATCTTTTAAGTCAAATCGCTGCAGCGCCCTTTTACCATCGGTTTCACGCAGAAAAAATATTTGGCCCGCCGCACCTGAGGCCAATAATGAAAGCTCTGCAACGGGAATCGGCAAATCTACGATGCGAGTAGCGATACCGTCGAAATCGATGCGTATAGGCGGAATAGATAAAGGTGCGGACGCAGCCGATTTGTTTACCTTGGCGCTGGCGCCGCTGCTTTTCGATTCCATTTTATCGTCCGCGCCTGCGACCTTGTCAATATTATCAAGCGGGTCCTTGACAGCATCTTTGGTGATGCCTTTTTCTTCATCGCTTTCCTTGGCTAACGGCGAAATTAAATCGCTTCTTAACACGGCTATCCACACCGTATGCGTGATGCGGTTGTCCTGATTTTGTAACGAGAACCAGTTGTTGCTCGGCCCCGCATCGGTCGAGGCAAAAAAGTAAAGATACTTGCCGCTCTTGTCGAATACTGGCTGCGTGACATCCGATAAACCATCGGTAATTGCAAACGATTTATCCTGGTCGATCGAATAGACATAGGCGGTTTGAATATATGCCTGCGAATTCAGGGTGTAGGCAATCCAGCGCGAATCCGGTGCCCATGCAGCGCGCAAGGTTTTTCGCGGGCCATAGAGCGGTTCAGTCGCGATTTTTTTAATGCCGACGTTAGTGCCGCCGTTGGCAATATCAATCACAAACAAGCTCCAGCCATTGTCCGTGAACACGATTTTTTTGCTGTCAGGCGACCATACTGCGCGATCATAAAAACCCGCACCAGACAGCTTGAATTTTTTGACGACACCCTTGCCGTCTTGCGCACGAACATGTAACTCATACTCGCCTGATTCATCCGAAAAATACGCAATTAACTTACCGTCAGGCGACCAGATCGGCGAGCGCTCATGCGCAGCAACGGTTTGCGTCAGATTGCGTACATCGCCTTTTTCGGCCGGCACCGTCACAATCTCACCGCGGAATTCGATGGCCACGCGCGCACCTGAAGGCGACAGCGCCGCATCGCGAATGTATTTATTTCCCTTCACAAAGCGTGAGCGCGACGCGGCTAAATCAGTGGTCACGCCAATGGTTAGTTTTTTGGCTGTGCCGCTGCTAAGGTCAAGCGCATGCAAGTAGCCAGCCTGTTCATAAATGATCATGCCCGCCGCTGTTGTTGCACCGGTTGCTGCCCCCGCCAAGCTCAGCACCGGGAAATCCGTATGCTTGGTAATCTGGATTACGGCTTTGGTCTTGGTATTGAACGCAAAAATATTAAATTCACCATTTCGGTCCGAGCGGAAATAAATCGTGTCGCCTATCCATAGGGGATCCACATCATTTGAACGCGCTTTCGGGTTCACACCGATGTCGACGCCGAGCTGCGGAATTTTTTCGATACTGCGATCAGCCAGCGTAAACAACCAAAGTTGTGAATGCGTGCCGCCGCGGTAATGCTTCCACTGCATGAACGCCGGTGCGATCGGGTTATAAGCGATGCGTTTGCCGTCGGGCGAATAAGTGGCTTTTGCGCCGTGCGGAATTTCCAGTTGAGTTTCAACCCCACCCTCAATCGGCACCGTAAACAGTTGGCGATAACGACCGGTAAACACTGCACGCGCCGAAGTAAATAAAACCGATTTTCCGTCAGGCGTAAACGCCTGCACCAAGTCAGGTCCGGGATGAAACGTGAGCCGCTTTGGCACGCCGCCTTCAACCGGCACCACATACACATCCGTATTACCCTCGTATTGCGCATTGAACGCAATCAATTTTCCATCCGGCGAAAACACAGGCGATGATTCTTCACCAATATCGGATGTCAGCCGCCGCACATTGCTGCCATCAAGATTGGCCACCCACAAATCACCGGCATACGCGAACGCCAAATGCTTTGCCGACACCGCAGGCTCGCTGAGCATGCGAGTGTCGGTGGTATTGGGTAATGCCGATGCTCCCGCTGAAGCCAAGACGGATAGCAAGGCGGCGCAGATGTACAGCGCCGGAGCAGCAAAGCGAATAAATTTCATGTTGGTTTCCTCAACAAAGTGCGTATGTTTTTATTATTTAACGAAAATAAAAAATTCATTGTTATGACCTCGCTGCAAAACGTGCAGAAAACGTTTCCTAGTTGGATACGTAACCAACTTAATATATTTAAGAGATTTGTATATTAGCGGAAAATAATTATCGCTGAATCCTTTAATTCGCTCGTACAATCGCTCAAATGTTTGCTACAACGGCGTGTTCATAAAGGTTGCGCATACTAGTATTTCCATAATCTAATTGCCCGTTACCCTATCTAGTCCTGAGACCATGCCAACCATCTGCCCCAAATGCAGCTACGCCCGAAAAGAATCTGACACCGCGCCACTGTGGCAATGCCCGTCCTGTCAGGTCGCGTATAGCAAAGTAGGCGATACCTCGTATGGCTCATATACGGAAAGTGCGAATGAACGCAGGCCGAGCGCCGGGTTTCGTGCAGCGCCTGAAGTATCTGGCGGCGGATGGAAATGGTCGCTGGTGTTGGTTGTCGTGGTCATGGTGGCTTGGCAGGGGAAATCGTTATTCAAGCGGCCACCTGTCAGCACAGATGAACAGTCAGTTCAATCGTCGGGGCAGCCAGATATCATTCTCTACAGCGCCACATGGTGCGGCTACTGCACTGCCGCGCGCCAATTTTTCAAAGACAACCGTATTCAAGTGACCGAATACGATGTGGAAAATACCGCTGAAGGCATGGAAGGCTTCAAAAAATTCAGCGAGGGCGGCGGCGTGCCATTAATCATCATCGGCAACGAAACGATTCACGGCTTTAATGAACCCAAGTTGCGGCGAAAGCTGACGAAATGGGTGCGCAATAGTTAGGATTAAGGCGGGATCGATTGGTGCGTTAAACATGACGAACTTTGCTTGTATTTGTAAGCCCGCATCAAGAATGATAGAACGCCATTCTGCGGCTTCATGGAGCAAAAATGGCTGAAAGTCGTCTTGGCTAGGCGACTTTCGTTTTTTATTTGAAGTGACGACGAGCGGGACCATCACCACTGCTAGGGACGCGGCAGAGATTATCCATTTCTTAAAATATTTCTTAATCCTTACCGTTACCGTTATCGCTATCGCTATCGCTATCGCTATAGTCATGCTTCGTATTTATTGCCAATACTAATCACTTTAATTTTATCCTGCCGCCAGTGTACGGTAAGTCCAAAAACCCAGCGCAGTCAGCGCAAACGACCCAATCAAATGAGCACATGCCACCATGAGCGCTGATAAAAAATCACCGCGTTCAAACAGCGTGACGACCTCTGCCGAATAGGTTGAAAAGGTGGTGAGGCCACCTAAAAAACCAGTGATCATGAATAATTGCCAGGTCGGCGAAAGCTCGGGATGTTTACTGAAATAAGCAACCGCTAAACCCACTAAAAAACCGCCGATTAAATTGGCTGCAAGCGTGCCAAGTGGGACGCTCACATTGCGGGCATTTAGCCATAGCGATAAGCCCCAGCGCAGCCATGCGCCCACGGCAGCGCCTGCACCAACCGCTGTAAACCCGATGGTCGAGGTGAGGAAATTTGTATTCATGTTAGTAATTCACGATTTAGGAGTTCAACCTAGTAATTGACGCATTTCATCTGGCACGCGCAACGGCTTGTTATTTACATAATCAAACGAGACGATTACAAATTCACCGATGCAGGCAGGCGATGAGTCACCTTCGATGGTCAACGTATTGACGAGATTAAAGCTGGTGTTGCCGATGCACCCTGCACGTAGTTCAACTACGGCGTTGGCAGGATAGCCCACCGGTTTTTTATAAGTCACGGTGGCTTTCAACAAGATCATGCCCTGCCCGCTGGAACGCAATGGTCTGCCGATACCCTCAAACCATACAACGCGGCTTTCCTCAAAATAGCGGAGGTACTGCGCATTGTTGACGTGGCCCAACACATCCATTTCTCCCCACCGGATCGGAAATTGTTGAGTAAAAAGCAGCTTGCCGGGTGATGCCATAATCGGTACGGACATATCTGAAAATTGCCTTTTCATTGGCTACAGTGCGGCAGGTTGTCGCTATAATAGCAAGTGCACTAACAAACCTGATAGTGCAACTGCACGGTCGTCTTTGATAGTGCTCTTTCGTAAATTTATTTTAATGATTATTTAATCGCAAAGCCATCATGTCCGAACGCGAATCAATGGAATACGATGTCGTCATTGTAGGTGCTGGCCCGGCGGGCTTGAGTGCTGCGATACGACTCAAGCAGCAAGCCGCCGCCGCCGGCAGCGAAATTTCCGTGTGCATTGTCGAAAAAGGCTCTGAGGTCGGCGCCCATATTCTTTCGGGCGCGGTGATGGATCCACGCGCGATAACGGAGCTGTTTCCGGATTGGCAAGCTATGGGTGCGCCGCTTAATCAGCAGGTGACAGAAGATCGGTTTATGTTCCTTTCTGAAACCGGCAGCATGCAGGTTCCTAGCTGGATGCTGCCCGCCTGTTTTAAAAATCATGGCAACTATGTGATCAGCCTGGCAAATGTATGTCGCTGGCTGGGTGTGCAGGCTGAGACTTTAGGTGTGGAAATTTATCCCGGCTTTGCGGCATCAGAGGTTTTATTTCATGACAATAACGCGGTCAAAGGCATTGCTACCGGCGATATGGGCATTGGCAAGCTGGGCGAGCATACCAGCCGCTATGCGCGAGGTATGGAGCTTCACGCCAAATACACTTTTTTTGCTGAAGGCTGTCGTGGCAATTTAGGCAAAACACTTCAGGCAAAATTTGCGCTCAACGATGGCCACGATCCGCAGACCTATGGCTTGGGCCTGAAGGAATTGTGGGAAGTTAAAACCGCCAAACATGTGCCCGGCCTGGTCATGCACAGCGCGGGTTGGCCGCTGGATAGCGCAACTTACGGCGGCTCGTTTATGTATCATCTTGAGAACAATCTGGTGGCGGTGGGCTTTGTGGTGGGGCTTGCTTATACCAATCCGTTCCTGTCACCATTTGAAGAATTTCAGCGCTACAAAACTCACACCGCGATCCGTGGATTTTTTGACGGCGGCAAACGCATTGCCTATGGCGCACGCGCCCTCACCGCAGGCGGCCTGCAATCGCTGCCCAAGCTCATCGTTCCGGGTGGCGTCTTGATCGGTGATGACGCGGGGTTTCTGAATGCGCCGCGCATCAAAGGCAGTCACGCCGCGATCAAGACCGGGATGTTGGCTGCTGAGGCTGCATTTGCGGCTGTTACTGCCGGGCGCACCAGCGATGAGCTGACTGATTACCCGGAAGCTTTTAAGCATAGCTGGCTGCATGACGAGCTGCATCGCGCACGCAACTTCAAGCCCGCGATGGCAAAGGGGCTCTACACGGGTAGCTTGATGGTAGGCGTTGATCAAATCTTGTTTCGCGGCAAAGCGCCATGGACCATGCACCATCAACACGCTGATCACGAGACTCTCTTGAAAGCGGCTGATTCGACGCCCATCACCTATCCCAAACCAGACGGCGTGTTAACTTTTGATCGGCTGTCGTCTGTGTTTATTTCAAATACCAATCATGAAGAGGATCAGCCTGCGCACCTTACGTTAAAGAATGCGGAGGTGCCGGTGAAGATAAATCTGGCGCTTTATGACGGCCCTGAAGCGCGTTACTGCCCGGCAGGCGTATATGAGTATGTTGACAATCAGGCAGGCGGGCAAAAACTGCAAATCAACGCGCAAAACTGCGTACATTGCAAAACCTGCGATATCAAAGACCCCACGCAGAATATTGTCTGGGTCGTTCCCGAAGGAGGCGGTGGCCCGAATTATCCCAATATGTAGCCCTGGCCGGCCTTGGCAGCGCGCCGTATAACGATTTAAACCTCGTTATCAATACGTTTTTTCGATATGCTATTTTTCGATATGCTTTAAATCCCGTCAGCTCATAAAGTCCCACAGGAGGCAATATGAAACCCGTCTCGGAACTGCTCTCCAAACGCCACGCCGCAAATTCCACGCTTTACCACGTCAAGCCTGACGATACGGTTTTTGATGCGCTGAAATTGCTGGCCGATTATGAAGTCGGTGCGCTCATGGTGATGGAGCGCGGCCAACTCGTTGGCATACTATCCGAGCGTGATTACACTCGAAAAATTGCGCTCCAGAATAAAAATTCAAAAGAAACCAGAGTTGCCGACATCATGACGCGCAATGTTTTGGTGGTATCGCCCTACACCCGTACTCGCGACTGCATGGCACTGATGAGTGAGAAAAAAATTCGCCACCTGCCGGTTATGGACGGCAGCATGGTTCTCGGCATGATTTCGATTCGCGACCTCATGAATGATCTGATCGCCGATCATGAATTTACGATAGCGCAACTGGAAAGCTACATCAACGGCTGATCCTGCTGCACCCGCTTTTATACCATCGTAAATATCGTTGCCTCATTGGCACAGAGCAGCTACATTACGGCATGCTGCTCATACATAAACTCACCAAACGCTTCGGCCCTGATTTATCTTCTGCCCCGATTTTTGAAAACCTGGATTTCACGCTCAATACTGGCGAATACATTGCGTTGATGGGCGAATCAGGCGCCGGAAAATCTACTCTGCTGAACATCATCGCTGGCCTGGAACCTGCCACCAACGGTGAGATCAGGCTTGCAGGCCAATTACTGAACGCGGCTAACCAGCCGCATGACGATGATCGCGTCACCTTATTTCGCCGCCAAAAAATTGGCTTTGTTTTCCAGGCGTTTCATTTGCTGCCTTATTTGAATGTGTTCGAAAATATTGCGCTGCCGTTGCGGCTCAATAACTGGGCCGCAGCGGAAATCAAAACCCGTGTGCAGGAAATGCTGGCATCTGTCGGGCTGGATGAAAAAACCGCGGCCCTGCCGCGCGAGCTATCCGGCGGCGAAATGCAGCGCGTCGCGATCGCCCGCGCACTGGCCCATCGTCCGCAGCTGTTGCTTGCTGACGAGCCTACCGGCAATCTTGATCCCGACACCGCCGCACAAATCATGGCATTGTTACGCATCGAGATTCAACGTAATGGCACCACCGCGATTTTAGTAACGCATAGCGAAATCGCCGCACGTTCAGCAGATCGCGCGGTGGAATTAAGCAAACGCGGCCTGTTGCCACGTCATTACGGATAGCTCAAAGTGCTGGCATGCTGACTCGCCTTTTTATCGCATCTATTCGCGCTAATCTGGGACGCACCGCGTTGAGTGTGGCCGGTATTGCGCTGGGAGTCGCACTCGGACTCGCCGTGCATGTGATCAATCAATCCGCCATCAGCGAAATGCAGCAGGCCTCACGCACTTTGAGTGGCGACGCTGACCTCGCCTTGCGCGGCGGGCGGGCCAGCATCGGCGGTTTTGATGAACGCATCCTCGAAACATTTCTCAATGACGAGCGCATTGCGGTGGCCAGCCCGGTTCTGGAAATGAGCGCCACACCTGAAAGCTTCCGGCAAGCAATCAAATTTATCGGCATCGATATTTTTCAGGCGGCACGTCTGCAGCCGGGATTTGTTGGCGAGATGTTTGATCAAAATGCATCGGCTAATCGCTATGCCGTGCTGGAGCCCAATCAGCTTTTTTTAAATCGCGCTGCGCGCGCATTGTTGCCCACTAATACACAAGGTTTGCCAGACTCCCCAATTCCACCGGCAAGTTTGGTAGTCCCGGTTAGCCTAGAGCGGAAAACCCTGAGCATTGCCGGCAAGATCGAGCTACCCCAATTTAAAGAACCTTTGGCGGTGATGGACATCGCCGGTGCGCAAGCATTATTCAATCAAGTCGGCTATTTATCACGCATTGATTTGCGCTTGCAGCCGGGTGTGAATATCGAACAATTTCGCGCCGACCTGCTGCCACGTTTGCCACCCGGGCTTACACTCATTACGCCGCAGCAAGCCGATGAGCAGAGTGCAGCCGTTTCCCGGGCCTACCGAATCAACTTGACCGTGTTGTCCATGGTTGCACTTTTCACCGGCGGGTTTTTGGTATTTTCCACACAATCTCTTTCCGTGGTGCGGCGACGCGCGCAGTTCGCGCTGTATCGTACTCTTGGGGTAACGCGATCCGAATTGATGCGTGTATTGCTGGCCGAGGGTGCGATCCTGGGCGCAATGGGCGGTGCGCTGGGATGCGTGCTGGGCCTAGCGATTGCAACCATTGCGCTAAAAAAATTCGGTGCTGATTTAGGCAGTGGTTTTTTTGCCGGGGTCACACCCGAGGCTGACTGGCATATGGGTGTTGTCGTGTTTTTTATATTGCTCGGCATCGCCGCCGGGGGGGTGGGCGCATGGTTGCCCGCACAACAAGCCGCTTTTGAAGCACCTGCACGCGCGCTAAAAGCCACTGATGATGCCGGAGATGGCGCAGCGCAGGTGCCTCCACTCTGGATTGGGCTTGGACTATTACTGCTGGGTGCCGTGTTGCTGGCCGTGCCCGCGATGGGTGGAATCCCCTGGGCAGCTTATGCGTCGATTGCGAGCATGCTGTTTGGCGTGATTGCGCTGGCACCAACGATTTGCGCGCGCGTGTTGTCAATGTTGCCCCTTTCAACCTCTGTGATTCGCCAGCTTGCCGTCCGTCATATTGAAAAATCTCCTGGCCCTGCCGCCGCCGCGATTACCGGTATTGTGGCGAGCTTTAGCTTGATGATTGCGATGCTAATTATGGTGGTGTCGTTCCGTGCATCGCTGGAGGATTGGCTTACCGGTGCGCTGACAGCAGATGTCTATGTACGCATGGCAGGCAGCCTTAATGCAGGCGAAGCAAATACCCTAAACCCTAGCACTGGCGTGGCTCTTCAGGCACTTTCAGGCGTAGAAAAAGTTGATTTTTTACGCTATCGCAGCATCCTGCTCAAATACGATATGCCGCCGGTTACGCTGATCGCACGACCGCTGCGCGAAGATGTGTTGGCTTCACTGACCCTATTAAACCGCGTCAACACTGAGGCCATCGTTCGCTCGGGTCTTGCTAGCGTCTGGATCACAGAAGCAATGGTTGACCTCTACGGATTTAAGGCGGGCCAGATCATTACGGTGCCCATTGATGGCGTCGCGCGAACGTTAATCGTGGGCGGTGTATGGCGGGATTATGCCCGCAGTAACGGTGCGATGACAATTGATCGTGACGCTTATATCGCCATAACGGGCGATACCCGTATTAACGACGCCGCGCTCAAACTTAGGACCGATGCAGATAAACTTGGCGTGATCAGCGCCATCCGTTTATTGCGTGGAGGGGAACGCCTTGAAATTATTGATGCCAGTGAAATCCGCAAACTATCTCTCAGCGCATTTGATCGAAGTTTTGCCGTCACCTATGCGCTTGAAATCGCGGCCATCTTCGTCGGCCTGGCGGGTATTAGCGCCACTTTTTCAGCGCAGGCATGGTCACGACGGCGCGAGTTTGGCATGTTGCGGCATCTGGGCATGACGCGGGCCGAAATCAAAAAATTATTGAGTGTAGAAGGTGCTTTACTCGGCAGTATCGGCGCGGCGATTGGGCTTGCACTCGGGTTCGCAATTGCGCTGGTGTTAATTTTTATAGTGAATCGACAATCATTTCATTGGAGTATGGAGCTGCATATTCCCTGGTTGGTATTAGTTATTTTATCGATGGTGCTAATTGCCTTGACCGCGTTGTCCGCCATCATCAGCGGCCGCTTCGCGCTCTCAAGATTGGCCGTGATGGCGGTAAAAGAAGATGCTTAAAAAAATGCATAAAAAAATGCTTACTCATTTGCTATTTTCCATAATTTTTTGCACGCCTTTTTGGGTGAATGCGGAGCCCGCCGTTTTTACTGCGTCTACGAAAGCTACTGCTATTACTGCAACTACTTCAACTACAGCGACCAATGTGACCACTGCGATGGCGACTGCTCCCACGGCTACCGCATTTGCAGCCGTGACGCCGAACCCGAATTTAGCCTTTCCTCGCGATCACGGCGCACACCCGGCTTTTCGCACCGAGTGGTGGTACGTCACCGGGCAGGTGCAAACAGCCAGCGGTAAACCATTTGGTTTTCAGGTGACTTTTTTTCGCTCTCGTAGCGGCATTGGCGAAGACAGCAAGAGCCAATTTGCACCTTCACAAATCCTGTTTGCCCATGCCGCAATCGCCGATCCAGCATGGGGTAAATTGCGCCATGATGAACGTGCAGGCCGCGCCGGTTTTGGCTATGCCGCTAAAACCGATGAGATGAATATCAAGCTGGATCACTGGACGATGAAAATGGAAGGCGACAATATCATTGCCCATATTCCGGCTCGCGATTTCAATCTGGATTTGCGCATGGCAATCACCCGCCAGCCATTGTTGCAAGGCGATGCAGGCTTTAGCCGCAAAGGACCAGCATCAAGTCAGGCGAGCTATTATGTGAGCTTGCCGCAATTAAAAGTATCAGGCCATATCAGGATTAACGGCAAAGCCGAAGCCGTCACCGGCACTGCATGGTTTGATCATGAGTGGTCAAGTGAATACTTAGCCAGTGATGCCGTCGGCTGGGATTGGTTAGGTGCAAATTTTGATGATGGCGGCGCACTGATGGCATTTCAGATGCGCGATCTTAAAGGCGCTATTTTGTGGGCCGGCGGTACGCGGGTATTGGCCGATGGCACGATTTTGAAACTCGGCCGCGAAGCCGTTGCATTCCAGGCAAACACCACATGGAAATCGCCGCGCACCGGGGCACTCTGGCCAGTGGGTACAACCCTTAAGGTCGGTGATGAGGTGTTTGAAATACGACCCTGGTTTAATGATCAGGAGCTTGATAGCTCACGCTCAACCGGGGTTATTTATTGGGAAGGTGCAGTCGATATTGTGCGCAACCAGCAGCGCTTGGGGCGTGGTTATCTGGAACTCACTGGCTATGCAAAATCGATTAAATTTTAACCTTGTAAAAATAATATGAAATTGGAACGCTGCCCCTGGGCCACCAAAAATCCGCTTGATGCCCAATACCACGATGAGGAATGGGGCGCGCCGTTGCATGATGACCGGCTGCTGTTTGAATTTTTAATTCTGGAAGGTGCGCAGGCGGGCCTTTCATGGTCAACCGTGTTGGCAAAGCGCGAGAATTATCGGCACGCGTTTGATCATTTTGATGTGGCTAAAGTCGCCCGCTTTAATGACGCCAAAATTGAATCGCTGATGCAAAATGTTGGCATCATTCGCAATCGCCTGAAAATTGCCAGCGCCATAAAAAACGCCCAGGCCTTCATCGCAGTACAAAAAGAATTCGGCAGTTTTGATGCCTATATCTGGGCCTTCGTGGGTGGCAACCCCATCCAAAATAAATGGCGCTTTATGAGCGAGGCCCCGGCTAAAACCGACATCTCGGACACGATGTGCAAAGACTTGAAAAAACGCGGCTTCACCTTTGTCGGCTCCACTATTTGTTACGCTTTCATGCAGGCTACCGGCATGGTCAACGATCACCTAGTGGACTGTCCGCGTCACTTGGCGGTGCACCGGTGAGCGCCCATTACGACGTCATCATCATCGGTGCTGGTGCTGCGGGCATGATGTGTGCGGGGGTGGCGGGGCAGCGTGGCAAAAGGGTATTGCTCATCGATCATTATCACAAGCTCGGTGAAAAAATTCGCATCTCCGGCGGCGGGCGCTGCAACTTTACCAACCTCCACACCAAGCCTGAAAATTTCCTCTCGCAAAATCCGCACTTTTGTCGCTCCGCACTGGCCCGTTACAGCCCGCAGGATTTTATCAAGCTGGTCGAACAGCACGGTATTCAATTCCATGAAAAAACCCTCGGCCAACTGTTTTGCGACAACAGCGCGACCGAGATTATTCAAATGCTTAAAATCGAATGTGATCGCGGCCATGTGGAGTGGAAAATGCCGTGTGGCGTCACCGGAATTACCCGCGAAGGCGAAAATTACTGCATTCACTCCGAGCAAGGCGTCGTCAGTTCAGCAAGCCTGGTGATTGCAACTGGCGGGCTTACGGTGCCTAAAATTGGCGCTACCGCGTTCGGCTATAAGGTCGCTGAACAATTCGGTTTGAAGATTGTGCCACCTCGGCCTGCGCTGGTTCCGCTCAGTTTTGACCCGGAAACATTGGCGCGCTACGGCGATCTTTCCGGCATCTCACTCGATGCAGAAGTTACCTGCCATGGCGGCCGTTTTCGCGAAGCCGTACTGCTCACCCATCGCGGTATTTCTGGCCCAGCGATTCTGCAGATTTCATCTTACTGGCAAGACGGTCTGGCGCAGCATCCGATCCATATCAATCTGCTACCTAATCCTCAACAAGCGCATTGGCTGCGCGAGCAACGTCATGCCAAAGCGCAATTCAATAATGTGCTGGCCGAGATTTTTCCGAAGCGCTTGGCTCAACAGTGGAGCGAGGCGAATCAGCTCATCAAAGTTAATAATCAATTCACCGATAAGGCCTATGAGGCGGCGATTGGCGCATTGGAAAGCTGGTCCGTAAAACCCTCAGGCACGCTGGGATACAACAAAGCCGAGGTCACATTAGGCGGCGTAGACACCCGTAAACTATCATCAAAAACCATGGAAGCCGCGACCGTAAAAGGCCTCTACTTTATTGGCGAAGTGGTTGATGTGACCGGCCACTTGGGAGGATTTAATTTTCAGTGGGCCTGGGCTTCCGGGGTGGCTGCAGGATCAGCAGCAGGCTAGCCTTGCAGCGCTCAATCTAAGTCAATTTTTTCATGCGTGAATTCATCCGCGCTGTCTTATAATCAAAATTAAATTAAATTCGATATGAAACTTGACACAAAATATAAATGAAAGATTCCCTCATGAAATCACTTCAGCGCCAGCACGGTTGGGTCATCGTAGGATGGCTTGCGGGAATATTGGCAGGCGCGATATTGCTGTTTGTGCTTTACACCTGGGTAATGCTGAGCTGGAGTTATTCCTACGGTGAGCGCGCGGGCTGGATTCAGAAGCTCTCTAAAAAAGGCTACCTTTGCAAGACTTGGGAAGGCGAGATGGCGATGGTTTCGCTGCCTGGTTCGGTACCCGAAAAATTCCTGTTCACGATTCGCGATGAGCAAGCCGCCGAGCAGATCAATAAGGTCATGGGCAGACGAGTGGCGGTGCAGTACGAACAGCACATCGGGCTGCCCAGCTCTTGTTTTGGCGAGACCGAATATTTTGTAAAAGGCGTTGCTGTAATGCAAGATAGCCCTTTACCTTTACCTTCACCATTATCCCCACCATTACCACAACCCGTGCCGACCACTGCAACGTCACCACTTCCGCCCAAATAGTCCCTGATATGGTTAGGCGCAGATCGAGCCAAGATGCCGCGCATGCCATTTACGCAAACACATATTTAGTGCCCACGCCGATATCAGGGGAGTCAAAACCCATCATCGTACTCGATACCAATATTGTGCTGGATTGGCTGGTCTTCGAAGACGGTGGCATGCCAGAATTAATGACGGCGATTGCGCATCAACAGGTACAGATTGTGAGTAACGCCGAATGCCGCGATGAGCTTATTCGGGTGCTGAATTACCCCATTTTCAAACTCGATATCGAGGCACAACAACGAGCCTCGGCACAATACGACGCCTTCGTCAAAATCACGCCGGAACGCGCATCACTGTTGGGCATTGTGCCGCGCTGCCGTGATCGCGATGATCAAAAATTTGTGCAGCTGGCAGCACACGCGTGTGCTGTTGCGTTGATCAGCAAAGACCATGCTGTGCTCGGCCTGAAACGCAGTATGAAGGAGCGTTTTGGCTGCGATGTGCTGGGCGCATCGCATACGGCGAAATGGCTGATTGAAAATATAAAACGCTAGGCTAGTCGGTCTATTTGGAGCAAAAATGCTTCAAAATATCCGCCAATGCTGGAGCATTAAGTTTTTAGTCTGCCATTAATTGCTCAGAAAAGATTTACGTCAGTTCCCGTATGGTTGCCAGCGGTGGCGAATCGACCGCCTTCCTGGTGCCCAACAAACCCGCGATAGCAACGCCCAACCCGCCACCCACTATACCGATCACCGGAATCCACCAGTTGATCACATACGGCACGTTCAACACTTTATCGCTTAGCAGCTTGGCCAATGCCATTGCGCCGGCCGAGGCGATGAGCCCCGACAGCAAGCCAATCGCCAGAAATTCAGCCAGCTGCACCACGATCATTTGTTTACGGCTTGCACCAAGCGTGCGCATGATGGCGGCATCGAAAATTCGCTCATCCTGGGTGCTGGCAATCGCGGCGTAAAGCACCACCAGTCCTGCAGCGAGCGCGAACATGAATACATAGCTGACCGCGTTTGCGACCTGGTTGGTGATGGTGCGCACCTGATTCATGATGGCGGTTAGATCGATCACTGACAGATTGGGAAATTTTTGGATGAGGCCATTCACGATCTGTTCATTGCCCGCGGGCAGATTGAAGCTGGTGATATAGCTGGCCGGATAACTTTCGAGCACACCGGGGCTGGCAATGACGAAGAAATTCGGCTTGAATGAACCCCACTCAACCTTGCGTATATTGGTGACGGTTGCCGCAAAACGCGAACCCGCGATGTCGTAAGTCAGGCTGTCGCCGACTTTGATGCCAAGGCTTTTGGCGATACCCTCTTCGACTGAAAATTCTTTCTCTTTGGTGTCAGCTGGCCAAAATTTGCCATCCAAAATTTTATTGTCGGCCTGCATGGTGGCGGCCCATGATAGATTAAATTCCCGCTCGGAAGTTCGCTTGGCGCGTTCGTCTTTATAGTCAGACGGAACGACTTTTTTTGCATTGATCTCAACTAATCGTCCGCGCACCATCGGATATAAATCAGGCGTCTCCCTATTGCGCGCCTTGAAATAAGATTTCACCGCATTGAGCTGATCGCCCTGGATATTGATCACGAAACGGTTCGGCATATTGTCGCCAACACTATCCTGCCAGCGCGAAATAAGATCGGTACGGACCAGAGTCAACATCAGCATCGCCATAATGCCCAAGCCTAATGCCATGATTTGCACCAGACTGCCACCTGAATTGCGCTTCATGTTGGCGATGCCATAGCGCCATGACCCTGAAGTCGCGCCGCGCAGGCTAGATGCCGCGCGAATCAGCAGCCATCCCGCCAGTGCCGCCACGCCAAGCGCGATCACAAAACCTCCTACGGCAATGACGCCCAATTTCAAATCGCCCGCGCGCCAGATAATCAGCCCGGCCAGCGTCGCAAAGCCGAGCAGGTAGGCAAATGTTGCTCCTGCATCAAACGGATCAAGATCGCGGCGCAGTACGCGCAGTGTGGACACTTTACGCAGGGCGAGTAACGGTGGCAGCGTAAAGCCCAGCAGCAGCACCATCCCGATCGCCAAGCCTTGCAGTGCAGGCATGAGGGTGGGGGTGGGCAGCGCCACGGTAAAAATGCCCGACAGCATTGCCGCCAGCCCGGTTTGCGCACCAAAACCTGCCAGCACCCCGAGTGCACAGGCGATGAGACCGAGGGTTAAAAATTGCCATAAATTCAGTTTGAAAATATCGGCTTGAGTAGCGCCCAGGCAGCGCATCATGGCCGCGCTATCGAGCTGCCGCTGTGAGTAGCGACGTGCGGCCAGCGCCACGGCTACCGAGGCCAAAATGACCGATAACAACGCCGCAAGGCCCAAAAAATTCTGCGATCGTTCCAGCGCAACACGCACCTCGGAACGTGCATCGCGCACACTTTCCAGCCGCTCACCGCGCAGCGTATTACCTTTAAAGGTGGCAATGAATTCGGCAACCGATTTTTTATCGCCCGACAGCAGCAACCGGTAGGTCACCCGACTGCCAACCTGGACCAGACCTGTGGCGACAAGATCTTGACTATTTAACATGACCCTCGGTGCGATCCCAAAATAATCGAGCACGCTATCCGGCTCTTTGGTAATGATCGCGGTAATTTTGAGCTTGACCGCGCCGACTCGCAAATCATCCCCGATAGTGGCGTTAATCCGGTTAAGCAGCACCGCCGGCGCCCATACCGTTCCCGCCGACGGAATGCCCGTAGCTTCATGATCAGGCGCGCCAAACGCATCCGCGATCCGGATTTTGCCGCGTAACGGAAAGCCATCCGTAATCGCTTTGATTTCGGCTAGATTGACGCCCTGACCTTTCGCCTCATCACCCGCCACCATGCTGGGAAAAGTCGCGGATTCCGCGGTGTTTAATTGCAGGCGCTTGGCTTCATCACGGAATCGGTCGGGCGTCGGTTTATCGCTGATCACCACCACATCGGCTGCGATTAATTCGTTCGCTTGGGTGTTAAGCGCGGATTCGACCCGATCCGCAAAAAACGAAACCGTGGTGACACTGGTAACGGCGATAAATAACGCGACCAGCAATACTTTCGCTTCGCTTGATTTAGCGTTACGACGCAGCAGCTTGAATGCCAGCAGTAGTTTTTTCATGGGCGTCGGTATCAGGCAGACGATTACATCGCCATCGCGGCTTGTTCGTCTTCGGTGCTGACGATGCCTTCATCGATGGTGAGCCTGCGACCACAGCGCGCGGCCAAGTTTAAATCATGGGTAACCAAAATTAGAGTCGTGCCGCGTTCACGATTTAATTCAAACAGCAGATCAATCATGGCCCTCCCCGTTTTAGCGTCCAGATTGCCGGTGGGCTCATCCGCAAACAAAAGCTTGGGCTCGGTTACAAATGCGCGCGCAATCGCCACACGCTGCTGCTCACCGCCCGATAACTGTTTAGGGTAATGGGTAGCGCGGGCCGCCAAACCAACGCGGCCCAAAATGCTCCTCGCGCGCGCATCAGCATCGGCTGCACCGGACAATTCCAGCGGCAGCATGATGTTTTCCAACGCGTTTAATGACGGCAGCAGTTGAAAAGACTGGAATACGAACCCAACTAATCTGCCACGCAGCTTTGCACGACCATCTTCACTCAGCGCAAATAAATCTTCGCCATTAATGAAAACCTTGCCTGTACTGGGATTGTCCAAACCTGCCAAAAGTCCCAGCAAAGTAGATTTACCGGAGCCTGAAGCACCCACGACCGCAACGGCCTCACCCGCTGCCACGCTAAAGTGAGCATTGTTGACAATGGTTAATAAACCATCGGTGGTAGGTACGCGTTTACTTAAATGATCGACACGAATGATTGGTACGGATGATCTGGAATCTGCATTAAAAGAATTGGTCAAATCAGGCATGGTGGGCCATTAAGTATTTTTATTAAGCGAAAGATATTGAAAAAACTTGAGCAAAACGCCACAGGCAATCTGGCATGATGGGTGAAATGACAAGACGAAAGAATAAGACAAACTAGCAACGTAAATTAGGACCGTGATTAAGAGCGCGAATCAAAGCCAAAATTTAAATTTTTGAGAGATTTTGAAAATACATGAACAATATTGCACGATTATTTTGTTTTTCAAGGGCCGCGCTAGATTCAATCGGGAATTCAATGCTGAGTTCAATACCGAATTCAATCGCGAAACCAACCCAAATGATTATAGCGACCGCATTAATGTTCCCAGCGTTAGCGTATGCCGCAGCATCCGGCATCCAATCCGGTCAACCCGTTCAAACCGCCCTGCATAAGCAAGAACGCATTCTCGTCTACGGCGACAGTTTGTCTGCGGCTTACGGACTCAATCCGGCTGAAGGCTGGGTGTCGCTAATGGCCAAGCAATTAAAACCTCGCGGCGTGGAGGTGATTAACGCAAGCGTGAGCGGCGAAACTTCCATCGGCGGAGCGGCGCGTATCAAGGCCGATTTAGCGTTGCAAAAACCCACTATTGTGCTGCTGGCACTCGGGGCCAATGATGGCCTGCGCGGCTTGCCTGTGACGGCGATGCAGAAAAATCTTGAAGCCATCACCTTGGCCAGTCTAAAAGCGGGCGCGCGCGTGATCATGGTTGGCATGCAAATTCCACCCAACTACGGCATCGAATATACACAGCATTTTAGTGCCGCTTACTCAACACTTGCGACCCGATATAAATTGCCGCTGATACCTTTTCTGCTCGATGGAATTGCCGACAAGCTGGAGCTTTTTCAAACGGATCGCCTGCATCCTGCTGCGATTGCCCAACCGCGTATTCTGCAAAACGTGATGCCGACTATAGAGCAAATACTCAAGAAAAATAGTCAACCCACGCAAAAAGTAAAACTGTGAATATCACTGATGCAGTAGTACCACTCACTCAACAGGCCGAGCCCAAACCGGTCATTCGTTCGGATCGCCCTAACCTTCAGCTACTGCCGCTGACATGGGCTGAGCTGGCACAATTTGACACCATTATCGACACCCGCAGCCCGGCTGAATTCGCACTTGATCATTTGCCTGGCGCGGTCAATTGTCCGGTGCTGACGAACGAAGAACGCATCATTGTTGGCTCATTGCACCAACAGGTTTCACCATTTGAAGCCAAGAAGGTCGGCGCAGCAATGGTGGCCCGCAATATCGCCCTTAATATCGACGCACAATTTCGCGCTAAGCCCAAGCATTGGAAGCCGCTCATTTATTGTTGGCGAGGCGGTTCGCGATCTGGTGCGATGACCCATATATTTCGTGCAATTGGTTGGGGCGCGGTCCAGCTCGAAGGCGGCTATAAAGCGTGGCGCGCACAAGTGGTGAATGACTTGGAAACGATGCCGAGCAAGTTCACCTACAACGTAATTTGCGGACGCACGGGGTCCGGTAAAAGCCGTTTGCTGGAAGCCATGGCCGAACACGGCGCGCAAGTGCTTGACCTTGAAAAATTAGCGGCGCATAAAGGCTCGGTCTTGGGTAATTTGCCTGATCAGCCGCAACCCTCTCAAAAAATGTTTGATAGCCTTATTTGGTCTCAGCTTTCACTATTTGGCCGAACTCAGCCCGTTTTTGTGGAAGCTGAAAGCAAAAAAATCGGCGTCTTGCGTGTGCCTGATCCGCTCATACGCGCGATGTGGCAAGGCCGCTGCTTCGAAGTTATTACCCCACAGCCGCTGCGAGTTGATCTGCTGCACGAGGAATATGCGCATCTCATCGCCGACCGCGAACTACTTTTTTTCAAGCTGGACTGTCTAGCGGCGCTTCATTCCAAAGAACAAATTCTGACATGGAAAGATTTAGCCCACAGCGGTCAATGGCATGCATTTGTCGCCAACATGCTTAATACCCATTATGACCCCGCTTATGATCGTTCCATGTTTAAAAACTATCTCAACATAGATACTGCTGCGGCGATCCATGTGTCAGATATTTCTAACCAGGGTTTCAGTAAGCAGGCTCGATTTCTGATTAACCAATCCGCGTTAGGGTTATAAAGGGTAAATCAAGCGTTGACGCATGAACTCAATGTTAGCCAGCGGCTGATTTAGTGTTTAATAAACTTTGAAAAAATGTGACACAGTTCACACTCTTCAGTTAAACTCGTTGTAAATCAGCGCTTAGCAAGCAATATCTCGAAAAACTTAAAAGTACGATCTATAAAAAAGCGATATGTCAGGGCGTCCCGTAAAAATTGGCAAGTACGACATTCTTTCCGAGCTCGGTCGCGGTGCTACGGCGGTCGTCTATTTGGGTGAAGACAAGTTTAATGATCGCAAGGTAGCGATTAAAGTCCAGGTAAAAGACGATAGCGCGGGCCCTGAAGAGGCCCGGCGATTTGAAAAACTTTTTTTAAATGAGGCCGCTCTGGTCGGCAAAATGTCCCACCCCAATATCGTGGGTGTGTTTGACGCTGTCGTTGACGGGGACATGAGTTATATCGTCATGGAATATGTAGGCGGTGGCAGCTTAAAAAAGTATTGTACTGAAACTAATTTACTACCCGTACGCCAAACTGTTTTGATGATTTTCAAAGCTTGTCGCGCACTCGACTATGCGTTTCAAAACGGCGTGATCCATCGGGATATCAAAGCCGCCAATGTTCTCCTGGATGAGCGCGACGATATAAAAATTTCTGACTTTGGTACGGCGCAAATCTCGACTTCCACCCATACCCAGATTGATGGTTTTGTCGGCTCGCCCGCCTATATGGCGCCCGAGATGATCAATGAAGAGCCGCCCAGCGCGCAAAGCGATATTTATTCACTGGGCGTCACGATGTATGAGCTTCTCGCAGGCCGTCTCCCGTTTCAGGCAACTAATTCAGTGGCTATGATTAACAAAATTCTGAATGAGGAAGCCATACCGCTGAAATCAATACGCCCTGATTTGCCGGATCGATTGATCGAGATTGTTGAAAAGGCTATGGCTAAGGATGTTGCCAAACGCTATCCAGCTTGGTACGCGATGGCCCGTGATTTAGCTGAAACTTTTCCGCAGCTGGAAAAATACTCATTCGAAATATCATCCGCAGAAAAATTTAATTCACTCCGCAAGTTGGAGTTTTTTAAAGATTTTCGTGATTCGGAACTTTGGGAAGTATTGCGCGGTGCCATTTGGGAAAATCACTCGCGCGAGCAAAATTTACTGCTTGAAGGCGATGTTAGCCGCGCATTTTTTATTATTGTCTCCGGCCAGGTAAAAGTGGTTAAGGACGACAAGCTGCTCAACGTGCTTAAAGATGGTGACTGCTTTGGTGAAATGGCCTACTTGTCGGGCGATCGCGCACGGCGTTCGGCCTCGATTTTTTCAGTTTCGGAAGTTCAGCTGTTGAAGATTCAGGATGTTCAGCTAGATCAGCTTTCGGATGCCTGTCAGTTGCGCTTTAATCGGCAGTTTTTGCGTACCTTGATCGACCGTTTGGCATGGACCAGTACGGTATTGGCACAGGTCAAAAAATAATCTGGGCACACCGGCCGCATTCCAATAACGCCTAGCTGTATTGTTAACAATCGTTACAACATCTCCCAAACTGCCTTCAAAGTGTTTGACTGTGACGAAGATCACGCCCAGCCATGACGTGGCATGAAATAATAAATTAATCGTTAGAATTATTTGTAAAATTTAACGAGCGCAGCGGTATGTGAAAAATTTTATTAACTATAATTAACTTTAGAAAAACAGCTTAATACCCTGTTTTAAATAAAAATTATGATAAAAAATAATGTCTCAATTAAAGGCGCGCTGGCTGCCTTTGTTGGAGTTGCGGCGATTATATTTATCGTCGTGGGTTTGATTGCATATCTAACGGTGGATCGCTTTAATGACACCTTGCGTGAAGCGTCGAGCAACACCACTCTAATGCGCGCCAGCAGCGATGTCGCTATCGTTCATGACGCTATTCGAGGCGATGTCGTCACTTTTATACTTGCTTTTGAACGTGGTGAAACCGCCTGGATGGCGCGGTTGGAGAAGCAATTCGAAAATCATAAAGCCGCACTGTCCAGAGCCATGGTGATTATTGGTGAGGCAAAGGCTGCACCCAATATTCGCAAAGCGGTAGACGAAGTCAGCCCGGCGATGAAAGCCTACATTACAGAATCAGATGAATTATTTGCCTTAACCAAAACCGACCTGGTGGCAGCCCTTGCCCGCATGAACGAGTTTGAATCCAAATTTGCCACTATTTCTGGCCGCCTGGATGCGCTCTCAGATCAGTTGGAATCAGAAAATCGCAGCTTCCAGGAAAACGCGCGCAGTATGGGCATTAAAGCGGGCTTGGCCGTTACGCTCAGCGTCATTTTGGGCTTGCTGATTTTTGGTGCGGTTGCCTATTGGATGTATCGCAATATCACCGGGCCGATTGATCAGGTGCTGCGTGCGACCGAAGATTTGCGCGCAGGTGAAGCCGATTTAACCAAAAAACTGCCCGCCATGTCAGGCGAATTTGGGCGACTGTCAACCTCTATGAATGGCTTTGTAGGGCAACTGCACAATTTGATCGCGCAGGTTGCCATTAATGCCGGCGAAATCGCGAACGCCGCCCGGCAAATCAGCGCCGGCAATACCGACCTCTCCGCGCGTACCGAGGAGCAAGCCTCAACGCTTGAAGAAACCGCATCGAGCATGGAACAATTTACCTCGACGATTCGTCAGAATGCGGACAATACCAAGCTCGCCAACGGATTGGCTGCCAACGCAACTGAAGCCGCCAAAAAAGGTGGCGTGGTGGCGGGTAAAGCGGTGGATAAAATGGCGGCCATCAGCACCAGCTCACGCAAGATTGGGGAAATCATCAGCGTGATTGACAGCATCGCATTTCAAACCAATATTCTGGCCCTAAATGCTGCTGTGGAAGCCGCTCGGGCGGGCGAACAAGGCCGCGGTTTTGCGGTGGTGGCCGCTGAAGTGCGTGCCTTGGCGCAGCGTAGCGCTGCTGCCGCGAAGGAAATCAAGGACTTGATCCGCACCTCAGTTGAACAGGTAGAAGACGGCACCAAGCTCGTAAATGAAGCCGGCACTGCCATGCAAAACATTGTGGTGGGCATTCAGCAAACCACCGAAATCATTACTGAAATTTCGGTGGCCTCACACGAACAAGCAGCCGGTATTGAACAGGTGAATCGCGCGATTGTGCAGATGGAAGATGTGACTCAACAAAATGCAGCGCTAGTTGAAGAAGCGGCCGCGGCGGCGGAATCAATGCGCGAACAGGCAGAAGCGTTATCCGATTTAGTGTCGCGATTCAAATTAGATGACGGCAAGCTGCGTGATGATCAGATCCGCGCACGACGCACAGCGGCACTCGCAGAATCCAGCAATTTTAAGTCCTCGTCCGGACATCAGACTGCCGGTACGAACAGGCTGGCCAATGAGAATGCCCGCCATAAAACACCGTCATTGCCAAAAGACCTTGATGGCGAGTGGGAAGAATTTTAATTCACGCCTTATTATCCTCACCACTCAACTATGCAAAACCAGAGCCCCCCCCCGCACCGTGATGCCCACCATCATCGCCAGAATGACCGCCAGAAAGATGAAATGGCTATTCAGGAATTCCTCACCTTCACATTAGGTGAAGAAGAATACGCCATTGATATTCTCAAGGTACAGGAAATTCGGGGCTACGATGCCGTCACGCGGATCGCAAACACACCGCCGTTTATCAAAGGCGTTATAAATCTGCGTGGCACTATCGTGCCTATTGTGGATATGCGCATTAAATTTAATCTTGGGGAAGCTGTTTACAACAAGTTCACAGTGGTTATTGTGCTCAATATAGGCCGCCGCATTATCGGCATTGTGGTCGATAGCGTTTCTGATGTCATGAGCCTGCCAGTCGATGCCATTAGTGCAGCGCCCGCCTTTGCGATGTTCGATACCGAATTTTTACTGGGGCTGGCCAGCGTTGAAGGCAGGATGCTCATCTTGCTCGATATTGAACGTTTGATGAGCAGCGCAGAAATGGCGCTTATGGATGATGCAGGCAGCGCGCGATGATAGCGAGCAAAGAGATGATCGACGCAGCAGCGACGATAGTTACAACAAAATCGGCAGCGATCGCCGACACGTCTGTACCCAGCTCTCCAGCCAACTCAGTTCCCACCTACGCATCGTTACTTACCTTGCAGGAGCTTGTCTCCCGGCTGGCATCACATGTGCATGCAGCGCACGATGAAATCGGTGAAACTCGCGCTATTTTGCGAGATGCTATCGAGCGTCTCATGCCAGCCTTTACCCAACCTGGCAATACGGTCAAAACTCCCTTGAACACCCCATCTGCGGATGCGCAAACACCCAATGCCGATACCGCTGAGCGTATCAATCAAACCCGGGATGCGGCTACCGTCTCCGCATTTAATGCGCTCCAATTTCAGGATATTTCAGATCAGTTGCTGGCGCATGCGCAGTGCCGCCTGAACGCGCTGGTTCGCGAACTTGACCGCATTGCCCAGAGTGTAGAACCGGCCAATCTAATTCGCCGTGATGGCATCTTGCTGCACCTGCTTCATCAAGTCGAACAAGTCAACGACAACTTGGCCGAACTGGACATTTCACTTTCCAAGCCTGTTAGCAAAGCCCATCTTGGTATCGGTGAGATGGAATTATTTTGAGGGTGCTTGCATTTCGGCTCGCCTGACTCATCTGGCGACCATTTCGAAGACCGCTACTTAACTCGCCGCCTATTTAATTAAACCTGACCTAAAACCCTCATTAAAAAAACATGAAAACCATTCTGACTGTTGATGACTCTCCCTCGATTAGACAAATGCTGGCCTATGTTCTTACTAATTCGGGCTATCGTGTTCTTGAGGCTGCCGATGGTGAAGAAGGCCTCGCATTAGCACAGGCCCATACTATCGACTTGGTGCTGACCGATCACAATATGCCCAGAATGGACGGCGTTACACTGACCAAGGCACTGCGAGCACTACCGGCCTACCGCAAGGTTCCAATCATGATGTTGTCCACCGAATCTTCACCGGAACTAAAACAGGCTGGACGTGAGGCCGGCGCGACCGGGTGGATGGTAAAACCATTTGATCCCGACAAACTGCTCGAGATGCTCAGGAAGGCGCTGGGGTCGGCTTGACCAAGCCCTCAGCCTGAATCTGCACGTACCCTATGGCACTGGATCTGTCCCGGTTTGCAAAGGCGTTTTTTGAAGAAGCGCACGAGCACCTTTATGCGCTTGAATCTTTATTGATTGCAGTTAATATCAATGCACCGGATGACGAAGCGCTGAATGCGATTTTTCGCGCTGTACATTCAGTCAAAGGAGGTGCTGCCGCTTTCGGGCACACCGCATTGACCACCTTTACGCATGAGTTTGAATCGATTCTGGATCGCGTACGCAAACGCAAACTGGTTCTCACCAAACGCCTGGTTGATTTATGTTTGACCGCAAGCGACATCATGCGACGACATTTAGCAGCGTTAGAACAGGAGCGAGCACCTGATCTAACCGAGCTTGCTTGCATGCAGGAAGCATTAATCGATATTGCCGACAACGCAGATCGCCCCATAGCGCACACCACACCGGCACTTACCACATCCGCCCACGTCGCACTTGCCCCAATCAACAGTACCAGTACCGACGCCGCTAGAACAAGCGCAACGAGTCCTGCAACATCGCTTCAGGTAGCCATGCGGCTGATGAAAACCGACTATGCAGATACCGCCGCGATCAATAATTTGTTGGCGGACATACGCGGTCTGGGTGAAGTCGCTAGCCACGATTGCGAAGCCATCAGCGCTACCCAATGGGAATTACGTTTTTCTCTTCATGCCGATATTGCAGAAGATGAATTACGCGAAAGTCTAGAGTTTTTGGCACCAGCTGATTCTATTTACATCACCAGCCCATCAATTGCCGCGCCATTCACCGCCTTACCATCCGTGATTGATGCCATCAATATTGAAGATGAAAATGCCTATGAATTTTTTGCCCCGTTGGAAGACGAGACCGGTAACGAACCTGATGTTGATATAAACACACTTCTGCATAAAGACCTCTCAGCAAACATCGCAAAAGATTTTATTGCTCATGAAGCGTATGCCAACGCGCCGGTCAACGATATTGCGCTGGCCTCGCTTGCCGATGCGAGCTCAATTCGCGTCAATGTCGCCAAGGTGGATCAACTGATAAACCTCGTTGGCGAATTGGTCATTGCCGAAGCGATGCTGATCCAGTCTGCTGCGGACATAAATGAAACTGACAAGGCGCGACTGGCTTATGGCTTAAGTCAGCTTGCGCGCAACACCCGTGAGCTGCAGGAAGCCGTGTTGGCTATTCGTATGCTGCCGATCAGTTTTGTATTCAGCCGCCTGCCTCGTATGACACGCGATCTTGCAGACCGATTAAGCAAAGAAGTTGAACTGGAAATGTACGGCGAAGATACTGAACTTGACAAAAGCGTCATTGAAAAAATCGCTGATCCTCTTACACATTTGGTGCGCAACGCGCTTGACCACGGCATTGAAACACCCGATGAACGCCAACGCCATGGCAAACCACGCGTCGGGCTGCTCAGTGTGCGCGCGGCTTACCATAGCGGCGGCATCATGATTACAGTCGCCGACGATGGTGCAGGCCTTAACCGTGAACGAATCGTTCGCAAAGCCAATGAGCTTGGTTTGGCGGTTACAGATCAATGGCGTGATGATGAAATCTGGCCACTGATTTTTACGCCGGGCTTCTCGACTGCCGAATCGGTAAGTGATATTTCTGGACGAGGAGTTGGCATGGATGTGGTGTGGCAGAACGTCCATTCCCTCGGCGGCACTGTCGACATCGCGTCAAATCCGGGCACCGGCACCACGATTATTATCCGACTGCCGCTGACGCTGGCAATTTTGGACGGCATGTCCATAAGCGTATGCGGCGAGACTTATATTTTGCCGCTGGCACACATTGCACAATCGATGCAGCCCGAAGCACATGACCTCAAGACGGTCAATAGTCAAGAGGTCGTCAGGCTGCGTGATGAGTATTTGCCCATCACGTCACTCGAGCAACTGTTCAATTTATCCAGCTTGCAGCCAGCCATGGAGAGCGAAAATAGCAAGGCAAAAGCCATCAGTGATTTGCTGGTTATACTGGATATTGATGGCAAACGCGCGGCGCTCAGAGTGGATGCATTACTCGGTCAACACCAGGTAGTTCTAAAAAGTATTGAAGCCAATTACCGACGCGTAAAAGGTTTGTCTGGCGCCACCATCATGGGTGACGGACGCGTTGCGTTTATTCTCGACGCGGCCTACATCGTCGGGGTCGCACACACGGTTGATATCGACTTGAATGCAAAACCCTATGGCTGATAACGCATCGCCAATACTGCACTATGACAGCCCGCTGATACGCACGTTAGATGGCACCGAAAAAATGCGTGCGCGCGCATCCGATATTTCACCGAAGCTTCGCTCTGTCCTATTTTTAATTGACGGTCAAACCACCTTCCGGCAATTGTTGGATCGGGCTGGCAGCCTGTCAAGTTTATTGGAAACCCAATTGCGTGAACTGGTCCGCTTAGGCTTGGTGGCTGCTGTTGAGCCAGCCATTAGCGGGTATCGCGCTACGGCAGTTGATGCCACTACGCCATTTGCGCGCAGTCATGCCGGGAAAGCGCAGGATTTGCCGCCGTTGGTCGCCGCAAAAATGCAATTATTGCTCAGGCTTGAGAGTATTCCCTCTGCCGACATTGATTTGCTGGGTGCCGAGTTGTTGGAGGCGAAAACACTGCGTGAATTAGCGGCTACCGCAAAATCAGTGGCCAATAAATTATCTATGTCTGCAGGGCTAGAACGCAGCAAAGCGTTTTGGCAGGACGCCAAAAAAATCCTTACCGCCTGGCGTGATATTTCGGCAGCCGAGTCATGAATTTTTTTTTCAATAAATCGATGGCCAAGCCGATCGGCAAACAAACTGCAAAGCGCCCGCCAGCATTGCCAGAGACAAGCGCGCCGCCTTTCCAGCCGTTCCAGCAGTTTCCGTTTTTGGACGTTGATTTTCAACGGTTGCAAAAAATGATTTTTGATTACGCAGGTATATCGCTCAACGATTCCAAGCGCAGCATGGCGTATAGCCGCCTCACCAAGCGGCTGCGTAAGCTTGGCCTTACATCGTTTGGTGAATATCTCGATGTGGTGGCCGCCAGCAGTGCGGAGACGGGCGAGCCTGGCGAACGTATTGCCTTTATTAATGCCCTCACGACTAATCTGACCGCGTTTTTTCGTGAAGCCCATCATTTCCCGTTGCTGACCGAGCATTTGCTGAAAATGCATGAGGCTCAGCCGAATAAAATATTGAATGTGTGGAGTGCCGCCTGCTCGACGGGAGAAGAGCCTTATTCAATCGCGATGGCCATTGTTGAAGCCTTTGGTAGCGATGAACCACCGGTGCGCATCATTGCCTCAGACCTTGATACAGAAGCACTTTCAGCAGCACGTCAAGGTGTGTACGCCATGGAAAGAGTTGCATCTCTGACACAGGTTCAGCTCAAACGATTTTTTCTGAAAGGCACTGGTGCACATCAGGGCTTCGCGCACGTTCGACCCCAGCTACAACGATTGGTTGAGTTTCAGCAGATCAATTTGAATGAACCTGAGTGGCCTGTCAAAGCGCCGTTAGCCGCTATTTTTTGCCGCAACGTGATGATTTATTTCAACAAGCAGACCCAAGCTGCTATTCTGCGGCGCTTTGCCCCTCTACTGGCACCGGATGGCCTTTTATTTGCCGGACACTCGGAAAATTTCTTTTATAACGCTAGCGATTATTTCAGGATTCGCGGTAAAACAGTTTATGAGGTAGAGAACGGCAACTCTGACAATATGCCCGCCATTACGAATCCCTCAGGTTATTTGGCGAGAGCAACGTGAACACGACCAGCGGTACCAAAAGCTTCGGCAGCACTGGGGATATTGATGTCGGCAGTCTGAATAAGGCATCTGCCAACGGATCACCGAGCCGCTATTTTGATCGCCACTTTCAATGCGAGGCGGCCAAAATATTGCCTGGTGAATATTTTGCAACTGATAAAAATATGGTGCTAGTGACGGTGCTGGGCTCTTGTGTAGCCGCCTGTATTCAAGACACGCGCCTCAATATCGGCGGCATGAATCACTTTATGCTGCCGCGCCGCGAGCAAGACCCGCACAACCCCGTTTCGATGTCCGCGCGCTACGGTACTTTTGCGATGGAAATTCTCATCAACCAGCTGATAAAAATGGGGGCCCGGCGCGAGAATATGGAGGCCAAAGTTTTCGGTGGCGGCAATGTACTGCGGGGCTTTACGATGAACAGCATAGGTGAAGCCAACGCCAATTTTGTGGGCGAGTATTTGCGTAATGAACGTATCAAAATGGTCGCCGAAGACTTGTTGGGCGTACATCCGCGTAAAATTTACTATTTCCCGACAACGGGCCGCGTGCTGGTTAAAAAAATCAAAGAGCTGCATAACCACACTATTGCTGAACGTGAAAGCGAATACGACATGCGTTTACGTAATGTGGTGGTCGGCGGCGATATAGAAATATTTAAATAATTAAAACTGTGCAGCGCATCAAACGATGCTAGCGCACCCAAATTTGGAATACAGGAAATGAAAATTAAAGTTTTAGTGATTGATGATTCGGCGCTGATCCGTAACATCCTGAAAGAAATCATCAACGAGCAAACTGACATGATGGTGGTCGGCGCAGCGCCTGATCCGTTAATTGCACGGGAAATGATTCGCACCCTGAACCCGGATGTTCTCACCCTGGATATTGAAATGCCCAACATGAACGGGCTGTCTTTTTTGCGCCGCCTGATGCGGGTACGACCAATGCCGGTGGTCATGCTCTCCTCGCACACTCAGGAAGGCTCAGATGTTGCCTTCCGTGCACTTGCAATGGGCGCTGTTGATTTCGTCGGCAAGCCAACCTCGGTATCGGGCGCTGATGAAGACTACGCGCAATTGATCGTTGAAAAAATTCGCGGCGCGTATGCGGCACGCGACAAAATTGAGCCGCTTGACATCAATCGGGCGGTCGATGCAGACGAGGTATTACCGCTGCTAGGCAACAACCTGCAATCGACCAACCGTATTATTTTTATGGGCGCTTCAACGGGCGGCGCAGAGGCATTAAAAGATATTCTGGTTTCCATGCCGGAAGACTCGCCGGCGATTCTAATTGCGCAGCATATGCCGGCCACCTTCACCAAACTGTTTGCAAAACGCCTTGATGGACTTTGCAAAATTACCGTTAAAGAAGCAGAAGACGAGGAGGCGGTACTACCCGGCCATGCCTATGTTGCGCCTGGCGGGTTTCACTTGCGGGTTGAACGCTATGCTGGCCGCGGTTACGGCATCAAACTGGGCGCTGATGCGCCGGTCAATCTGCATCGGCCATCCGTTGATGTTTTGTTTCAATCGGCTGCAGAAGCCGCAGGCGCTGATGCCATCGGGGTTATCCTTACCGGCATGGGCAAAGACGGTGCAAAGGGTTTACTGGCCATGCGCAGTAACGGCGCGTTCACCATTGCGCAGGACGAAACCAGCAGTATTGTATTTGGCATGCCCAAAGAAGCTATCGAGTTAGGCGCGGCAGAGGTGGTTGCCCCGCTATCGCAAATTTCCCGAAAGATCGTAAACCGTCTGAGTGGTGCAGATTAAGCCGTTTAAACTAAATCAGCATGCTCATGAACAATTTTTCGTTAAGTTAATCAAGTCAAAAATGACATCCCACCTGAACGTGCGAAGCGGCCCAAGTTAGGAAATATGGTGGTCAGATCGCTCGCTGACGCCCCCATCCACTTTGCCAACGTGGCACCATATTCATCGACCGATGTAGTCGGCAGCAAGCGTCCTTGCCCCACATCAGTCGAGCCGCCGATAACAACAGTCGGAAACTCCTGCCCAGCACCAGGCCCGCCATAGAGCGTCCCGCCGTTGACCGCGCCACCCAATGCAAAATGGTGTCCGCCCCAACCATGATCACTGCCAGCGCCGTTCGAGCTCAGCGTTCGACCGAAATCAGACATGGTGAAGGTGGTGACATTGTTGGCAATATTTTGCGCTTTAGTCCAGTTATAAAACCAGCTGAGCGCATCATCAATTTGTTTCAAAAGATCAGCATGCGCACCACTCAAAATAGGCGTAGTCGTGTTGTTTGAATTTTTGAATTGATCGCCATGGGTATCAAAGCCGCCGATAGATACAAAAAATATTTGGCGCTTCACGCCCAAACTATCGCGGGCAGCGATCATGTTGGCCACAGAGCGCAACTGCCCTGCCAAACGATTCGACTGCAGATTGCCCGAAGAATCCGTGTAGGTGGTGGGCGGTGCCGGGCTCACGGCAAACTTTTCAGAAATATTGCCAGCCGCGTCTTTGAGCGGATTGCCCGTGGCATCCAGGTTATAGAGAACACCGTTGACAAAATCACCGCTACCCAGCGCGCGTGCCGCCATATCGCCCCACTGGTCTTCCAGAATATTGCTGCGGGCGATATTGAGCTGGGTTTCAAACGCAGACTGCGGAGCTGGGCGGGAAGCCGAATAATTATCCCAGTCGCGGTAAGCGCGTAGCCGTTTTGAAATCGTGTTTTTCGGCCCACCCCAACCTGATACCGTGTAGCTCACCACACGATCACCTTTTTGCAGCAAGTTCTGCCCCGCAACACTGATCGATACCGATACCTGGCTATTACCGTTGGCCGCTTCAACCGTGTCTGCCAGCCGCCCTCCCCAGCCGTTCAGCGCCGGATAATCAGGCCGACCGGATTGCCAGTGAGTTTGCATATCTGAATGTGAAAATAATTGCGGTGGCAAATTGGAACGCGCTTGATAAGCTGTCAACGTTGTCGGCTGCAGTAACACCCCAACATTGGAGAGTACGGCAAGCTTGCGATCTGTATTAAAAATATTTGCCAATCCGGTCATGGACGGGTGCAGACCAAATGAACGCCCCGATATATTCGCATTGAGCGGTAATGCATTTGCGGCGGGTATGGCCAAATTACCACGGCCTGCTGCGTATCCCGCGTATTCGCTTCCCAGCGGAATAATCATGTTCTGGCTGTCGTTGCCACCAAATAAAAAAACACATACCATCGCGCGGTAATCACTGAACGGCCCGGCTGCATGGGCTGCCTGCATGATGCTGCCCAGCATCGGTGCGGCGGCAGCTGTTGCGATCGCTTTTACAAAGCCGCGACGATCCATATGAAGGTCAATTTTTTTCATGTCATATTCCTTATTTTTGTATGGAGTATTCAGGCGAATTCAGAATCAGCCACAGCACGAGCCTGAAGCGTTCGCTACTTTGCGTGAGCGCGTTGCTATCGGTCAATTTGGTTGCGACATCGACGAGCTGCGTGCGGAATTGCGGACTCATTGAGCCTGACAGCAGTAGCAAATTAAGCGCATCCACCATGGCTGCCGGGGTACCCGCCAAGCCCACGTAATAATCATAATTTGGCTTGAGCCATTTATTTTTGTCCGATTCATATTGACCGAAGCCGCCAATGATGGCGTATTTACTGAACTCCATAAATCCGGCCACCGTGGCGCTATTAGTAATTTCAAACTCCGGCCCCACCAATGAAGCGCGGGAAACCGGGCCTGTTGGCGAGAAATCTGGATGGTAGAAATTAAACACACTTGGCGCACGCAACGGGCTTTGGCTGAGGCTGTCAGAGCTACTAAGGTCGTAGATATTTGCATAATTACCGCTGGCTATACGCGCGCCAAACGCACGATGCATTTGCGTAAAACGGAGAATCGGCTCGCGTAATTTGCCAAATGATGCCGCTTGACTCGACACCGAAGTACGTGCTTCGGCATCCATCAAAATAGCTCTCACCACCGCCTTCATATCGCCACGAATACCAGTACCGTTGTTATTAAAAATACCCGCCACCCGCGCCACATAAGCACCGCTGGGGTTACTGGCCGTCAGGCGCTGAATCATCAGCTCGCTGATAAAAGTGCCGACGTTGGGATGGTTAAAAACATTTTCGATCACATCATCCAGATCCTGCTCCGGCGTTTGGTTGGCGGGCAGACTTTGCTTATGGCTGGCTGCGCCGGGATAGCTAAGCAAAGTCTTGGCACCCGTGTCATGTGGTGAGCCGGTGATATCACGGGTGTTGTCGCTGGAGCGATAGGCTGCACGCCAGGGTTCCATCGGGGTTGACCATGCAGTGCAAGCTTTGGCAGCCGTTGCGGCATCACTCGGATACGGCACATCGGGATATATCCACCGCCAGGTTTTGGTTTGGTCTTGTCCCGCGTAGAACCAGCCGGTTAATGCCCGCGCCACTTCTTGGACGCTCGCCTCATTGTAGGAATCGACGGCTTTACCGTTGCTGAATTGTACTGAGCCGTCGATATTCAGCATGACCGTACCGATCGAAAACAACTGCATCAATTCACGCGCATAGTTTTCGCTTGGATTTGATTTAAGCACCGCATCTGCTTTCGCGCTGCGCTTCATATCAAGGTATTCACCCATGGCCGGGCTGAGGGTGACTTGTTTCAAAATATCGCGGAAATTACCAAACGCATTGCGGCCCAGCATATCGAGGTATGACGCCGTTGCGCATGCTTGATCACCGAGCGTATTGTTCTGCTGCGAGATCACCAATATTTGCGACAACGCAGAGACAACACGCTGACGCAGTTGATCATTGGCCTCGAAATATTGCTTCCAGATTGACGGCGTCATGACCGCATAAGGCTGGGTGGGATAGAGCGGATCATTACGCACCGTATCCACATGCAAGGTTTGTGGTGCGCCAAATTGTTCATTCAGGTAAGCATCAATGCCGATACTGGCGACCCGCGCAATTTCTTCACGCGTTGAGCCGAAGCTGGCCTGATCCAGAAACCGTGCCGCATCACGGGTGGCCGCCGAAATTGCTAATGGCGACGCAGCCACCGTAAAGCTTACAGGCAGCGAGCTACCCGTAGCGCCGTTACTATCGGTGACGCGTGCCGTTACGTTGTAGGCACCTTCGACGACGCTCGCCCAGTTGTAAACCCAAGGTGCAGCCACTGCTTCGCCAAGCTTTGTAGCGCCCTGCATCGCACTTTGGAAAAATTCCACTTTGGCAATCGGGCTACCGGAAACCGATACCGTGGGATTAGCGGTGAGCGTGATGGCACTCGGTGCCGTAAAACTGTCCGGTGAAGTGGCCGCGAGCGTGAGGAGCAGCGTAAAATTAGCCGTTGTGGCCGGCATCAGATTCACCATCGGCACGGCTTGGGCAATATTGCTGTTACTGCTATGCGCCCAGCGCAGCTTAATTTCCTTGCCGCCACCGCCCTGAAAGTATTCCAGGCGAATCGGATAACGCTGCCCCGCCACCATTTGTACGGCGGCCCCGGTATCGACTGTGGCCCCATGCCCAGTCCAGTTATTGATGTTGGGCTGATTGCTAATCCAGAGACGTACACCGTCGTCACTGGAAGTCGAAAAAATTACACCGCCGGTAACGGGGGCAATAACTTCACCCGTCCAGCGCACTGAGAAATTACTGGCGTTAATGCCGGGCGCAGGAATGGTTGCATCGAGCCATGCAAAATCAACATTGCTGTCAACCCGCACCACTGTTGATGGCGCAATAAGATCAATATTATTAAAATACTCTGCCAGCAAGCCTGTGCCGTTGCCGACTACCGGCGGCGTAACCGCGCCGACGACGACCACGTTAATGCCTGTGCTAGTGGTTGCAGCACCCACGTTATCGGTTGCCTTCGCGGTAAGGTTGTATGAGCCTGCGGCCGCGTTGACCCACACAAACGTATAAGGTGTTTGCGTATCCTCACCGAGCTTGGCACCGTTAGCAAAGAATTCCACCTTGCTCACAGTCCCGTTCGCATCGGCTGCGTTGGCGGAAATAGTAATCGCGGTTCCTGCATTTATGCTGGCGTTGTTGGCTGGTGCCGTGAGACTGACGGTGGGCGCTGTATTGCCGGGCGCGGGTGGTGGTGGTGGTGGAGGGGGCGGTGGAATGACCACAGCCGCATTCACATTAATGCTGACCGGCGCTGTAGTGGCGCTCAGGCCCAGATTGTCAGTCGCTTTGGCGGTGATGCTATAAATACCGGCGGCTGCATTAGTCCAAATGAATGTGTAGGGAGACTGTGTAGCTTCGCCAAGTTTGTTGCCATTGGCAAAAAATTCAACCTTGGCCACCGTACCGTCGCTGTCGGCTGCCGTGGCCGCCATATTGATCGCCGCGCCGACGGTCACGTTTAAGTTGCTGACTGGTGCTGAGAGGCTGATGGTGGGCGGCTGATTGCTCACCGGCGGTAGCACGCTGTTACTGGCCGTAATGATCACCGGCGTTGTGCTGCTTTTAGCGCTGGTATCGTCGGTGGCGATCACGGTAATGGTGTGCACGCCTGCCGAAGGCTGCCACGCAAAACTATAAGGAGGCAGATTTTTCTCACCTAACTTTTGACCATCTGCAAAAAATTCCACGCGGGCAATGACACCATCACTATCGCTGGCGTCTGCACTGATGGAGATATTACTGGCAGTAGAAACTGTGATTCCGTTGGTGGGCGATTGCAGATTGATCAAAGGTGGAATGTTAGCCGGGGCCGCTGCAGCTCTAGGCCGCACCGATATGCTGACCGTATTGGTGACGATGCGCTCACCGGTTGAGGTCGTGCCAATCGCCATGAAATCATAAATGCCCTGTGCAATATTGCCGGGATTCCACGTAAATGGCATGGCTATATTAGCCGTCTCGCCCAGCTTGGTATTGCCGGGTAAATTATTCGCATAGTATTCGACCTTGGTCCATACCATGCTGCTTTGTGCCGACTTAACGGATAGCGTAATCGTGGCAGGCGGTACAACCCCCAGAGCCACAGAACTATCTAGCTGCAAACGCGGCAGCACCGCATTGACGGGATTGAACGTGGCGGGTAAAACATACCCCACCACACCGTTGTATTCCCAGCCTTGGGCGGGCAGCCTGGTGCGGTCAGCTGGATCGGTACTCCAGAAGTGACGGCGTTTGCCAGGATGCCAGAACCGTTCCAGCGCAATTGCTGATGGTGTGGCGCGCGTCAGAACATGAGCACGGATGCCCTCGCCTTTCCAACCCTGGCTGACCAGAAAATCATAAGCCCATTTTTGGGTGGCGTAAAAATGGGTGCCAATGATTTCGCTGTAAAGCCGATATAGCGGCATGCTCGGCACACCATCAACCTGGCCTGGTTCGCTCAGCGCCGTGTAAGCCACGCCCTGCCCCTGCCAGCCAACACTGATCAGGAAATCATAGCTGACTTTGGAAGTAACAACCACATGCGAATCGAGGATCGGGCTATAAAGGTTCCACATTGAGACGGTGGCACCTTGCAGTGCTGTTTGCGACGCAGCTTGTTGCGCAAATGCCGGTGATGCCATTAGCAGTGCCGCGCAAAATACACCGAATGCAAACAAAATCTGTCTTAAATTCCTTAAGCGTTTTGAATAAAACAGTCGGGCTGTGGCTGATCGTTTCATTATCATTCCCTTTTTGATATTTAAAACCCGATTGATCATGGTGGAAATTGTTCTAGCGTCCGCCGATGCCAAGGTGAGCTCTAAATTCAATCTCAATTGAATATGGAGTTTGTGCCGGTTTTGTTCGAAATCATCCATCGTCTCTAAGCGGAGACAGGTGTGCCGAAATCAGTCACTGCCCGCGCTCAAAGTCTAGTTAAAACAAACTATTCGAGATGCCGGATGACTGTTTGCAAGCGCCGTGCCAAGTGCCTCAGGCGCTCTGAATGAATGCTTCTAAAGAAAAAAAGCAAATGCGCCGACAGGCGAAACCTGCGGGCCGAGCAGATCAGTGATGCTTAATAATTAAGCAGACCGCTTCAGCGGCGATACCTTCGCCACGTCCGGCAAAGCCAAGCTTCTCGGTGGTGGTGGCTTTGACATTAACCTGATTGACATGCAAGCCAAGATCCGCCGCAATATTGCCGACCATGGCAGGTATGTGTGTCGCCATGCGGGGTGCCTGGGCAATAATGGTTGCATCAATATTGCCCACCTCATAGCCCTGCGTCTGGATCAATGCACCGACATGCTTCAATAATTCACGGCTGTTGATGCCTTTGAATTTTGTATCACTGTCCGGAAAATGTTTACCGATGTCGCCGAGTGCTGCCGCACCCAGCAGTGCATCGCAGACGGCATGCAGCAGCACATCCGCATCGGAGTGACCCAGCAGGCCGCGATCATTTGCAATCTCAACACCGCCGATGATGCATTTTCGGCCCGGCACTAGCGGGTGCACATCAAAGCCGTGACCGATTCTGAAAGCTGCGCTCATATGCGATTTCCCTTATTTTGAATTGGCGTTCAACAGCAACCCGGCCAGTTGCAAGTCTGGCGCGTAGGTGACTTTAAGATTGGCGCTATCACCCATGACCAGTTTGGGTCGATGGCCGATAGATTCGATCGCTTGCGATTCATCGGTTGCTTCCATAAAATTGCGCAGCGCATTTTTTAGTAAGCCAAAGCGAAACATTTGTGGCGTCTGTGCGCGCCAGATACCATCACGCGGAATCGTTTTTGCGACACGCAAATCACCATCATCAAATTTGATGGTGTCAGCCAACGGTAGCGCCAACAAACCGCCGACCAGATCGCTTTCCAGCTCATCAATAAACTGCTCTACCAGTTCAGTGCGAATACACGGCCGCGCCGCATCATGCACCATGACCCAATCATCTTTGGCCATTTCCGCTTCGATGTGAGCAAGTCCATTAGCGACGCTTTCGCCGCGTGATTGTCCGCCAATATAAGCCACCGAAATACGCGCGCCCAGACTATCAAAAATGGCTGAAGAAGCCCGCCAATGCTTGTCTTCGGGCGACAGCACCACCACGATTTTATCGATTCGCTTGACCGCCGCGAGCGCTTTCAGCGCATGAAAAATCATCGGCACGCCGTTGAGATTCAGATACTGCTTGGGCAACGCATCGCCCAAGCGGGTGCCCATACCGGCTGCAGGCACCAAGGCAATGAGTTTTAATTTCATAGGCATTTTATTTTTTGAATTCAGCGCTCATTATAGATTGATAGCCGACGGCTTAAATTTATCGTTGTATGCCCGTGATAACCTTGTGCGCATCTTTGGTATTATCCCTGAAAATATTTTTGGAGTTGTTATGAGCGCTTTCTTCCGTGCTGTCAGTTGTGCGCAATGGGGCACACCCGATCAACTCAGTGTTGTTAACATCGCGGTGCGCGAACCCAAACCAGATGAGGTGCGGATTCAGGTATTAGCCGCTGGCGTTAATTTTCCAGATGCACTGATCGTTCAGGGCAAATATCAATTGCAGCCGCCCTTCCCTTTCACCCCAGGTGCCGAAGTGGCTGGCGAAATTATTTCAGTCGGTGATGGGGTCAAACACTTTAAAGCCGGTGACCGTGTAGTAGCGTTTTGTGGCATCGGTGGATTCGCTGAAGAAGTCATTGCCCCTGCTGCGGTCATCATGCCGATGCCACCTAATCTGGACGCACAAGTGGCTGCGGTATTTACCTTGGCATACGGCACTTCATGGCATGCCGTGCGCGATCGCGCCGCATTGAAAGCGGGTGAGACCATGCTGGTGTTGGGCGCAGCCGGTGGTGTGGGTTTGGCCGCAGTTGAAATCGGCAAAGCGCTCGGCGCGCGCGTCATTGCCGCCGCTTCATCGGATGCGAAGCTCAATATTTGCAAACAACATGGTGCCGATGCGCTCATCAATTATGAAACAGAAGATTTGCGTGAAGCCTTGAAACGTATTACCGAAGGTCGCGGCCCGGATGTTATTTTTGACCCTGTCGGTGGCCCGTTCGCAGAGCCTGCCTTTCGCTCAATTGCGTGGCGCGGGCGCTATCTGGTGATTGGTTTTGCAGCTGGCCCGATTCCGGCATTGCCATGGAATTTGCCGTTGCTGAAAGGCGCGTCGATTATGGGTGTGTTCTGGGGCGAATTCGCCAAGCGCGAACCTAAAGCCAATATGGGCGGGATCATAGAAATGATGGGCTGGATGGCCGAGGGTAAAATTCGCCCGCTGATCTCACGCACCTATTCGCTTGATGAAGCACCGCAAGCATTAAATGATTTACTCGCCCGCCGCGCGACCGGCAAGCTGGTGATTATCCCTTAGCGGGATTATCGGCACGCATATCTCGCTCTAATGAAACGCATGCGTCGAAAAATTATTATCGGTAGTTTGCTCACCGCAGCGGTGGCGGCGGGTTTCGTATCGCTTGGGTTTGGGGTGCGGGAAACAACCTATGAGCCATTTTGGCTGCGAATGCCGTTAAAAGCGCCGCGCCAAACCGGCGAGGTTATTTTTCTCACCCTCCGCGGCCCCACCACGACGCAGAGTATTGCTGAGGCCGGTAAAGGGCCTGACGAAACCCAAACCGGTTTTGAACATGATCTGGCGACATTATTTGCGCGCGAGCTGGGGGCCGCACCCAAATTTTTGGTGTACTCCAGTTATCCTGCATTGCTGGCTGCGCTTAAAGACAATCGTGGTCATGTTGCGGTGGCGGGCTTAACCCCCACGCCTGAATTGCGTCAGCAGTTTTCGTTTAGTCCTAGCTACAAATTACTCCAGCACCAGTTGATTTATCGCGTCGCTGAGCCCAAACCAAAAGCGCTAAATGCGCTGGCTGGCAAGCGCGTTGCCGTAATTGCCGAGACGCCCGCACATGATTTAGTACGTAGCTTAACTGGTGAAGTACCCAGCATCGTGATGGATGTGTTGCCCGCTGAGACCACGCTCGATGAATTACTGACGCATATCGAATCCGGCAAAAGTGATTTTTCGTTAGTGGATAGTTTCGCGTTCCAGGTTGCCAAACGTGTCCATCCTGATTTGGCCAGCGCGTTTAATGTGGGACGCGAATCAAAAATAGCGTGGGCATTCTCACCGCAGACTGATTTTGAAACACAGCAAACATCTGCAGCTTTTTTCGATAAGATTCGCAGCAACGGCACGCTTAACCGATTGATTGATCGCTATTACGGTCACACCAATCGTATTCAGGCAGTGGACTCCGAAGCGATACTGGAAAAAATGCAAAGCGTGTTACCCAAGCTGCGGCCCTATTTTCATGAGGCGCAACAACTCACTGGTATTGACTGGCGCGTACTGGCAGCCATTGGCTATCAGGAATCGCACTGGGAACCGCTGGCAACATCGCCCACCGGCGTGCGCGGCCTGATGATGCTAACCGAAGATACCGCCGACCGCATGGGTGTCAAAAATCGGCTGGATGCACGTGAATCTATTCTCGGCGGCTCACGTTATTTGGCGCTGCTACGCGATACGGTTCCGGTCCGTATTCAGGAGCCTGATCGTACCTGGCTCGCATTAGCAGCTTACAACCAGGGTTACGGCCATTTGGAAGATGCGCGCATTCTCACCAAACGGCTCAATCTGAATGCCGATGTATGGCTTGATGTAAAAAAAGCATATTTAAAACTGCGCGAGCCAGAGCATTATGAAAACCTGAAGCACGGCACCGCGCGCGGTGATGAGGCGGTACAGTTTGTCGAAAATATTCGTAATTACAGCGATATTCTGACCAAGCTGGAAAAGCCGCTGGAGCCGGAGAATGGTTTTGATTTAATGCTTAGCGATACTGAAATGGGCCGAACTGAAACAACAAAATCTGAAGCGGCAAAACCCAAACAGCCCGGTTTAAAATTACCCAAGCCGTTACCACTGCCGCCCCCGGTGAACCTACTTTCGCCAGTGCTTCCCCCCGCAACGACACCGGCAGCAGCGCCTGCCAAGTTGCAATGAGCTGCATACGCTAAGCGGCCGCATTCACCAGGTGCGAAACATCACCCCACACCTCGACCCGCCATTCATCACCCACCGTGCTGATGCGGTTATAGCCCACATTGGGAATATCAATTTTGTGCGGACTGGCAATCGATAAATTATTCAACCATCGATAAATCGCACCGAGCACCCCGCCATGGGTGACGAGGAGTACGCGTTGTCCCACATGCTGAGCTGCAATCGCGTGTATTGATTCGCGCACCCGCTGATGAAATTGCGCGCGGCTCTCTGCACCTTCGATGGCGTAATGCGGATCAACCTCACGCAGTCTTGAGAACATCTCCGGGTATTGGCTATCCAGCTCACTGTAGGTGCTGCCTTCCGCAATACCAAATGAGCGTTCGCGCAGCCGCGCATCGACATGAATGGGCTGTTGCAGCCGACTATTCAATAGCGCCGCTGTATGCCGTGTGCGCCCCAAATCGCTGGCGATGATCTGATCGATTGCGTGGTTGATATGATCATCGCCCAGCCTTGCAGCACAGGCCTCGGCCTGCGCAATGCCCGCAGCCGTTAACGCGGAATCGGTATGCCCTTGAATACGGCCCTCACGATTCCACTCCGTTTCACCGTGCCGGATTAGAATTAAGGTAGTGGGCTTGCTCAACCTAGGCAGCCAGCTTGGTGATACCACCCATGTACGGCACCAAAGCGCTCGGTATCGTCACACTACCGTCCGCGTTCTGATAATTTTCCAGTATCGCCACCAGCGTGCGGCCTACGGCTAAACCTGAGCCATTTACAGTATGCAGATACTCAGTTTTGCCTTGCGCATTTTTGCATCGCGCCATCATGCGGCGCGCCTGAAAGGCTTCATATAACGAGCACGATGAAATTTCCCGATACGCATTTTGCGCCGGAAGCCAAACCTCAAGATCATAAGTTTTTGCGCTTGCAAAACCCATATCGCCGGTACACAGCAACATCGTCCGGTAGGGCAGATCCAGCTTTTGCAAAATGGTTTCAGCGTGCAGCACTAGCTCCTCATGCGCCGCCACCGAGTTTTCCGGCGCCACCATTTGTACCACCTCAACCTTGTCAAACTGATGTTGGCGAATCATGCCGCGTGTGTCTTTGCCATAGCTACCCGCTTCCGAACGAAAGCAGGGCGAGTGACACGCATACTTCATGGGCAATTGTTTGGCATCCACGATTTCATCACGCACAAAATTGGTCACCGGTACTTCGGCGGTCGGGATCAAATACATATCGCGGCCTTCAATCTTGAATCCATCGTCACGAAATTTTTCAAGATTGGTCACGCCGTCGATGCAATAATCGTTCACCATGTATGGCACATACACTTCGGTGTAACCATGTTCCAGAGTATGGGTATTCAACATGAACTGCGCCAATGCCCGATGCAGCCGCGCGACTCCGCCGCGAAGCACCGAGAACCGCGCCCCGCTTAGCTTTGCAGCCGTTGCAAAATCAATTCCGCCGAGCGCTTCACCAATATCCACATGGTCTTTTACCGTGAAGTTGAACACTTTCGGGGTGCCCCATTGTCGAACCTTTACATTATCGTGCTCTGATTTTCCGGCGGGCACTTCTGCGCGTGGAATATTGGGAATCTGCCGCAAAAAAGCATTGAGTTTTTCCTGCAATTCACTCAGCGCAATTTCATTCGCTTTCAGGTTCTCGCCCAACCCTGCCACATCCGCCATCACCGCGGTTGTGTCGTCGCCTTTACCTTTCATCATGCCGATTTGTTTTGAGGCGGCATTGCGCTTGGCTTGCAGTTCTTCAGTGTGCATTTGCAGTTTTTTGCGTTCATCTTCGAGCGCGCGAAATTGCGCCTCATCGAAAATGTGATGGCGCCGCGCCAGACCGGCGACGACGGTGGGTAAATCTTTGCGGAGTTGTTGGAGATCTAACATTTGAATATTTCCCTGGAGTTTGTCTTATGCAATATTACGAACTACCGACTGGAGCGGCAGAACGATGAAAGAAATTTTTAAAGCGCTCGCCCTGAATCAAACGGGTCTTGTTAATATCAATATTGATATGGCGTAACGTCAATAAAGGCGGCGCTAGCGCGCCCGAGAGGAGCGGCTGGATGAACTGCTTTGTTGCACAGTTGAGTGAAATAGCAAAATTGTTTTCATTTCCGATAGTTTGAATCAAGCTCACGCAATTGCGCAAGTTTTTCACGAATTTTTGCTTCCAGCCCGCGATCCGTCGGGCGATACCATTGCTGTGCACCGATGCCGTCCGGCAAATAAGTTTCACCTGCGGCGTAAGCGCCCTCCTCCTGATGCGCATAACGATAGCCTGCACCCATGCCCAGATTTTTCATCAGTTTGGTGGGCGCGTTGCGGAGTTGCATCGGCACGGGGCGCGATTCATCCTGCTTGATGAAGGCGCGCACCTCGTTATAGGCCGCATAGACCGCGTTTGATTTTGCCGCGACGGCCAAATAAATGACCGCTTCGGCCAGCGCTAATTCACCTTCGGGTGAACCGAGCCGCTCATAAACTGTGGCGGCGGCCATCGTCATTTCAAGAGCACGTGGATCAGCCAGACCAATATCTTCAGTCGCCATACGGATCATGCGCCGCGCCAGATAGCGCGGATCAGCCCCGCCATCAAGCATGCGGCAAAACCAATACAGCGATGCATCGGGATCAGAACCGCGCACGCTTTTGTGCAATGCTGAAATCTGATCGTAAAAATTATCGCCGCCTTTATCAAAACGCTTGGCGGCACGTGCCAGCACCGTCTCGACAAAAGCCACATCCACACTCGCGACGTTTTTATTTTCAATCGCGGTGGCAAGCTGCTCAACCAGATTCAGCAAACGCCGACCATCGCCGTCGGCCATGCTCACCATCTGCTTTTTCGCCTCATCCTCAATAAGCGTGCCGCCCAGCACGGCGAGTGCGGCATGCTCAAACATCAGCATCAGCGCCTCATCATCGAGCGATTTCAGCACGTACACTGCCGCGCGTGAGAGCAGCGCATTGTTTAATTCAAAAGACGGGTTCTCGGTGGTTGCGCCGATAAACGTCACCAGCCCCGATTCCACATGCGGCAGAAACGCATCCTGCTGGCTTTTATTAAACCGATGCACCTCATCGACAAATAAAATCGTGCGCCGCTGCAAATTATTGCGATTCATATTCGCACGCTCAATGGCTTCGCGAATTTCCTTCACGCCGGAAAGCACCGCCGAGAGCGCAATAAAATCTGCCTCAAAAGCCGTCGCCATGAGCCGCGCAATCGTCGTCTTGCCGACACCGGGCGGCCCCCACAAAATCATCGAATGCGGCTTGCCCGAATCAAACGCGATTCGTAACGGCATGCCTTCGCCGGTCAGGTGTGCCTGCCCAATCACATCCGCCAGCGTACGCGGGCGCAGCCGCTCTGCCAGCGGCACCGTGGACGTACTGGACACATCGGCCACCGGTACAGGCGGCGACTGAAATGCGGCCCCACCTTCAACTCCAACTGTGGAAAATAAATCACTCATCTGTTGTCGCTAAAATTTAAAAGTCTATATTCTGCGGGCATCTTCAGGCTAAAATGCTCCCTGTACCGCTCTGATGCTAGGGTTTAATCAAAATTAATGAACAATACATCGCTGATGAAATCAACCTGCTCAAGAATTTAACACCAATCGCTCAACCCTGGCCGTCTCGTGATCCTTACAGACTTCAACAACCCGTTGAACTCTTTGACCGCTGAGAGCCGCTGATCAGCGTTGAGAGCCAAAGAGTCGCATACGCTCGCTATGCATCGATAGAAACCCAGTAGAATTAACAAAATCTGTTACCGAAGTACCACTAAAGCATCACTAAAGCATCACGACAGCACCACCTAAACGCAACGCTCACTATTCATGAAAATCCCCCCAAGATTACAACCGCTGGTTGAAGAAGGCCTGATTGACGAGGTCATCCGCCAGCTTATGAGCGGCAAAGAGGCCATCGTTTTTGTGGTGCGTTGTGGCGATGATGTGCGCTGCGCCAAGGTCTATAAAGAAGCCGATAAACGCAGCTTTCGCCAAGCGGTTCAATACACCGAAGGTCGCAAGGTCAAAAATAGCCGTCGCGCACGCGCCATGGAAAAGGGTTCCCGCTTTGGGCGCCAAGAGCAGGAAGAAGCCTGGCAAAACGCCGAAGTTGAAGCGCTGCACCGGTTAGCCGCTGCTGGCGTGCGGGTTCCTAGGGCCTACAATTTTCTCAATGGCGTGCTGCTAATGGAGCTTATAACCGATGAAAACGGCCACGCTGCGCCGAGGCTCAATGATGTCGAGCTGAGTGCGGACAAAGCGCGTGAATATCATCTTTTCCTGATCCGGCAAGTGGTGCTGATGCTATGCGCTGGCATGATTCATGGCGACCTCTCCGAATACAACGTGCTGATCGACGCCGATGGGCCGGTCATCATCGATCTGCCGCAAGCCGTCGACGCCGCCGGCAATAACAGCGCCGAAGCGCTGTTGCTGCGTGATGTCGAAAACCTGAAAATATGGTTCAGCCGTTTCGCCCCCGGGCTACTCACCACCGACTACGGGCGTGAAATCTGGGCGATCTACAAAAGTGGAAAATTAGTAACCGATACCCCGCTCACCGGCCACTTCAAACGCAGCGAAAAATCCGCCGATGTAAAAGGTCTGATCCGCGAAATTGATGAAGTGATCAAAGAAGAGGCCGCCCGGCAGCGGTATAAACAATCGATTGATCAGTGATGGGTACATAGATCGGTAATCCAGTTTGTGGCGGTATGATTTGCCTGCGAGAAACATGCAACTGCAAGCCCAATTGCAACAACAAGCACAAGAAAAGCCATGGTTCACCATTGAACGAGAGCGGCAACAATGCCCAATAAAAATCAAGCTACGATTGTTGGCGATTCATTTAAAGCGTTAAAGCAGGTCAATGAATACGATGCCAAATACTGGAGCGCCCGCGACCTGCAACCCCTGCTCGGCTATAGCCAAAGGCGGCGCTTTGAACAAGCGATTGAACGCGCGGAAATTTCTTGTAAAGGGTCAGGGAACCCGCCTGAACATCACTTTGCCGACGCTGGCAAACCGATCACCGGTGGCAAAGGTGCCGTCCAGATAGTCGACGACGACCCACTCTCGCGCTTCGCCTGCTACCTGATCGCACAGAATGGCGATCCGCGCAAACCGGAAATTGCGCGTGCACAGCAATATTTTGCGGTTCAAACCCGGCGGCAGGAGCTTTCCGATCAGTTGGCGGCCGACGTCGAGCGGCTGGAGTTGCGCAAGCAAACCTCTAAAGAGTTCAGAGCATTATCCGGCGCAGCCCAAAATGCTGGCATGCAGACCAAGATGTTTGGCGTGTTCCACGACGCCAAAGCTGAAACTAGCCAAGCGCGATTGAAGCGGCCTGCTGGGTGATGCGATTGATAAGCGCAAGCTTGATTAACAAGGGCCATTCAAAGTTGCCAAACAACTAAAAAAAATCGAAAACTCTTGATCAATTTGTTGTTTCACCTCAGGGCATGATTAAATATAGCAATAACTTTTATAACGCTATAACAGTGAAATAACGGCGAAATAACAGCGAAATAGCGATGAAATGAAAATGATATTCATAAGCTCTAAAAAGCACGGCATTCCATGACGGCAGCCACTGAAAAATTTATTTCCCGATGGTCTAACGCCTCCGGCAGTGAGCTGGCGAACGCGCAACTTTTTATCACGGAGTTATGCGGCTTGCTTGAGCTTGAAGTGCCGCATCCGGCGTCAGATGAGCTTCGCGATAACCGCTATGTGTTTGAACGCCGCGTCATTTTTCAGCATGGCGATGGCACCAGCT
>JANYDB010000125.1 GCA_025359985.1 Burkholderiales bacterium | reverse complement strand
GGAGGGATTCGAACCCTCGATACACTTTTACGGCGTATGCTCCCTTAGCAGGGGAGTGCCTTCGACCACTCGGCCACCTCTCCGGATTTTTCGCTAGGACGCATTGTACGCTGCCTGACAGCGAGCAGTCAAAATACTCATCGAGGCTAAGCTAAAACGAACCCTGCCGGAAGCAAATGCAGCCCGGCCTTTACTGCAGCTCTTTCAGTAAAAATGTGTATTGCAATGCGCTACGGTAGGCCACTTGTGCATTATTGGTCGAGCCGGCGTGACCGCCTTCGATATTTTCATAGTAATACACCTCGTGGCCCTGCTCCAGCATGCGCGCCATCATCTTGCGGGCATGGCCGGGATGAACGCGATCATCGCGGGTTGAGGTGACGAATAATACCTTTGGCATTTTCACGCCCGCTTTTACGCTGGGTTTTACATTCTGGTAAGGCGAATATTTAGAAATAAATTCCCACTCATTGGGATCATCCGGATTGCCGTATTCGGCCACCCAGGAAGCACCCGCGAGGAGCTTGTTGTAGCGCTTCATGTCGAGCAGTGGTACAGAGCACACCACGGCCCGAAACAAATCTGGACGCTGAACCATGACGGCACCGACCAGCAGGCCACCATTTGAGCCGCCCGAAATAGCGAGATGACGGGGCGATGAAATTTTCTTTGCCACCAGATCTTCAGCAACCGCAATAAAGTCGTCATACACTTTTTGACGATTTGCTTTCAACCCGGCCTGATGCCAACGCGGGCCGAATTCACCACCACCACGGATATTGGCAACCACATACACGCCGCCCTGCACGAGCCAGCCGTTGCCCATCGCGCCGGAGTAGGCGGGCAGTTGTGAAATCTCGAAACCGCCGTAACCATAAAGCAGCGTAGGGTTGGTGCTATCGAGCTTCGCGTCCTTGCGCATGATGACGAAGTACGGAATTTTTTCACCATCTTTTGAGGTGGCCTGAAACTGCTCAACTTTAAATGGCGCTGAATCAAAAAACGCGGGTAGCGATTTTAATTTTTCGCGGGTATCCGTACCCGCCTTGGCCCAGTACAAAGTTGAAGGTGTCAGATAATCGGTCAGCGTCAGCCAGTATTCATCGGATATGTCTGCATCAATAGCGCTCGCGCTGACTGTGCCCAGCCCGGGCAAACTGATGTTGCGGCGCGTCCATGTCGCACCATCACGCTTCAGTTCAACGAGCTGGTTCTTGACGTTATCGAGCTCAGTTAAAATCAAAATATTTTTAGTCAGCGTCCAGCCCGCGAGTGACTTGCGATCAGTCGGCGCAAACAATATTTCAAAATCACGTTCGCCTTTCATGAATTTTTCAAAATTCATGGCGATCAGTGCACCTTGTGGATAGGTCTTGCCGCCTACGGCCCACGTGGATTTAAGACGTATGAATAACAGATCCCATGCATACGCCGGCGAGGCATCGTCCTGAACATCCAGCTTGATGAGTTTGCTACCTTCGCGAAGAAAAGTTTCGGAGGTGTAAAAGGTCACGCCACGCCGTACAAATTGCCGGGTCGCATAACCTTTTTGTTCGGTCACGAATGCGCTAACGCTGATGTCGGATTCTTTGCCCTCAAACACCGTACTGGCACTTTCAATCGGTGTGCCGCGCTTCCACTCTTTTACAATTCTGGCGTAACCGGATTGGGTCATTGAGCCAGGGCCGAAATCGGTTTGTACAAACAGCGTGTCGCGATCAATCCAGGAAGCGCCGCCCTTTGCTTCCTTGATTTCAAAACCGTCTTTGACAAAGGATTTTGACGGCACATCAAATTCACGCGTAACTTGCGCATCGGCACCGCCGCGCGAGAGATTTAGCATGCAGCGATCATATTGGGGATACAGGCAGGTGGAACCTTTCCACACCCAGTTTTCTTTTTCGTCTTTGGCGAGCTGATCCAGGTCGAGTATGGTTTCCCATTTAGTTTCCGATTGGAGCTGCGATTTTTTATATTCTGCCATCGTGGTACGACGCCACACACCGCGAATATTATTTTGGTCTTGCCAGAAGTTGTAAAGAAATTCACCGCGCTGGGTGACTGCCGGAATACGCTCACGCGAATTGACGACTTCCAAAATCTTATCGCGAATAGGCGCAAACATGGGTTGGGCTTCGAGCAGCCTTTGGGTCTTGGCGTTTTGCTCTTTTACCCAGGCAATGGCTTTATCGCCCATCACATCTTCTAACCACAAGTAAGGATCTTCTTGCGGAATTTGGGCAAAGATTGATGGTGCGGTTGTGAGTAACGACATAAGAGCTATTCCTGTTCCTAGCAAAATACGGCGAAGCATGATGAGGTCTCCAGATTGATAGTTGGTTAGAGGTTAAAAGTTTTTAAACCGCAGTGTCAGACAGCGCTGTTTGCAACATTCGATATTGGCGTGTATGTATTCCTCACCATCGCTACGCTAGGCGGGCACCTTATCGAGCTCAAATGCGTTATGCAAAGCACGTACCGCGAGCTCCATGTATTTTTCATCCACCACCACTGAGGTCTTAATTTCAGAAGTTGAAATCATCTGAATATTGACGTTTTCACGTGCCAGTGTTTCAAACATTTTGGCAGCGATACCCACATGCGAACGCATGCCGATACCGACCAGCGAAACCTTGGCGATTTTATTGTCGCCGGCCACCCCTTTGGCATTGATAGCAGGCTTTACCTCGTCGGTCAAAATGGCGAGCGCTTTGTTGTAATCGTTGCGATGAACCGTGAATGAGAAATCGGTAATGCCATCAAAGGAAGTGTTTTGAATAATCATATCAATATCGATATTGGCCGCCGCAATCGGGCCCAAAATCGAGAACGCGATACCGGGACGATCGGGCACACCCGTGACGGTGAGTTTGGCTTCATCGCGATTAAATGCGATACCGGAGATGATGGCTTGTTCCATAGTTTCGTCTTCCTCGTACGTAATCAATGTGCCGCGATCATTTGAATCAAACGCCGTAAACGACGACAGCACCCGCAGCTTCACTTTATATTTGCCGGCGAATGCAACCGAACGAATTTGCAGCACCTTCGAGCCCATGCTGGCGAGCTCAAACATTTCTTCAAAGGTAATCGTATCGAGTTTGCGCGCTTCGGGCACCAAGCGAGGATCAGTCGTATACACCCCATCGACATCGGTAAAAATCTGGCATTCATCGGCTTTCAGTGCAGACGCCATCGCCACCCCGGTGGTATCCGAGCCGCCACGCCCCAGCGTGGTAATACTGCCGTGTTCATCAATGCCCTGGAAGCCCGCCACCACCACCACATAACCTTCGGCCAGATCTTTGCGAATATGAGTGTCTTCAATCGACAGGATACGGGCTTTGGTATGCGCGCTGTCAGTGAGAATTTTGACTTGCCAGCCGGTATAGCTTTTTGCTTTTAAGCCAATATTCTGAAGGGCTATCGCCAGCAAGCCAACCGACACCTGCTCGCCCGTTGAGGCAATCACATCCAGCTCGCGCACATCGGGCTCATCATTTAGTTGCTTGGCCAGTCCGAGCAGGCGATTGGTTTCGCCGGACATTGCAGATGGCACCACCACTAATTGATGGCCCTGCGAATGATAGTGGGCGATACGCTTGGCGACTTCGCGAATGCGTTCCGGCGAACCCATTGAGGTACCGCCGTATTTTTGGACTATGAGGGACATGATGGGGACTTGTGAAATGGCAATGGCGCACTGCAAAAACATCGATTCTAGCGCCTTCAGCTGTAAAACACGAATGATGAACACGAATGCCGTTTTAGCAGCGCACGGCAGCGACGCTGCACTGTGCCTGCATCTGGCCGCATGTGCCTGCATGTGCAGCATGCGGCTGCTATACTTTGCCGCTTATGAAAGTAATCCGTCAAAACACTATTTCAGTCACCCGCCGTCTCGAATTCGATGCGGGCCATCGTCTGCCTAATCACAAGAGCCAGTGCCGCAATATTCACGGCCATCGCTACGCGCTTGAGATCACTCTGAGTGCCCATATCATTGATGACGAAGGAGCGACCGATGACGGTATGGTGATGGACTTTGGCGACATCAAATCCATCGCTAAAGAAAAACTCATTGATGTGTGGGATCACTCGTTTTTAGTATGGCGTGGCGATAATGTCATGGTCGATTTTCTAGCGGCTATTTCGGGACACAAAACCGTGGTGTTGGATGAAGTCCCCACTGCGGAAAATCTGGTCAAAGCCGCGTTTGAAATTCTGGAACACGCCTACCGTGATCGCTTTGGTCATGAACTCACGCTCACGCAAGTTCGGCTTTACGAGACGCCGAATTGTTGGGCGGATGCGGTAAAAAGCGAGCCGCTGGGTTAGTTCGGCACATCCACCGAATATCGTTGTAGAATTTGATTAGCATTTCATGCTCAAAGTCTTGCACTTAAACACATACAATCCCATTCGGAGAATTACATGCGTAAAGCTACTTTTTTAATTTCTGCCATCGTCTCTGCCGTCGTTTCTGCCACTCTTGCCGGTGGTGCATCTGCCCAAGCCAAGCCGGCTGATGCTATTGAATACCGTCAGGGCGCGTACGAGGTTATTGGATGGAATTTCGGCAAAATGAAAGCCATGGTGCAGGGCACAGCTCCGTATGATAAAGAAGCCTTTATTAAGCGCGCCGATATTGTTGCACTGGTAGCGACACTCCCGCTGGAAGGCTTCGGCCCGGGCACCGATAAAGGCGCGCCAACCAAAGCCAAGCCTGAAATTTGGACCAAGATGGATGATTTCAAAGCCAAGATGACCAAGATGAATGATGAAGCAGCCAAGCTCGCCTCGATTGCAAAAACGGGCAGCCTGGATGACATCAAAAAGCAGTTTGGTGCCACCGGCGCGTCATGCAAAGCTTGTCACGATGACTATAAAGCGAAGTAATCGCCGCACTTTAGATATCGACTACCCAACATAAAAACGCCGCTCAGTGAGCGGCGTTTTTATGTTGAGTCACGGTGACTCTTCATTGGCGCGCTCATTCAGCCCAATGCTCTCATCGCCAATGCATAAACTAGCGCACCAATGATCATAATTGTGAGCCATGAAAGCCAGTAAGGACGAGGCGTTTCAGGCATTTTTGCCTTAAGATGGCTGTCAATGCTAGAGTTTTGTATTTTATAACCGGTCAGCATAGCTTTTACGAGTCGCTCTTTTTTATAAAAACTGTAAAAAATTATAGCCGCCAAGTGCAGTCCGATCAGGATCAAAATCAGTTCTGAATTGAGCTTGTGCAGATGGGTCATTTGATCGCTCAATGCTTTTGAGACCGTGTTGGCATACGGCCCTTCCAGCATGATGTCGTCGTTTGAAAAAAGGCCGGTAATCGCCTGAAATGCCAGCGTACCGAGCAACGCCAACACACTCAGCGCACCCATCGGGTTGTGTCCTAAAAAGTGTTTGCCATTGGGCTTTAGCAACCCTTTCGCATAAACAAATACAGCGGAAGGCGCACGCACAAAATTGATAAACCGCGCGTGATAGCTGCCGATAAAACCCCACACCACACGAAACACGATCAAGCCCATAACCAAAAACCCGATCTTCTTGTGCCATTCCATCCAGTTTCCACCCAAATTGGCGGTGATGAAAAGTCCTAGAATCGAAACCGCCAACAGCGCGTGAAACAAGCGAACCGGCAGATCCCAAACACGAATCAGCTGCATGAATAACCCTGTTAGTTGGCTAAATCAAGGCGGATCAATGCGCCATCGGTTGCATCAGTGAGCAAATATAAGTGGCCGTCCGGGCCTTCGCGTACGTCACGGATACGGCCAAGTTTATTCACAAAAAAACGCTCCTCGCTCACCACTTTTTCACCATCAAGGGTGAGCCTGACCAATGATTGTTTGGCCAGCGCACCAACGAATAAATTTCCTTTCCATTTCGGAAAATAATTGCCTGAATAAAATGCCATTCCCGATGGCGCGATCGACGGCACCCAAGTATAAATCGGCTGTGCCATACCGGCTTTTTCAGTGCCTTCGCCGATCTTGGTGCCGGTGCCGTAATTCACGCCGTAGGTAATCACCGGCCAGCCGTAGTTAATGCCCGGCACCAGTATGTTGATCTCATCACCGCCTTGCGGGCCATGTTCATGCGTCCAAATTTTGCCGGTGATGGGATGAATCGCCGCACCTTGCATGTTACGGTGGCCATATGTCCAAATTTCCGGTTTGGCACCCGCTGTTTTAATAAACGGGTTATCTGGCGGCACCTTGCCATCGTCAGTTAAACGAATGCTTTTGCCAGCGTGATCATTGAGCTTCTGCGCACGTTCCTCTGCACCCTTGTTAGGGTTATCGCCGCGATCACCGAAGGTCACTATCAGGAAGCCCGCCCGGTCAAATACGATGCGTGAACCAAAGTGTTGCCCTGCGCCCGTCTTGGGCTCCAGTTTGAACAGAATTTGTACATCCGTCATCGTCGGCGCTTCACGCGTACCGCCGAGTTTGCCGCGCGCCACTTCGGTACCATAAGCGCCGGGCACGCCTGCGTTGTAGGTCCAGTAAATCCAGCTGGTCTGCGCATATTTAGGATGCAGCACCACATCTAGCATGCCACCCTGGCCGTGTTCCACTGCCACTGGCAGGCCGCTAATGGCTGCTGGCACCAGCTTGCCGCCCTCAATAATGCGCATCCGCCCTGCCCGCTCCGTGACCAACATGCGGCCATCGGGTAAAAATGCGAGCCCCCACGGGTTCGATAGTCCCGATACCAAGGTAATCGCATTGACTTTATATTGCTCGGTATCGACTATTTTTTGCGCGAACGCGGCAGATGGAGCGAACATCCATGAAATCAACGCAAACATTAATAACGGTTGACGAATATTCATGAGCGTCCTTGATAAACATAAGGTGCGCTGGAACCAACGCACGCGGAATCTGGCGGAAGGTGTGAGATTCGAACTCACGGAAGACTCGCGCCCTCGCCGGTTTTCAAGACCGGTGCCTTAAACCGCTCGGCCAACCTTCCAGAGTCGGCATATTATCATTCCCAACGAATAATTGGCATATTCGAGCACGCGGGAATATCAATAAGCGAACAAAGCTCAAAATATTGCCCAAAAAGTCGTGCGGAACTCCTGTGAAGCGCCATGCTCAAAGCAGTACAATAAACACTGTTGGTTTATTTATTTCAAAGGAGAACAAGATGCAACCCGATCTTCAAGTAGCCCCGGCAGAGACGACCAGCGGCATTGCTGCCGCGCAAAACCGTGTATTACGCAACACTTATGCGCTTTTAGGCGTATCGATGATCCCGACTGTTATCGGCGCGATTATTGGCACTAATCTCAGTTTCGCGTTCATGCGCGCAAGCCCCATCATAAGCGTGCTGCTACTGTTGGCTGTTGTGTATGGCCTGATGTTTGCGATAGAGAAAAACAAGGATTCCAGCCTGGGCGTTTACTTGCTGCTGGCCTTTACATTTTTTATGGGCGTTATTTTGGGCCCGCTGTTGCAGGTGGCCCTTGCGTTTAGCAACGGTGCGCAACTCATCACCGTTGCGGCAGGTGGCACCGGCGTCACGTTTGTCGCCATGGCGGCATTTTCTGCTACCACCAAGCGTGATCTTTCCGGCATGGGACGCTTCCTGTTCGTGGGCGCGATTGTGTTAATGATCGGCGTGGTGGCGAATATATTTTTTCAGATGCCGGCGATGCAGCTAGCCTTGAGTGCAGCTTTTATTTTATTTTCGTCACTCGTTATTGCCTACACGATTAACAGTGTGGTGCATGGCGGCGAGACCAACTACATCAGTGCAACCTTGAGCATCTACGTCAGCATTTATAATATTTTTACCAGCCTGCTGCGTTTGCTG
>JANYDB010000124.1 GCA_025359985.1 Burkholderiales bacterium | reverse complement strand
CTCATGCAGCTCACCAGTCCCTGGCGGCTTGCGCTGCTATTCCTCGTTTCTGGCGCTGCCACCCGTTATATTTCAGACAAGCTTTCCACCCGTCAGCTTATAAAGTCGCGTTCCTCGCGGCTATTAATTCCTTTGATATTTGGCATGTTGGTGATTGTGCCGCCGCAGGCATACTACGAAGTTGTCGAAAAAATTCATTATGCCGATGGCTATCTTGCCTTTTGGACGCGCTACTTGACGGCTGATTCGTCGTTTTGTCGGGACGGCGATTGCCTGAAACTTCCCACCTGGAATCATTTATGGTTTGTAGCCTATCTTTGGGTCTACACCCTGTTGCTGGCAGGCGTGCTCAAGCTTGCACCTAACGGTCTCATGCGGATGGCGGCCTGGATTGAGCCTCGCCTGTTGAAGCTCTCCGGGTGGGGCATCGTTATCGGACCGCTGCTGGTGCTGGCGCTAAGCCGGTTATTTCTGGTTGGCATTTTTCCATCAACACATAACCTGATTTACGATTGGTATAACCATTCAAATTACTTTTTTATGTTTTTATTCGGGTTCATGTTTATCCGCTCTACAGCGATCACAGCAGCTATAGTTCGTTGGCGTTGGTTTTATTTTATGCTGGCCAGCGCAGCGTATGCATTCATTCTTTTTTATGCCAGCCACTTTAGTGATGTCTTGCCCCCATCAGACGCCGTGCGATATTTTCAGCGACTGGTGCGAGCGGCGAATCAATGGTTTGCCATTTTGGCGATCATGGGTTTCGGCCACCTCTGGCTAAATCATGACGGCGCGGCCCGCCGCTATTTGACAGAGGCGATTTTTCCGTTTTATATCATCCATCAAACGGCCATTGTGGTTTACGCCCACAATTTGCAGCCGCTCAACTTACCGATCGCGATAGAAGCCATCGTGTTGATAACGGCCACGATTGCAACCTGCTTTATCACCTTTGAAATAGCGCGTCGTCTCAATTGGTTGCGGCCTTTGTTTGGGCTAAAGAATCAATAGCTTGCAGTCCCCCAAAATTACACGCCATGACAGGGCTTTTATTGGCGTGTTCCGCTCGCCGCCTTGATCAAGGTGGAAAATATTAATCAGATGCGAGTAAAAAAATGGGCACGAATTAAGCTGCGGCGACAAAACGCTCATTAGATTCTGGGAACAGCTGGAATAGCGGTCGTATCACTCTCACCTGTTTTGGCAACGCCGTTAACACCAGGGTTTGCATTCAGGCTTTGCGGGAGAAGCGGCAAGCCGCAATTAAATTCATGATGACACTGGTTCCCGCCATCAAATTTGGGCTAGCAACGTGTAAACATTTGTGAACCTGTGCTTTCGCGCTAGTAAAAAAGATGCTGTTGCGGTACCTTTCAATTTGTTCGAAAAAACTTAAAATATAAAAATTAAATTATAAAATTAAAATAAAAAACCTTGTTATCTCTGCGTACTCGGAGATCATCAAGGTAGCACTCCACAACAAACAAAGGACCCGATGACTACCACCACGTTAAGAATTGCCATGCTCACCCTTGGACTTGTTGCAAGCAGTACGGCATTAGCAGAACTGAAAATTGTCGGCTCGGATACGCTGGAACCTTTTTTTCAAAATGCTTTGTCCCAGTACGCCAGAGGTTCAGGTGCAGGGGTGCAGGTCAAAGCCGACTACAAGGGCACGACACAGGGCTTTCGTGAATTGTGCGAAGGCCGTGCCACCATCGTGCCTGCATCGTCCAAGCTGGAGGGTGATGCGTTGGCGCGCTGTCAACAGTCACGCACCGAGTTTATAGAATTGCCTATAGCCTACGATGCCGTGGTGGTGATCGCGCACCCGTCACATGCGAGTATGGGCGAGATTAAATTAGTCGAACTAAAAACTATTTTTACTCCCGAGAATGGCGGCAAGGTGGTGCGTTGGTCGCAGGTTCGTGCGGGGCTTCCAGATACGCCACTTAATGTTGTTTCGCTGGATACCAAATCAGGTACAACTGCGTTTTTTGGCGGCAAGGTACATGGCATGAAGGGTTTTGTGCGGCATGACGCCAAAGTCAGCGCGAGCCATCAGGAAATTGCCAAATTAGTTGCCGCAGACCCAAATGCAATTGGCTTTATTTCCATCGGCGCTCTGAGCGAAAGTAAAGCGACCGTCTGGAAAGTGCCGGTTAATTTTGGTAATGGCGCGGTGGTCGCCAGCAAAGAGTCGATCCTCAACGACACCTATGCACCGTTTTCACGTTTGTTATATGTGTATGTAGCCAAGTCTGCATTACAAGAAAAGAACAGCGAAGTATTGGCGTTTAGCAACTGGCTCATGGAGCGTGCCAGCAAACTCGCGAGTTACGAGGGGTTTGTGCCCCTTACCGACGCAAACTATAGTGATAACGCACGCAAACTGGTTGCAAAGTAGTTAGCACTGCTTATTTCAAATGTGAAATAAGGCCTTTGGACGGGCGATCCTGCGACAGATGATTATCGGTCGCGTCGCGCGCCGAATTGCTCTGGACATCAATGGCCGCGCTGCTGGATGCTCCGTTGGTTCTGTGGGTTGTGGTGTCTGAAGCCGTGTTTGGCGCCGTGTTTGGCGCCGCGTTTGACACAACGTTAGGTACGGCGTCGGGAGCAGTATCTGAATTACCCCGCGCGTTTTCACGCCCGACTGTGATGATGTCGACCATTAAAAGTTGCAAGATACGAGCGATCATCGACACATGCTCGCCGTCGTTTTCATTGTGTTCGACTGCCAGCACCACATCACAAACTTTGGCCAGTTTGGAACGCTGATTGGTAATCCCCAAAACGCTTGCGCCACGTGCCCGTGCTGTGTCGGCAATAATAATCAGTTCGGCAATATTGCCTGCATTGGAAATTAAAATAATGCCGTCGCCGGGTTGAATCAAGCGGGCATACGGTCCCATCAAGGCGGTATCGGTTACGGCTTGCGCGTCGTAGCCCAGCCGGACAAAACGTGTTTCTGCATCGCGGCAGGTGACGCCAGAATGGCCCACACCAAACAAGCGCAAGCGCTTCGCCGAACGGATCAGCTCGGTCGCTTTATGTACCGCATCTGGATGCAATTGCTGGCGCATCTGCAGAACCGCAGAGGCAGTGTTGTCGAGCACCTTGACGGCAAGCTGCAGGGCGCTGTCGCCACGCTCGACCGTGCTGTGGCGGATCGGGATCGTACCGGTCAGTGTCGAGGCAAGAGCCCGCTTAAATTCGGGAATGCCATCGTAACCAAAGGCACGGCAAAACCGCATGATGGTCGGGTCAGATACCCCCGCACGACGCGCAAGTTCACCGGTTGGACTCTCAACAAAGGCAGCAGGTTCGGCGAGCAGATAAGTAGCGACCGCTTTTGATGCGGTCGGCAAATCGGGCATACGCTCGCGAATTTTCGTCAGTAAATCATTCGATGTGCGGGCACTCAATGCTTCATCGAGAATAGCATTCACACCCAGCATGGTCGGATTTTCAGAAGTAATTAAATACGCCGGGATTTCACTCAAATATTTTTGAAAGCGGCCTTTATCTTCGAAGCGCTGCCGAAATTGTGAATCGGCAATACGCCAGGCCAACCTCGGTACGATGCCACCACCGATGTAAACCCCACCCAACGCGCCGTAGGTGAGCGCCACATTGCCCGCGAAGCCCCCTAATATAGCCAGAAATATATCGACGGTTTGAAGCGCGATTGGATCGCGTCCGGTCTTGGCGGAAGCGGTAATCTCCGCCGCAGTTTTAGTGGGTGCGTCCGCATCTAGCCTGTTCAGAAAATGATAAATCAACGCCAGACCAGGACCAGATAGCATACGCTCCGTCGACACATGTCCATAGCGTGCGTGCGCCGCATCATAAATTTTACGCTCCTGAGCGTTCGATGGCGCAAAGGATGCATGCCCGCCTTCACTACCCAGGGCGACCCAGCGCTTTTCCATGGGCAGCAAACCTGATACTCCGAGCCCCGTGCCCGGCCCCACCAGACCAATCATGGCGCGGCTACGTGCGTGGCCACCGCCGACTTGCATCAAATGGGTCGCATCCAAGCGCGGCAGTGCCATAGCTAGCGCGGTGAAGTCGTTAACCACCAATAAGGTATCAAGTCCCAGCGCAGACCGCAGCTGCTCAATTGAAAAAGACCAGTGATGGTTAGTCATCTGTACAAAATCGCCATCAACCGGATTCGCAATCGCAACCGCAGCATGGCTCACTACATAAGCATCGCCGTGTTTGAGATACGCACGAATAGCGTCTTCAAATCGCGCAAAGTCTGACACCGGAACGCTCAACGGCAAGCACCATTCACCAGAAGGCAGGACTAATGTAAAACGCGCATTGGTGCCACCGATATCGGCCAGTAATGAAGCGGGACGGTTCATAAGCAAAGGGTTACTCACACATTAACGTTAGAGGTGGGGTAGAAATAAATGCATAGAAATAGGCGCGTACACAAAGATGCGCATGAGGTTATTTTCACGCCGTCATTTAAGGCAGATGTCATTTTAAAGTCGTTGTAATTTTAAAGCTATAAGTCGGGATAATAATGTAATCTAATTACAAAATCAAAGTGTATGTAAATTGGTTTGTAAATTAATTACTTTTTTTGCTGGTCAGGCACGTTGAATTGATGTAAATGCTGCGATGCAGCAACACAACCTCCTTAAATTTGTTTAAATGCATCACCTATTTGCGACACTTGAAATTATCATGTAAATGAATTACATTGCATTTATAAATTAAATTTAAAATTAAATCGCATTCACCTAACTATAAATTTGTACAAGGAGAACTACATGAATATCCACAAACAATCCAAGAATATTAGCCCTGTCAAATGTCTCACTATGGCCGTTGCCGCAACTCTTGTTTCGAGCGGAGCTTACCTGGGCGCGAATGCGCAAACCACCTCAACTGCGACCGAAAAGAAGCAGCAAATTGAAATTATTCTTGTCACCGCACAAAAACGTCCTGAAGATGTGCAAAAGACGCCGCTGGCGATTACCAGTGTGAGTGGCGAAGATATCGCTGAGCAGGGTATACGCAACGCGCGTGACTTGAACGGCCTGATCCCGAATGTGGTCGTCAACACCAACGGCACCGCGACCGAATTCACCATCCGCGGCATCACCAGCACCAACAACACCGAGGTCGGCAATCCGGCGGTGGGTTTTCATCTGGACGGCGTGTATTTAGCGCGCCCGGACGCGGCAGGCCTGGCGTTATTTGATATCGAACGCGTTGAAGTCTTGCGCGGCCCGCAAGGCACCCTATATGGTCGTAACGCGACTGCCGGTGCGATAAACGTAATTACGAACAAACCCAAAAATAAGCTTGAGGGCTCGGTAATGGTCGGCGTGGGCAACTACAATTCCAAGCGCACCGAGGCAATGATAAACGCGCCCTTTAGCGATGTTTTTGCGATACGCGCAGCACTGGCAATAGAAAAACACGATGGTTATATGAATTCAAAAAACCCGCTAGTGGGTGCTGACAAAAATACCGATGACGCAAACACATTCGCCGCGCGCATACACGCACTCTACAAACCAAACAAAGATTTTTCGATACTGCTGACCGCCGACAGCATGAATGCGGGCGGCTACGGTTACGGCACGACTAAACTTCCGCTCGCCTCTACATCCGGTGATGCAGGACGGGTTGTGCAGGCGTCACAGCAAGCAAATACCGATAACGATTACCGTGGTTACAGCGCAGAAGCCAATTGGACATTCGGCCCTGCAACCCTTACCTACCTTGGTTCAAGGCGTGAAAGTACACGCAACGAAGCCAACTATTCAGCAGGTAACACGGCCCGCACACAATTTAACAGCAGCCCCAGCCAAACCTCTCATGAGCTGCGCCTGGCATCTGCAGGCGGCAGTGCTCTTATGTGGGTTGTGGGCGCATACACATTTGAAGAAACCAATAACATCACCTTGATCGGCTCTCTCATCAGTAGCCCGGCTCTGCCGCCAACACTGCGTGTAAATCAAAGCTTTTTCCAACCCGATGTCAGAGCCAAAGCCAACGCTTTGTTTGGTCAAAGTACATTTGCCTTCACCGATAAATTAAATTTCACCGCCGGCTTAAGATCAACGCGGGACACGACCTCACGCGTTGGTTTAAGCACGCAAACAATCACGCTGACCAACCAGACACCGGTTGCACCGACAACACGCACTATCAATAATGCGAGCGTGTCATCGTCGAAAGTCAACTGGCGCTTGGGTGTTGATTACAGCATGGATAAAAGTACATTGTTCTATGCCTCAGCGGCGACCGGATACAAGGCGGGTAGCTTTTTTGACGGTGTCAAGACGGCCACCTTTGACAACACTTTCAAACCTGAAAACGTGACAACGTATGAGCTTGGCCTCAAGATGCGCGGCTTCGATGGCACGCTACAAACCAATGTCGCCTTATTCAAAAGTGACTACAAAGATTTGCAAGTGTCGTTCCGCGGTCTCGTGCCGGGCAGTATTTCGGTGGTAACTGTGACACAAAACGCGGCCAAAGCCGGTATCACCGGCGCTGAGCTCGAAAGCCGTTGGTTATCCCCGATTGGCCGCTTTGATCTCTCCCTTGCTTTGCTGGATGCCAAATATGACAGCTACAATCCGCCAAATGCAAATCCACCCGTTAACTTTACGGGCAATCGACTCATCAAATCACCGCGCGTCAGCGGCAATCTGGCCTATCAATATAGCTGGTACTTGCTGGGCGGCGATATTACGGCACGCGTGTCAAGTTTTTATTCGGCCAAGTATTACCATCGTCCGGACAATCTTGAGCTTGCCTCACAGCCGTCGTACACACGCACTGATGTTGCGCTTACCTACACAGCAGATAAAGACGTCTGGTACGTGCAGGCGTATGGCAAGAACCTCGAAAATAGAAACGTGATTGCTGGCATCGGTGGGTTACTCGCACCCAATGCATTCCTGGCGCCACCACGCACCTTTGGCGCTCGTGTTGGAATGAAGTTTTAATCGTGTCTGGATGATGATTTTCAAAATCGCTTCATAAACTTAATAACAAGCCCGTGTTGACCTTCACCACGGGCTTGTTTTTTAGCGCTGGATTTTGTTCAGTTTGCCGCTTTATCATTATCAACACCTGATCGTGAACGCCATGAATTTAAAGTTGTCCGAAAAATTCGCCTACGGGATGGGTGACTTTGCCAGCAATCTCATTTTTGCCACGGTCAGTACATTTCTTATGTACTACTACACCGATATTTATGGCTTGCAGGCGGTCACCGTGGGCACGCTGTTATTCGTGGCACGCGCAGTGGATGCGGTTTGGGATATTTATCTGGGCACCATTGTTGACCGCACAAAAACCCGTTGGGGTCAGTGCCGTCCCTATCTATTATTTGCCTCACCATTACTGGCTTTGTCTGTCATCGCCACCTTCACCGTACCTGAAGGTTCAGACAGCTTTAAATTAGCTTATGCCTACCTAACCTATACGCTGCTGATGTGCATGTATAGCCTGGTCAACATTCCCTACACCGCCATGCCCGCACTGATGACCGATGATCCGCGTGATCGCACCCGTCTCACCGCGGTACGGATGTTTTGTGCCATCTCCGGTTCGATGGTGGTGGGTGCCCTTACCTTGAAACTGGTGCAGCTGCTGGGCGGTGGTGACCGGCAACTGGGGTATCAATATACCGTCACTGTCATGGCGCTGATTGGCATGATATTTTTCTGGATATGCTTTTTATATACCAGAGAGCGCGTTCCACCGGTCGAGCAGGAGAAGCAGATTAAAATGGATTTCAAAACCCTGATTGAAGGTCGTGCATGGTGGATGATGGCGATCATGGGTATTTGCGTTTATACCGCGCTATCGATTACCAGCGGCACGGTGATTTACTATTTCAAATATGTGGTGGGCGATGTCAGTAAAGCTGCATTTTATTTATTTATCGTGGGCCTGGGTGTACTCACCGGCATTTTAATTTCTGTGGTGCTCATCAAAAAATACTGCAAGCGAAAAGTCATGATGGCCTCAGCGTCAGTAGCGGCGCTACTATACGCAAGCTTCTATTTTATTGACCCAAAAAACTTGGCTGTGGTTTATGGTCTGGGTTATTCAATTCAGATTTTTAACGGCATTACCGTACCGATCTTGTGGTCAATGGTCGCCGACACCGCAGATGACGCCGAGCTGCGCTCAGGCCGCCGCATGGTGGGACTGGCAACCAGCTCGATTGCGTTTTCGTACAAGTTTGGCTTAGGTCTAGGTGGCGCAGTGGCCGGATTACTGTTGGCCTATATCGGCTATCAGTCCAATACCGAGCAGCGTCCGGAAACTATTCATGGGCTGATTGTCATCATGAGTTTTATTCCTGCGTTCAGTAAATTGCTGGTAGTGGTCATACTGAGATTTTATCCGCTGCATCAGCAGTATCTGGATCAGATGCAGTCGCAGCTACAACAAGCACGCCTGAAAACACCCACCTGAAATTTTCAATATTTTCAACTCTCATTTAATAAAACCATGTCTGATATTTATGCCTGACACCCTAGCCAGCCTTACCCATGCCCCATACCATCTTTCTGCCGAGGATATCGCGTGGGTGAAAAAAACGTGCGATGGTTTGAGTGCCGAAAATAAAATTCGGCAAATTTATTGCCCGATGTCGGTCTACGATGATCTGGAAAATACACGGCGGCTGGTTGATCTAAAACCGGGCGCGATTTTTCGTCTGCTGGGGCCCGACCTTGAGGCCGCATGGAAGGCCACTCGGCTTGCTGCCGAGTCCAGCGAGATACCCCTCTTGATTGCGGGTGACCTTGAAGGTGGCGCGCATGGTCTGCCATTTTTCTCCCCTGTGCTTAACCAAATTGGTGTGGCCGCTTGTAATGATGCCGCATTAAGCGCAGGTATTGCCGATGTGCTGAGTCGTGAATGTCGCGCAATGGGCTACAACTGGTCGTACACACCCGTGGTGGATATCAATGCAAAGTTTCGCTCCGCTATTGTCGGCACCCGCGCCTATGGCTCTAACATTGACACTATCATTCGTGAAGCCACTACGCACATTAACGTGCTGCAGCGCAACGGTATTGCCACCACCGCCAAACATTGGCCTGGCGAAGGCTACGATGATCGCGATCAGCATTTGGTCACTACCGTCAATCCGCTATCGTACCCGGAGTGGGAAGACTCCTATGGCCGCGTCTACCGCGCCATGATTAACACAGGGGTGATGTCGGTGATGTCGGCGCATATTGCGTTACCGTCATGGGTGTTGAAAAAATTTCCTGATGCTGGCAATGAAGCATTCCGCCCAGGCTCGGTATCCAGATTATTAAATCAGGATTTATTGCGTGATACGTTGGGCTTTAACGGTTTGATTGTTTCTGACGCCACTCCGATGGGTGGGCTGTCCAGCTGGGCTGCGCGTGAAATTACGGCACCAGAAGTAATTCAAAACGGTTGTGATATGTATTTATTTGGCCATCCCAATGAGCGCGATATTGGACTACTCATGGATGGACTGCGTACAGGTAAATTAACCGAAGCGCGATTGGAAGAAGCGGTCACGCGTGTGCTGGGTTTAAAGGCCGCGCTAGGCTTGCATAAAAAAACACTGGATGAATTAGTGCCGCCACTTGAATTTGCCCGACAAACCCTGCGCACACCCGCCAACCTTGCCGTCACTGAAGCCGGCGCCAAAAAATCGATTACGCTCATCAAAGATACCCGTCAGATTTTGCCCATTAGCGTTCAAAAGAATAAACGCATTGTGGTGGTGACTGAAGGTGTAAAGAAGGTAATGCCGATTGCCGAGAGCCGCACGCTGAATATAGTGATCGATCAATTACGCGCACGCGGTTTTGAATCACGCCTCTACGACCCGGACCAAATGCCGACGGCGGCTGACACTGATCTGGTGTTGTACTTAATGGCGCAGGAATCGGAATGGACGCTGTCGCATATTTATATTGATTGGAAAAAACTTCACGGCGGATTGATTCAGGCCATGACGCGCTTCTGGAATGATGTACCAACTATTATGGTGTCGTTCGGCCAAATGTATTACCTCTATGATGCGCCACGCGTGCCGGTTTATATCAACGCCTACACCGCATTGCCAGAAGTACAGGAAGCACTAGTACGTAAATTAGTCGGCGAAGAAGCATTTGAAGGCGCGAGCCCGGTTGATGCGTTTTGCGGACAGGACGCAGCGCGGTATTAGCACCATAACGGGTGGCCTCATGATCGCGCTACCATAACCGTAAAAGGATGTGACATATGATAGATCGTCGCGAAATGCTCATGCTGATGGCCGCTATGGGCAGTCAAATTCAATGGGGAGATGTGGCCAATGCGGCCAATAGAGCGACCACGGCAGCGGAAAAAACCATTCGATACAGCCCGTCACTGGCGAGCCTCAATACTCATCAGCTTCCCGCCTGGTTTGATGATGCGAAGTTTGGCATCTTTATTCATTGGGGGCTTTACTCAGTACCGGCATTCGCACCGCTGGGGGCGAATGCCGATCCAGGCGCAGCCGACGCGATGCGTCTAAGCCCTTACGCAGAATGGTACGAGAATACGCAAAAATTTCCCGATTCTGAAACTGCGATTTATCATCGCAAGCAATATGGCGACGCACCCTACTCTGCGTTCCGTGCGCCGTTTGAAAAAGCGGCGGCAGGTTTTTCCGCGCAGGATTGGGCGAGTGTTTTTCACGATAGCGGTGCCCGCTATGTCACCCTGGTGACCAAGCATCATGATGGCTATCTGCTCTGGCCGAGTAAACATCGCAACCCGAAACGCGACTATTGGCATAGCAAAACCGATATTGTTGGTCGCATCGCGAGTGCCGTACGCGAGGTGGGAATGCGCTTTGGCACGTACTACTCGGGCGGTCTCGATTGGACATTCAATGACGCCAGACTCGACAACGGTCGTGCGATGATGATGTCAATGCCCCATGATGAAACTTATGAGCGATACTGCCAAAGCCATTATCTGGAACTCATTGAAAAATATCGCCCGGATTATTTATGGAACGATATTGGTTATCCCAGCACCGAATCAATGCTCAAGGTGGTGACGCATTTTTATAACAGCAACCCCGATGCGCTCATTAACGACCGCTGGATCTCCGCGCGTGATTTATTGACCCGCTCTCCTGAAGAGCAGCTTGCACTATTCAAACAATTTGCCGTCTACTTGCGTGATCACCGACCACCGCCCCCGCCACACTACGATGTGATTACGCCCGAATACGCGACATCATTAAAGCCGATGGAAAAGAAATGGGAAGCGACACGCGGAATCGGACTCAGCTTTGGTTTTAATGCCCGCGAAACCGAAGAACATTTAATGTCCGCCAAGGGCATCGTTCATCTCCTGATCGATTGTGTTGCCAAAGGAGGAAATCTGTTGCTCAACGTCGGCCCGCGCGGCGATGGCACGCTTTGCCCGATGCAAGTTGCGCGCTTGCGTGATGTGGGAGCGTGGTTGCAAGTGAATGGCGAAGCGATCTATGGCACCAAGCCATGGCGGATCGCCGAGATGGAAACCGCAAATGGACGTAAGCTACGCTTTACGATGCGCGGCGAGCATATTTATGCCATGGTGCTGGATGAAAAAAAGGAGCCGCTAAATCTTGACGGCATTGAAGGTTTCGCCAACAAAACGGGGCAGCTCATCAGCAAGCTTGGTGCATTTGCGCAAGTGTATAAATATTCGGCTAAAGCGTAGCGCTTAAAAAGCTTTACTCATTTGCGAGCGGCGATCAATTGATGGTTTTCCTTTTTTTTGCAGGATGCAGCGCAGTACTAACATAGCGCCAGCGCAACATAAATCCTCGTACAAAGTCCTTAATCCACGGGCGTTTTAGAGCAAACGTGCTTTAAGACGCCCGTAGATAGGGCTATCCTGCCATCACTCCTAATCAAACACGACAGCGCTACCTGTTCAGACAGCCAAAAAAGTAAACACAGTCAATACAGTCAACACACCAAGAGTCTGATCGTTCTGGTTCAACAATGCCACCTCACGCTCAAACACCGTTAAGATGCAATGTGTCGTAAGGTTTTCATGAAATATTCTGGCAACATATCTATGACGGCGCGAAACATATGTTGTTCGCGGGGATTTTGATTGATGAATTAAGGGACGTTTGGTCGTGAATAAAATTTTCTTAGCCGGTATCAGCCCGTTATCGCGGCTATCATTTGCCAGCAGGGTTGTGTTGATCGCGCTCCTATACGCGGTGCCGGTAGGTGTTGGGCTCATACTTGCCCTTGGCTGGATTCCGGCCACCGATCACCGGCTGAAACTGTGCGCCTTGATTGTAGTGTCGGCGTTGGCGGCAACTTATTTGCTGGTGGCTTTTGCGCGCCATACAAGCCAGCGCCAAAATCGGGCGCGCGATGCACTTGAACGCATCGGCAGTGGCGATCTCACCGTTCGTCTAGCCCGTAATGATAATAGTGCCCTTACTGAAAATGGCGCGGACCAGCTCGGGCTTGATCATACATTGGCGCAAACCGTAGGCAATTTATCGGGCATCGTCCTGCAGGTGCGAGAAACCGCCGAGCGAGTCAGTGCTGCCGCGCGCGATATTTCAATCGGCGCAGTGGATCTGGCCGAGCGGTCTAACGAGCAGGCGGTCACGCTGGAACAAACCACCGCCACTATTCAGCAGATAGGCGATGATATTCAGCTCAGCTCACGCGATAGTTTCAATGCCAGCGCCAGCGCTGATCAAGCGGGCGAGGTCGCCGGGCGCGGAGCCCTGCGCATGCGCGAGGTAGCGGACGGCATGCAGCGCATCGATCAAAGCTCGCGCAAGATGGGCGAGATTATTGGCAGCATCGAAGAAATCGCATTTCAAACCAATATCCTCGCACTCAATGCCGCCATTGAGGCCGCGCACGCAGGTGAGCAGGGCCGTGGCTTCGCGGTCGTCGCGGCTGAGGTGCGCGCACTGGCAAGACGTTCAGATGTGGCTGCCAAGGAAGTTCGCAGCCTGATTAAAACCTCGCAAAGCGAGATTGCCACCCGCGCCAAAGATGCAACCGACGCCGTGGAGGTGATTGAGGCACTCGCGGAAAAAGTGCTTGAGGTCAAAAAATGGTTGAACGATATTTCAGCCACGTCGGGTGCACAGAATCAACGTGTCCATGAAATTATCGCCGCCGTCGCGCAGCTCGATCAGGTAACGCAGCAAAACAGCGGCTTTGTTGAACAGGTAGCCCACGCGGCACAGAGCCTTGAAGCGGAATCGAGGCATCTGACGGATGTAGTTGGCATGTTTAAAAACGACCACAGCGAATCGCGCCAATTAGCAGTAGCGCTTGTCAAGAGCGGCGTCGCTAGGCTTAAGACGGTATCGCGAGAGCAATTGTTTCGTGAGATTAACGACAAAGCGGGTGCCTTCATCAACGGCAACCTGTATCTTTATGCGGTCAGCAAAGGTGGCATTCTACTGGCGCATGGTGGCAACCCGGCACTGGTGGGCACCGATCAACGCAACCTCGCCGATGCGGACGGTCGCTTCTTCACGCGTGAAATGCTGGAGGCTAGCGCCACGCGTGATCGCGGCTGGATCGACTATAAATGGAAAGACCCGACCAGCGGCCATGTCGATGCAAAATCAGCCTACTACGAATTGATCAGTGACATGATCGTAGGCTGCGGCATTTACAAACAGGCGCATCTATCAGCCCAGCAATTGCCGACTAAAAAAACGGCAGCCCGTCAAGCCACTACCGCTCTGCCGCGCAACGTCTCAGGTGCACGTTTAGCCGAGCGGCCACTGCGAATGGGTAACAAAGCCGACCGCTAATAGCGCAAAAAAATTTCTATCAGGTAACGTATTTTAACCCCGAACCTGATCTGCTCTGACCCTTCGCGCACAGTAAAAATTCGCGTGGGCTTAAGCGCAGGATGGCTGGAAACGCCCGTCTCTATTGGCGCTTCAGCCAGCAACTAATATAGCGCTATAAATTAGCGCCATTCAACCAGTGAAATACCCGCACTAATCATCGTCTGCCGATGATTGAAATCGATCAGGCTTTCGCCGTAGCCGGAAAATATTTCCAGATGCGCTTTCAAATAGCCCGACAACGGCAATGACCAATCAAGTTTGACTGATCCGCGTGAACGATCGCCGCCGCGCAATGAGTGACGCGCCTGTAACGAAAACACATGGCTGCCATAGCGTTTGGCCACAATCAGCTCGCCACGCCCCACGTAATTTTCAATGCCAGGATTATCATCTTCATTATGTTTTTCCGGAATGCGCCACCAGGGTCGTACCAGCACCATCCAGTCGCCTCGCTCCAGACCAAACTGCGCGATCACACGGTTCCAGCTACGCGATAAGGGCAGCGCGCGGCCATTTGATTGATGCACCACGCTCAACTCCGTCATGCGCCCTTCCCAGCCAGCGATTTCATACGGAGTGCGAAACACCAGCATCGCTTCCGGCTCGTAGTTGGTCTCACGAAACGGTCGCGATTGATTCGGACTATAAATCTGCCATCGCGAGCTTTGGGTATAACCCAACCAGATGCTGCCATTATTCTGAATCAGGTTGTCCCAGACTTTGCTTTTGAAGCTGATCTGAAACTGCGCCTCATTCGAGCTGACCGCGACCGGCGTCGAAACCGTGTTTTGGGGTTGCGATGAACTGGGTTGCCGATTGATGCTATTGGTATGGGTGCCCACCAAAACATGCATCGGTTTATAGGCTCTCAATTCAAACAGCGAATGCTCCAATTTGGGATCCAAATCCCAAGCTTCGGTCAGGGTGCGCCCCGCCTTCGCCTGCGCTTCAGTACGCCGCGCAATAATGGTATCGCTGTCACGCTTGCCTAACGGTAGGGGTAAGCGCAATCCTACCGCATCCACCACGTTGGAGGCTACCGCCGGGCTGGCTGTGTTCGGTGCGTTAGGTGCGTTAGTGACATTCGCGGCTTTGGCCGCTTCAGCTGCATCGCTTGCTTTAGCAGATTTGGCTTTTTCGTCTGCACCAGGAGCCGGGATCACTGCTGCAGGCGGGGCGACAGCCTTGCGGCCATTCTGTTTGTCATAGCAGATAAGCCGCATCTGATCATTACTGACATTGTTGCAATCAGCCGTTTGCGCAAATGAACTGCCGACGCTCAACACCCCCGCCATAACGGCCGCTGATGTTACCCATTGTGGGTATGATTTTAATGTCGATAAAAAATGTGTTGGAAAATTCATAAATACCGCTTGAATAGAGTTTTTAAAAAGGAAAATTAGGGGTGCGCAAAAGCAGATCAAAGGGGTGCATCATAACTTAATCCATTCATGCTGGCTGATCGTTGCTGATATAAAAACGGGCGTATCGATATTTTGCAAAAATAGCGCTACTCATATCGACTTACGTCCGACCCTCATCAGCCATCACCCATCACCTATCGTCTATCACGCCGTCAGAATTCAATTATATAAAGGCCGCAATTGCAGACAGCCAAGACGCCCGATATTTTGTGAGGCGTGGCAGCAGCACATCAGCCTGCAGGCGTAGAATCTTTCCATACCCTTCCAAAGGATTCACTATGCACCCCACCTATCTCATCCCCGGCTTGCGCACGCCTTTTTGCAAAGTGGATGGCCCGCTTAAAGGTTTTGATGCGATCGAGATGTCGGTGCCGGTGGTGCAGGCGATGGCGGCTGTTGCGAAGCCGGATCTGATGATCTGGGGCACGGTGATTCCGAGTTTGCGCTGGAGCAATATTGCGCGTGAGGTGTTGATGGATGCGAAGCTTGATGAAACGATGCCAGCCTACTCTACGGTGCAGGCGTGCTCAACCTCGATGGTCGGCGTGTTTCAGGCGTCGGGCTTGCTGAGCGGATATGCGCTGCTGGCGATGGTAGGCGGTGTGGAGGCGATGAGTCAGGTGCAAATCGGCTTGACGCAGGGCCTGTCAAACTGGCTGCGTGCGGTGATGCAGGCGCGCACCTTCGGGCGGCGGCTGGATGCGATCGGAAATATCAAATTCAAAGATATCCGGCTTGATATTCCGAGCGTGAAAAATCGCTCAACGGGCAAGAGCATGGGTGAACACTGCGAAGAAATGGCCAAACGGTGGAAGGTGTCGCGTGAGGCGCAGGATCGCGTTGCCTACGAAAGCCATTCACGCGCAGTGAAAGCGATGAGCCGTGGTTTCTTTGACGATCTCATCATCAGCATCAACGGCACCGCGAAGGATGGCATTCCGCGCGCGGATTCCACACCGGAGAAATTGGCGACATTGAAACCGGCGTTTGACCGCAGCGGTAGCGGCACGATCACCGCTGGCAATGCCTCGCCGCTCACCGATGGCGCTGCCGCGATCTGGGTAGCCAATGAGCAAGGCTTGGCCAAGCTGCCGACTAATGCCGTGCACGTGAAGCTGCTCGATTATGAAATGGTAGGCGTTGATATTTTTACCGAGGGCCTGCTGATGGCACCGGCCTACGCGATCCCGCGTTTGCTTGCACGTCACGGCTTGATGCTCACCGATATTGACCTGTGGGAAATCCACGAAGCGTTTGCAGCCCAGTTGCATTGCAACATCGCCGCTATTGAAAACGAATCGTTCCTGCGTGAAAAAGTAAACGTGAATCATCCGCTTGGCAAATTTCCGTGGGAGCGATTAAACCCCAACGGCGGCAGTGTGGCCATCGGCCATCCTTTCGGCGCAACTGGCGCACGCATTCTCTCGCAGGCCACAAAAGAACTGGCCGCGATGGGTGCAGGCAAAAAAGCCATCGTCAGTATTTGCGCAGATGGCGGATTGGGGACGGTGGCGTTGCTGGAAAATGTTTAGTTTTTTGATAGTGGTTGATTCGCTTCTAACGTAACCACCCTTTTTTTACTTCCCCTTTTTCACCGTGAAAATCAAGCGTAGATTCGAGCGATGACGAAGCGAAATGTGGATGAGATCAGCGTCAGCCTCTGCGCTCTGGCTTTTAAAGCCTAGCATGGACGAGGCGTTTGAGGCAATTTTGCTCTGCTAAGTCCGTCAGTGCTAGAGTTTGCACAGTCATCTATCGGCACAGCGTGTCTCGATACGCCGCAATCAGTTTTAATCTGGGGCAAATTATGTTGAGAGTTTTGCGCTGCTGGAGGCCTTAATTTGTAGCGCATTCATCTCTACCAACTTGGGGCCCTAAAAACCTACATCAACTGAAACGGATATACCTTACCCAGGTTCAGTATCCGTGTCAGCTCGTCGAGTGCTGTGCGGCATTCGATCAATAGCTGCGGATCGGCCAAGTCGGCTTCGGCTAGGCGGTCACGGTAGTGGCGCTCAACCCAAGCATTAAGTTGGCTAAATAGGGCGTCGCTCATCAGCACGGCGGGATTCACCATCGCCGCTTCCTGCTGATTCAGTTCTACCCGCAAGCGCAGGCAGGCTGGCCCGCCACCGTTACGCATGCTTTCGCGCAGATTAAATATCAGCAGCTCTTTGATCGGCGTGTCGAGCGTCAAGAGTTTTTGCAGCCAGGCCCAGACACCCGCATTGGCGCGGCATTCTTCAGGGACGACCAAGGCCATTTGGCCGTCTGCGCGGGTTAATAACTGGCTGTTAAAAAGATACGATGAGACCGCGTCAGCCACGCTAACCTCAGCCGCGCTGACTTCGATAATGTGAAAAATCGCTCTGCTGGTAGTGGCGAATTTTGTACGCAGCTCGGCATACACGCCCGCCTGATTTAAAAACGCCTGCTCATGGCAAAACAGCACATTGCCGTTGCCGACAGCGATCACATCGTTATGAAATACACCGGCATCAATCACATCAGGATGTTGTTGTGCGAATACCGTGCGGGCCTCATCGAGCCCGTGCAAACGCGCTACCGCCTGCGATGCCTCGCGGGTCTGACGTGCCGGAAAACGCTTCGGCACCGACGCTTGAGTGTCAAAACCCGATGCGCCGTAAACAAAAAATTCCACACCGGCTTCACCATAAGCACCACTGAAACGGGTGTGGTTGGCAGCACCTTCATCGCCCATTTGCGGGCAACTTGGCAACGCCGGGTGATGCACAAAATGGGCATCGCTTGTGAATATGGCGCGCAGTAATCGACTGGTGGTGGGATGCTCGATGGCGCGATGAAATTTATTGTTGAGGTTCGCTGCGGTGAAATGCACACGGCCATCATGACTATTGGCGCTTGGGCTCACGGTGGCTGCATTCGCCGCCCACATCGGTGAGGCAGATGACGCACCACTCAGCAATAACGGTGCCTGCTTGGCTGCGGCCCCAACGATCATCGCATCGGTTCCTGCAAACCCCAGCGCGCGCAGGGTGGCGATGCAAGGCCGTTCATGCGGGGCCAGCACCCCTTGTTTGAAACCGCGGTCATGCAGCGCTTTCATTTTGGCGAGCCCTTGCAGCGCGGCTGCTTTAGGATTCGCGGTTGCACCCTGATTATTTTTGGAGGCAATATTGCCGAACGATAAGCCGCTGTAATTATGGGAAGGCCCCACCAAACCGTCGAAATTAAATTCGTGGGTGACGCCAGGGCTGTTCCTGACGATATTCATAAACTTAAACCCGGACTTAGTTTTTCAGGCAACGCGATGGTTTCACTTTCCAGTGAGGCTTGCGGATAAGAACAATAATCAGCGGCATAGTAAGCGCTGGCGCGGTGATTGCCGCTGGCGCCCACACCGCCGAATGGCGCCGCACTCGATGCGCCGGTGAGTGGACGATTCCAGTTAACAATACCGGCGCGAATGCCCTGCGCAAAAATTTCATATTGTGATTTATCGTCGGACAATAAACCTGCCGCCAGACCGTAGCGGGTTTTATTCGCCAACGTAATTGCCTCGGTAAAACTTTCGTAGCGAATCACCTGCAGCAACGGGCCGAAGTGCTCTTTATCCGAAACGTTAATATTTGTCGTATCGATAATCGCTGCTGACAGCAACGCCGTCCCCGGTTTTAGCGACTTCATTTCGAGTAGCGATTTCGCACCGCGTTTTATAAAGTCAGCTTGTGCATCAAGTAATGCTTGCGCTGCTTGGAGCGATACCACTGCGCCCATAAATGGCGCAGGCTCTGCGTCAAATGCACCCACGGTTAGACGTGCAGCCACCTCGACCACGCGCGCCAGTAATTTATCACCGGCTAAACCCTGCGGCACCAGCAAGCGCCGTGCACAAGTGCAGCGCTGGCCAGCAGAAATAAAAGCAGACTGAATAATATGATGAACAGCCGCGTCAATATGGCTGACCACATTGCCCACGATGAGCGCATTATTGCCACCCATTTCCAGCGCCAGAATTTTATTCGGCTGGCCTGCAAACTGTTGATGCAAAGCGTGGCCGGTGAGCGAGCTGCCGGTAAAAAACAGGCCGTCAATTTCGGCATGATTCGCCAGTGCAACGCCGGTATCGCGTGCACCCTGCAACAGGTTTAGCACCCCCGCGGGTAAGCCAGCCTGCTGCCAAATTTCTACCGTGGCCTGCGCACTGGCCGGGGCCAACTCACTAGGCTTGAAGATGACCGTGTTGCCCGCCAGCAGCGCAGGAACAATATGCCCATTCGGCAAATGACCAGGGAAATTATACGGCCCAAACACTGCCACCACTCCGTGCGGTCGATGGCGTAAGCTCGCCGCCCCGTCAGGCTGCGGCATAGTCTTGAAGCCGGTGCGCTCATGGTAGCTTTTAATCGAAATATCAATCTTGCCGACCATTGTGGCAACCTCAGTTAACGCTTCCCACATCGGCTTGCCGGTCTCGCGACCAATGGTTTGGGCGAGGTGAGTTTTTTGCTCACCCAGCAGCTGCGCAAATTTTTTGATGATCGCTTCGCGATGCGCAAAGGTTTGCTGCGACCATGGTATGAAAGCAGCACGCGCCGCCTGCACGGCCTGCGCCACATCGTCCGCAGATGATGCGCAACCATGCCACACCGCTGCATTGGTAGCGGGATTGATGGATGAAAATTTAATGCCACCGCCTGCCTGCCACTGCCCGTTGATCCAGTTTGTTTTCATATCGAGTATTTTAATCCAGTGAGGATAAATGGCCTGAAAGGCAATAGGGGCGGGGGGTTTGAGCATAGAAGTGTATAAACATATGAGCGCAATTTAGCCCTGCGGGCCTAACCAGTCGTGCGGCCTGTTCTGCTGCGCGAACCTATCCAGCAACGCGATCTTTCGGCGATAAGGTCACGACGCGCACATTGTCCCCCGCGTTCACACCGAGCGCCTGCGCGTCTTCAGCGGACAGTGGAAAGGTTTCACCAGCCGGCTCACCGCGTACGAGCATGACGCGAAAGTGCGTAAGCCAGGTATTGGCGACCAGATAATGGATTCCAGCTTTATCGACTGTCGGCCCCTTTGCATGAGGGGCTGTAGTAGGGACCGCCATAGCGACTTTGTATAAACGGCTTTTGGCGACCGCATCAATATCTTCAACATCGCATTCCACTGCCGGGCCTGCATCAAAAATATCGACATGCCCTTCAAAGCGGAAGCCTTCGCTCTCCAGCATTGACAGTGCCGGCTTGGTCAGCTCGTGGGTTTGGCCGATCACGGCTTGCGCAGCGGGCGTGAGAAACGAGCTGTATAGCGGATGCTTGGGCATCAGCTCAGCGACGAAAGATTTTTTACCAATGCCGGTGAGGTAATCCGCATCCTTGAATTCCATCGAGAAAAAATGTCGGCCTAAACTTTCCCAGAACGGCGATTTGCCTTCTGCGTCCGAAACACCGCGCAGCTCGGCAATAATTTTTTTGGAGAAGCGTTCGCGAAACTGGGCGATAAACAGGAAGCGGCACTTAGACAGCAGGCTGCCATTTTTGCCCTGACGATAATTCGGATCCAGAAACAGGGAGCACAGTTCGCTCTGCCCGGTATGATCGTTCGATAAAAATAGCGTCGGCGTTTGCGTAAAAATACCCAGCTCCTGCGAGGCATGTACCACCTGCCCGACACGGTACGAATACCACGGCTGACGCAGCCCGACCGCCGCGGCAATAGCGCAGATGCCGACAATTTTATGGCTTGCCGTGTCTTCCAGCACGAACACAAAAATCTGCTCTGCCCGCTCCGAGGTGCCTGCAAACGAGGCGAGCGATGCGTCGATACGGGCTTGCAGCAGCTCTTCATTGGCAGGCAGGGTGGTGAGGCCCACGCCCGCATGAAGGGCAAGCTGAAATAATGCACCAATATCGGCAGCCGCAATTGGACGAATGATCATCATCGTGTTCCCCCTGGCGCAGCATGGCCCGATGCGCCGAGCGGCGCGGCACGGACATAATCGCCCGGCTTGAGCTGCAGGCTGGCAGCCACGGCAGGGGCAATCAGGATGGCATTGCGCTCAATGCATGCGTTGGCGATGGTTGCCCTAAAGGTATCGGCTGCAATATTGGCCACCAGATACGGCGCTGCCGATGAATCAAATTCAGCTTCCGTCCCGCCGCTCAGTTTGACTTGCAGGCGGCGATTGCCCTGAATCGTTCGCAGTGTTTGCAGCCGCGCTTCTACCGTGGGACCACCGTCAAAAATATCGACATAGGTATCCGCCTCAAAACCTTCATCAAGCAGAATCGAGAACGGCAATTCAGCCACGGGATGCAACTGACCAATCGCCAATTGCGCCTCGGCCGGTAGTAGCGGCACATAGATGGGATATTGCGGCATGAGCTCGGCAATGAAGGTCTTGCTGCGCCCACCGGAAAGCTGCTCGGCTTGCGGATATTCCATATTAAAAAAGCGTCGGCCCACTGCATTCCAGAACGGCGAATGGCCTTCATCATCACACAGGCCGGGGTTTTCAGCGGCCAGTTTATCGGCAAAGCGCTGCGGAAATTCCGCCATGTAGAGCAGGCGGGCGCGCGATAACAGCTGCGGCCACTCGGTGTGTTCATACGCCGGATCAATGTAGAAAGAGGTTAGCAGCGAGAGCCCGGTTAAATCGTGGCATAAATGCAACGCGTGAATTTTATTGCTGACTTTTAATTCCTGCGAGGCGTGCACAATAATTTCGTTTCGATAACTGTAGAAACGATCATGGAAACCGGCCGAGGCAACAACCCCGCTGGTGCCGACAATTTCGCCCGTGGCCGTGTTTTCCAGCACGAAGAAATAAATCTCTTCGCCATTTACATCCACCTCGGATGAGAATGAATGCACTGACGAGCGAAGCTTGTCGTATAGCTTTTCGCGATCCGGCGGCAACGAGGTAATGCCAACCGCACTAACTGCTGCGATACGTTCAATCGCCGGCAGGTCGGTCATTTCACAGGGTCGAAGAATAAGCATTTTAGGGGCTGAAGAGGGGTCGAGAGGACGATAAACTGAATCGTCCGATAAATACTTAAGCGGCCACTGAGGTTTCTGCGGCCAACAATTCAGCAACGGCGGCATCAAAGCGCTTCATGCCTTGCTCAACATCTTCTTGCGTAATGATCAGCGAAGGCGCAAAACGAAGCACATTTGGGCCCGCGATCAGGATCATCAAACCCTGCTTTTCACAGGCTTTTACAAAGTCCTTGCCGCGCCCCGCCCATTTTTCGGCTAGCTCGGCACCGATCAGCAAACCCTGACCCCGCACCTCTTTAAATACACCGTACTTGCGATTAATCTCATTGAGCATCGCAAAAAACTGATCGTGACGGGCGGCCACATTGGCCAGTGTTTCCGGTGCGCTGATAATGTCGAGCACCGCTAGGCTGACCGCACACGCCAGCGGATTGCCGCCGTAAGTTGTACCATGCGAGCCCACCCCAAAATGCGCAGCGATTTTTTCTGTTGTGAGCATCGCGCCAATCGGAAAGCCACCTCCGAGGCCTTTGGCCGAAGTCAAAATATCTGGCACTGCGCAACAATTCATGTAAGCGTAAAGCGAACCAGTACGACCGGCGCCACTTTGCACCTCATCAAAAATCATTAACGCATGATGTTGATCACAAAGCTCACGTACCGCATGCAAATATTCTTTCGTCGCTGCCGTCACACCGCCTTCACCCTGAATCGGCTCAACAATGACTGCACAGGTTTTATCGCTGACAGCTGCCCGCAAGGCTTCGATATCGTTATAGGGCACATGCTTGATGCCGCTCGGTAACGGCCCGAAACCCTGCGTATATTTGGGCTGCCCGCCCACGCTGACGGTAAATAAAGTCCGGCCATGAAATGAATTAAGGCAAGAGACAATTTCAAATTTTTCGGTTTCGCCATGCTCAGCACCAGGGCTGGGATAATTATCCGAGGCCACTTTGCGCGCCAGCTTTAACGCAGCTTCATTGGCCTCAGCACCGGAATTGCAAAAAAATACCCGATCCGCGAAGGTTTTTTCGACCAGCGATCTAGCCAGCGCGAGCGCAGGCTCATTGGTGAGCACATTCGCGACATGCCAAATTTTATTCGCTTGATCGGTTAGCGCCTTGACAACTTTCGGATGCGTATGGCCAACCGCACTGACCGCAATCCCACCGGCAAAATCAATAAACTCGCGGCCGCTTTGATCCCACAACCGGGAGCCGTGGCCGCGCACGGGAATGAAGGCACCCGGCGCATAGTTGGGCACCATAACTTGATCGAAGGTGGCGCGCGAGATGGGCGCATCGGCCTGCGTTGACTGAGTTGACTGGGTAGTCGGCGTTAAAAGTTTGCATTCGGTCGTCATGATGGTGTCCTTGGGTGATGCCTTAAATAACGTTTCAATTGTAAGTCGGATGTGGCTTGGTGCATATCAATAAAGCGACACCGGTTTATAAGCGCGGCTTGGGCTTAGGGGCAATAGCCACGCTAACGGCGGCGGTGCCAAGAGCGGCAGAAAAAGAAGTGGCTACCGCCGTCATCACATTATTGGCGGCACTCAGCCGCTGCGTCCGCTGCTCGCGCGGGGTAATGCCAAAATGATTGCGATAGGCGCTGGAAAAATGCGGACCTGATGAAAACCCGCATGAAAGACCGATCTGCAAAATGGATTGACTGGTTTGCTGCAGAAGTTGGCGCGCCCGTGTGAGCCTTAATTCCAGATAGTAACGCGAGGGCAGGCTGTTCAGATATTGCTTGAACAAGCGCTCCAGTTGACGCCTTGAAACGCCGACTAAACGCGCAATTTCTTCAGTGGGTAACGGCTCTTCAAAATTGGCCTCCATCAACGAGACCGCCTCAGTTAATTTTGGCTGACCACCACCAATGCGGGCCGCTAACGGCACCCGCTGATGCTCCTTTGCGCTGCGCTGGCGCTCATGACCAAAATGGTCAATCAAATCCGCCACGATCTCTTCACCTGCCGCGTCAGGAAGGCGCTGCGCAATCCATGCCAGCATCATGTCAAAACTGGCATTACCGCTGGCACAGGTGAGACGCCCGCGATCCATTTCAAATAAATTGGTTGATACTACGGTATCCGGAAAATCCTCGGCAAACAGGCTCACATAGGGCCAATGAATGGTGGCACGATATGCGGTCAGCGCATTAGCGCGCGCCAGCAGATACGCGCCGGTGCCAAAGCCGCCCATGATTTTTTGGCTCACCGTAAACGCCTGCAAAGCGGTAATAAGCTGCTGGTGACCATGCTGCGGTAGTGGCGCATCGCTCAACACAAACACGGCATCGAGATGAGCGAATGGATTGGAGTGCAGCACGCCATCAGGCATTGATAATCCCCCCTGCACTACTACCTCGGCCCCGCTGCCACTCGCGACCGGCGCACCATCGACCGAAAATAATGAAAGCTCATACAGCTTCTCGCCCGCGGCCTCATTAGCACGCGCCAGCACATCCAGCGCGCCACTTAGCGAGACTAGTGAAAATTGCGGCAACAAAAAAAACCCGACGCTGATGCTTTTGCGGGCTGGTCTGGCAGAAGCAATGGATGAATGGGGTTGCAGGGTCAAAGCAGCATGCGCTATCAAAAGATCAAAGCGCTCAATAGGTGAAAGAAACCTATTTTAAGCTGCCTGACAGGAACTGTCGAAGTCTCTCACTTTGCGGGTTAACCAGCACCGTGCGCGGATCACCGGATTCTTCAATCACGCCTTGGTGCAGGAAAATGACGCGATTGGAGACTTCACGCGCAAAACCCATCTCATGGGTCACCACGATCATGGTGCGGCCCTCCTGCGCCAAATCACGCATCACTTTAAGCACCTCACCCACCAGCTCCGGATCGAGCGCCGAGGTGGGCTCATCAAACAGCATCACCTCAGGCTCCATCGCCAGGGCACGTGCAATCGCCACCCGCTGCTGCTCGCCGCCTGACAGATGCGCAGGATACATCGCAGCACGGTGTGATACCCCAACCCGTTCAAGATAGCGCTCGGCGCGTACAATCGCTTCGCTTCTGGACAGGCCCAGCACATGAATCGGCGCTTCGATGATGTTTTCAAGCGCCGTCATGTGTGCCCATAGATTAAAATGTTGAAATACCATGGAGAGTTTGGCGCGCATGCGCTGCAGCTGTTTGGGGTCGCGCGCTTTGAGTGAGCCATCACGATCCGGTATTAACTCAAGCGCTTCACCATTTAAGGCAATGCTGCCCTGATTGGGTTGCTCCAGCAGGTTAATACAGCGCAGCATCGTGCTCTTGCCGGAGCCTGATGAACCAATCACGCTGATGACATCACCGGCTTTGGCTTCCAGCGAAACCCCTTTGAGTACTTCATTGCTGGCGTAGCATTTATGTAGGTTTTCGACGAGCAGTTTAGTCGCGGTCATGTCATGCACTCAACAGTTTGCCAGTGCGGAATGCGGTGGCGCCGGCGACCTTAGCCAAGCGCATACCGGCCACCGCAAAGTGACGATTTTCCTGTGCATATAAAACACCTTCGCTACCGGATTTCAATTGCTGAACATGCGAGCTGATCGGGTTAATTACTTCAGCAATGATTTCACCTTTTTTTACCCAGTCGCCTGGTTTTTTAAGGTAGGCCACCACGCCACTGACCGGCGTAATAATTGGTTCCGAGCCTGCCAGCGGCGTCGCAGGATAAAGCAGTGGCGGCAACGGCGGTGCATCGCCTTTGATCGCGCCGCGATATTTCAGGAAATCAATAATATGGTCGGCGTCCTGCTCTGCCTGGGAATGGTTCACATCGGTCATGCCACGCAATTCAACCGTAACCGATAAACACGCCATCGGGATCGGCTTATCCGGAAACTGCGCGGCTAACTGCCACCATGTTTGTGAACAGGCTTCATCAAATGGGTTGTCACCTGATTCAGTGGCGAGCAAAGTAGCCACCGCACCTAAATAACGCGACAGCGGCTCACACTGTGGCCACAGCGGTGTACCCGTATAAAGATGCAGTGCGGCTGCGGCATCGCAATGCAAATCGAGCACTACATCGGCATCGCAGGCGAGCGACATCAACACCTTGCGCATGCTAGTCACTTCAGTCACTTCGACATCGCGCTCACCATCCTGCGAACCTAGCCGCAAGGAGTCGCGCATGGCCTGACGGATCAGTCTGACATTTTGTTTTGCGTCCATGCCCAGTTTGTCGACCACCCGCTCCGCGACGGGCGTAATCAGCTCAGGATAATGACGGTTAAAGTTTTCACCGGTCGCCGCTTCAAAACGCCCAAGATGGCTACGTAACATCATTTGCGAAAGACCGACCGGATTAGCGACCGGCACGACAATGATTGTGCCAATGATCTTACCTTGCGCCTCCAGCGCAGCCAGTCTCGTGCGCAAATGATGCGCAACGAGCATGCCGGGCAATTCATCTGCATGCAGCGAAGCCTGAATATAAATTTTTTCACCTTCATTTGAAGCTGAATCCACGCCAGCCGCGCCATAATGAAAGCTGACAATATTTCGTTCTGTCCCTAATGAGGTAACGACCAGCGGATGTTGTTTGATTTGCATAGTTATAGTTTTAAAGACAATGTGATTGGATTCATTAAAGTCGTTAGAGTTATTAGGTTGATATCGATTTATTGGCGTGGTTTGAGATGAATCAGCCACCGATTTTCGGCCGCTCGAAATGCACCCACCAGAATGAACGTAAGCGCCAAATAAAAGACGCCCGCTGTCACAAATGCCTCAAAAGGTAAATAAAAACGCGAATTCATTTCTCGCGCTGCTCCGGTCAAATCGACCAAGGTGACCACGCTCGCGAGCGAAGTGCCATGCAGCATCATGATCGCTTCGTTGCTATAAGCTGGCAAGGCGCGACGCAATGCCGAAGGCAGCAAAATACGCCATAGAACAGTGCGGCGCGACATGCCCATGCTGCGGGCTGCTTCCAATTCACCTGCATGGGTGGCCTTGATCGCGCCCGCAATAATTTCGGTGGTGTAGGCGCAGGTGTTCACGGCAAATGCCAGCATCGCGCAAAACCATGCGGACTTAAACCATAACCAGAAGATGCTTTCTCGCATCCATTCAAACTGGGCGAGACCGTAGTAAATCAAGAAAAGCTGCACCAGCATCGGTGTGCCGCGAATAACATAGGTAAAGCACCAAGCGGGGCGAGACAGCCACGCCTTGGGCGACGCACGCATCACCCCCAATGGCAAGGCGACGGCGAGACCTGCCACCAGCGAAACCACCAGCAATTTTAGCGTGGTCAAAGTGCCGCCGAAATACAGTGGCAAACTTTCATTGATGGCTTCAAAATTCATACGCCTGCTTTCATGCGGCTAGAGATATCACGAAAATTTTCAATCCGTAATCGCCTCATAGCTGTGCCGCTTTGACGCCGATTGAATAACGTTTGCCCACCATCTGCAGCAGCAAAATGGAAACCGTTGTGATCGCCAGATACAGGATGGCGGCTGCCGTATAAAAAATAAATGGCTCGCGCGTAGCACCTGCGGCCAGGCCCGCCCGAAACATCATGTCGTCCAGACCAATCACCGAGACCAGCGCTGTGGATTTCACCAGCACCAGCCAGTTATTCTGAAAACCCGGCAACGCGAAACGCACCAACTGCGGCAGGGTAATTCGTACAAAGACTTGCACTATCGACATGCCGTAGGCAATGCCCGCTTCGCGTTGCCCCGCTGGAATAGCCATGATGGCGCCGCGAAAAGTCTCCGTCAGATACGCGCCAAATATAAAGCCAATGGTCATCACACCCGCCACAAAAGGATTGATATTGATCGCATCCGCAAAGCCCAACCTAGGCGCTAAATCATTAAGCAAGGTTTGGCCGCCATAAAAAATAAGCAGCATCAAAACCAGATCAGGCACCCCGCGAATCACCGTAGTGTATAAGGTGGCGATGCCCACAAGCCAGCGTGATTTGGACAGCTTGGCGGCAGCACCCGCCAACCCCAGTAGCAGCGCCATCAGCAACGAAGCAATGCCTACGCTCAGCGTAATGACCATGCCACTGAGAATATTTGGCAGAAAATCATACAGCATGTGCAATGACCCTAAAAATAGTCATGAGTGATCTATCTAGCTTGACGGTAAAGGTAACCATACAGCCGTTATTTTTTCTTCCCGGAAGGAGCCGATTCGGCGTAAACATCAAAATCAAAATACTTATCCTGAATTTTTTTGTAGACTCCGTTTGTGCGAATACTTTTAATCGCCGCATTCAGTTGATCGCGCAGGTCAGTGTCAGCTTTACGTACCGCGATACCCGCACCCACACCGAAAAACTTGGGATCGTTAAATGCCGGGCCTGAAAATGCATAGCCCTTACCGCCCGGTGTTTTCAGAAAACCCTGTGCTGCAGCCACTGAATCGACCACCACGCCATCGAGACGGCCTGCGATGAGATCCAAAAAAACATCATCCTGTTTGGTGTAGCGAACAATTTCGGATTTCGGGAAGGTTGCCGTGGCGAATCGATCATGAATGGTGGTGCGCTGTACGCCGATACGTTTGCCGCTCAAACCTGCCGCAGTAACTTCCAGCGTGCTGCCGACTTTGGCCACAAAGCGACCCGGCGTCTGGTAATACTTGTCGCTAAACTCGACCGAGCGTTTGCGCTCTTCGGTGATGGACATCGACGCGATCACTGCATCAATCTTGCGGGCAAGCAAACTTGGAATCATGCCGTCGAAATCCTGCTGTAGCAAGGTGCAGTCAGCCTTCATTTCTTTGCACAACGCGTTGGCAATATCAATATCGAATCCCATCAATTTACCGTCAACGCCCATGTAACTGAACGGCGGATAGGCGCCTTCAACACCTATGCGAATTTTTTTCTCGCCGCCCTGCGCCGCGCACGCGTGGGGCACCAGTAACACCAATGAAGTGGCCGCAAAAATAATAATCCTGAACAAATTTTTCATGATGACTCCCTTCCGAAAATGACAAGCCACGTAATAACAAGCCTGTCGGGTTAGCTGCAAAGTCGAAACTGGAATGTTTCGTTAACGCTTTCTATATAAAGGCTGTGCCATCAAGACTGGCGTAATGTCGAGATAAATATTGATCACCGTATAATCATCACCACCAAAAGCGCTAGTGAAATAACCAAGACTATCGCGCTCTTTACGCAGCTTGAATTCAAACCCCTGCACTGGCAACACATCTTTACTGCCGGCCTTGACCGGATTTACGGCAGCCAAAGGATTGAACGCCAAACCCGTTAGCGTCGATTGGCTGCTGTCGATTAGATGCGCCATTGCATTGACAATTACGGTATCACCTAATATATCCGTGTAAAACACTTGATCTGCAAAGAAGGGTGAAAAATTTTTAGCCGCAGGGTCGACTTTGCGGCCGCTTAATTTTGGGCGGGAAGGCGTTACCACGCGGGTCTTAAGATTGAACCGATCACCCCGATCCAGATAGGTCAGCCTGGCATTCTTCAAATTAAATTCGGGCACCGTATTATCGACGGTAGATGCCTCAAGATCAGCCACCAGAGCGCCTTTCGAGCCATTTGCATTGATTACTTCAATTTCAACTCCCTGAAAAACAACCGCTGAATTTTCATCAACTCCGACGCCTAACTGATAACCTTTTTGCACCATCAGCGGCAGCATCCGACCAATGCGGCCCCGCTTTAAAAAATGCTGATCAACAAACACATGAGCGCCTACGAAGCCCAAACCACGGTCAATATCAGCACCTTCGCGCAAACCATTCCACCCCGATTGCATAATAGCCAGCACCTCAGGCGGATCACGAAACATGGTAGTACTCATGATGGCGGCACCCGCACTTGATCCCGCCACCACGCCGCCTTGATTGAACACTTCCCAGATAGCGCTCAGGACCGGTGTTGGCTTGCCATCGGGCTCATAGAGGGCGTCGGTAATGCGCTCCTGTGCGCCGCCGGCAAAATAAATACCGCGGCTGGCTTTTACTTTTGCGACCAGCCGCGGATCATGCGCCGCCCTGCGAACATCGGGCCAGTCAGGCATTCTTAATTTAGGGGCGACCGGAATATGCTCGGCAACCGCGCCGTGCTGGGTCAGCGCATCAATAATCAGCGCTGCCGATTTTTCAGGATCACCTGCAGCGGTAGCGAATACCGCAAATCGCGCACCATGCCCTCCCGCCAGTTCAACCACACGTTTCCAGACTTCATGATTATCGTATTTCAGTGCGCCGCCTATTGCTATCGCAATCCCAGGTATCGCAACTTTAGGTATCGCCATACCGGGCACACCAACATCACGAGCTGTTGCGATGAGTGTGCCTGAGTTTGTAACTGGGACGGTGGACAGGACTTTCCCAGCCTGGCCCCAAGCCAATGCTTGCGGAAAAACAAAACTTAGCAGCGCAACCCAATGGAAAAAAATACGCATACTCTTTATCAATCCCGTCAGAATTTAGAGGTTTTTAAATCTGCAGCGAATTAGCATCAAGCCGTACGGCGGTGGCATCAATAACGGCTAATGGCGGAAAACTTTTTGTGCTTTCACGTTCTTTTATGAGCCAAGCTAGAATATTGACACAGGACAGTGCGCATAAAGTTGTGGGTGTAATGAAAACATAACAACCTGTCGCATTCTGATAATCCCCAAGCATTTGGCGCCAGAATGCCCATGAGAAACGGCACAAGGCAATCATCTGGTTTTAAATTTTCTATGTAAATACAACAGACCGCTTTCAACTTTGCGACCACAAGTTGTGCTTTTGCGACGGTTGCAGTTTTGGCTGTATTTATTGTGCCGCTTCGCCTTTACACTCCATTCGTCATAAAACCGTCACGCGAATATTTTTAGGCCAGCCGGTATTTTCAGTGGCCCTAAATCAATTGGCGTAACTCAAAAGCTATCCGCATCTTTCGGAATTTACCCAACGCTGTTTGAACTTTCAGGGAGTTTATCGAGTATGAAATCAGCCACGCGAAATCGTTGTTCTGCATCCCGTTTTGCATCAACTACGCGGTGCACCTTTTTGCCCGTCCTGTCGGCATCTGCACGTGCCGTTGCGATTACACTCGCTACAGCGTCGAGCGTACTGGCGACAGGCGCGTGGGCACAGTCACCAACAGCAGAATCAGCTGCTGTGCCCCCGCAAAAAGTTGAAAAAATCGAAGTCACCGGCTCATCCATCAAGCGTATCGAAGGCGAGGCTGCCCTTCCCGTACAGGTGATTACACGTGATGATATCGAGCGTGGTGGCTCCACCACCGCCGCCGAAATTCTCACCAAAATTTCGGCCAGTGCAGCCGCATTAACGGATGGCGCAAGCTTTAGCGATATTCCCGGACAACGCGGTTTTAACGGCGCTAATTTGCGCGGTATTGGCGTATCGTCCACACTGATTTTATTGAATGGTCGTCGCATGGCCAATTTCGCTTCACCTGGTGGCAACAGCGGCGTCGATTTGAACGCCATCCCGTCGGCAGCTATTGAGCGTGTAGAAGTCCTGAAAGACGGCGCCTCAGCAATTTATGGCACTGACGCCATCGGTGGCGTGATCAACTTCATTACCCGTCGCGATTACACCGGTGTTGATCTATCAGCATATGTTAGCGATACCCAACACGGTGGTGCAGGCAAAAATATCTACACCGTATCAGCCGGTTTTGGCGACCTGTATAAAGACCGCTTCAATATCTTTGGCGTGCTCGACTATCAGGATACCAAAACGCTCCGCTCTACTCAGCGCAACTGGATTGGCTCCGTTTTCCAGCCCGATATCAATCTGGATGTAGGCAGCTCCAACACCTATCCAGCGAACTTTCGCCGCACTCGCGCCAGCGGCAGTGCTACCGGTTCACGCTACAACCCTTCTGCACCAAACTGCAATCCACCCGCGACCATATACGCGCCAACCAGCTTTGTCGGCGCTAACGCATGCCTGTATAACTACATGCAGGATACGGAAATTTTCCCGGCCTCAAAGCGCACCTCATTTTTGACGCGCGGCCAATTTGCGTTGGATGCGAACACCACCTTGTTTGCGGAATATTTGCACGGCGAAACCAAAACCCAATATCGCATCAGCCCATTGACCATCACCAACCTTAACTATCCTGCCGCAGGCCGCTACTACCCTACTGCAACCGCGGCGCTCGCGGGCACAACCGGCCCGTTGCGCGTGAATTTCCGTTTGGCCGAAGCCGGTGGCCGCACCAATGATATTGCGGCTACTGCGGATCGTTATATCGTCGGTGTAAAAGGCGTGCTGGGCGGCTGGGATTACGATACGGCATTTAACTATGCGACCAATAAAGTTACTGATGCTTACGTAAACGGCTATGTTGCGACAACGCCTTTCAATAACCTGTTTTTAACCGGCAACTTAAATCCGTTTGGCCCTACCGATGCGGCAGGGTTGGCATTGCTCAACGCCACCAAAATTCAGGATGATGCGCGCGACTCAAAAGGTACCACCACCAGCTTTGACGTCAAAGCATCGCGACCGATTTTCAATATGGATGGCGGCGAAGCAGCACTTGCAATGGGCCTCGAAGCACGTAAAGAAAAGCTGGATTTTAATCCATCTGCGCTCCTCGCCGCCGGTCAAATTCGTGGCGATGGCTCAGCGACCCCGTTCTCGGGCAGCCGCAATGTTACCGCCGTATTTGGTGAATTGAATTTGCCAATTACCAAAACCTTTGAAGCGCAGCTCGCCTTGCGTTTTGATAAATACAATGATGTCGGCAGCACCACCAATCCCAAGGTCGGGCTGCGTTGGAACCCGGCTAAAGAAGTATTGTTGCGCGCTTCGTATGGCACCGGTTTCCGCGCACCTTCGTTACCTGATTTATATTCGCCAACGGTCGTGGGCCAAACCAACGGTATTTACAACGATCCATTGGGCTGTATCCGCGTAGGTGCTATTAACAACACCACCAACCCGGATTATTGCGGTATCCAGCCCAATAAACTTCGTGGTGGCACCGCCAATCTAAAGCCCGAACAATCCAAGCAGTTCTCAATGGGCGCTGTGTTTGAACCGATGAAAGTATTATCGTTATCAGTGGATTACTGGCGCATTGAAAAGACTGACGTTATTGCTTCACCAGAAGGTATTTACTTCACCGATGCAGTAGCTTACGCACCATTCATTACTCGCGCTGCTGCCGATCCAACCTTGCCAGGCATTCCAGGTTTTATTACGCAGATTGATTCACGACTGCGCAATTTAGGCGGCCTGAAAACCACCGGTGTCGACTTGGGTTTCGATGTTCGTTTACCAAAAACGGTATACGGCAAATTCGGCATCAACTTTACTGGCACATACGTCATTGATTACAAGACCCAGGCGGGCCCCGGTGCCGCGTTTGTTGATGGTGTAGGCAAGTTTGCCAACGATCAAGTTGTACAACGCTGGCGTCATACTGCAGCCTTCCTGTACGACATCGGCGCATGGCGTGCCACACTGTCACAGACTTTCTATTTGGGCCACACCGATCAAAACCCGTTCCCCAACGGCCAGCCGCGCCGCGTGGGTAACTATGAATTGTTTGATTTGACCGCCAGCTATGCACCGGTCAAAGCGCTGAAATTCCGTGTCGGTATTAAAAACCTGATGGATCGTAACCCGCCTACCTCCAACCAGATCTATAGCTTCCTGGCCAGCTATGATCCGAACTACACCGATCCACGTGGCCGCTCCTTCTTCGGCAGCGTTTCGTATTCATTCAAGTAAGCAGTTAAATAATCTATGAACAAGAGCATAGTGATCGTATAAAGATGCCCTAAAAAAATCACCGCCTCCCTGTTACCGTGTTGTTAAAACGCTCCCTGAAGGCTCACCGCCTTCAGGGATTTTTTGTTTGCGACTGAAAACCCCGCTGAAAATCTGCTCCATAATGACTTTTATATCAAGTTAGTTGGCATTTCACACCCGAATTGTTATAATTGAAGGCTTGATGCGCCCATAGCTCAGATGGATAGAGTACTTGGCTACGAACCAAGGGGTCGTGGGTTCGAATCCTGCTGGGCGCACCAACCTATTCAAAATGGCTTACAGAAATGTAGGCCATTTTTTATTGCGCGCTCGGTGGAAACGGCTGCCACCCGTAACGCCATTCTATTTTCCGTTCCCTTCCCCTTTCTACCCTTTCGGCTCATCACATAATTTGAGCGTGTTTTATGCGCGTGTGCCTGGCCGCGAGCCTCGATTTAGCCGTTAAAGATCAATTTCGTAGGCCAGCACCGACAGGTTATGACACTGTCCGCCGACTTTGACCTCCACCAACAGACATTACCATTCGGTATCAATTGTGGTGTCATTAGCTTGGCTGTAAAAACAGCGAGCCAACGCAGAGGCAGCTATAGTGAAGAATAGATTTATCCAAAATACAGAAGCGGTGAACGGTAACAGCAGAAATGATCATCACGCTCGACCTGTTTTGGCTGATGAGGCTGATGTGGAATTCAGTTTCGATCCTATTCGGGATGATTTCATGACTATTCGCGTGCCGCGTAAGCAACACATTTCAGATAATTTTATTATCGATCAAGACAATCCAGAAGTCTTGAAAACATGCGCGGTACCTAAAGCAAATGCAAATAATGAAGTGGAGGTCGTTAGCGAAAGCAGTCACGCGGGTTACTTGAAAATACGCATGCAAAAACAAAAAAAAGATGCGCCGCAGACTTCATGATTGTTCAGAGTTGGCGGCCGACCGATGATCTTGACATGTCCAATTGACATCCGATATCTGCCGCCTTTTTCTCACTTTTTCTCACTTTTTTTATTTTTAATCTGCCACTTAACTGCCTACCCGTTTAGCCAATCCACATATGAAATATATTTATGCTTTTATGGTGGCCGCATTAGTGTTGATTATGATAGATGTTCTATGGCTTAAGTTTGTGATGAGCAGCATTTTTAAAAGCGAACTCGGTGAACTCGTGCTGGAAACACCCAGAGTAACCGCAGCCGCAATCTTTTATGGGTTGTACGCGATCGGTCTTGTGGTGTTAATCATTTCCCGAAGCGCGTCAATCTCAGGTCCGCATGCCGCTCTGCTGGGCGGGCTGTTCGGCTTGGTGACTTATGGCACCTATGATCTTACAAACATGGCCACTCTTAAAATATGGACGTGGAAGCTCGTTGCCATCGATATGGCATGGGGATCTATCGTCACCGCAGCAAGCGTTACGGCAGGTCGGCTAATGTATTTGCGGGTCGACTGAACATCAATTAATTCCAGAAAATTTAGACCATGATGAGTCAAAACCTGTTTGAGATTAATTGCGCGCTCGACTATGAGGTAACAGGGCCGAGTGATTTTTTATTCAATATTGAAGTCGCGCAAACACAGCAGCAAAAAGCCTTGTCAAGCTATTATTCTGCCTCTAATGCCATTGATCTGAAAAGCTTCAAGGCAAACGATTTACCCAATCGATTCATTCGTTTTTCTGCATTAACGGGTCATGTCGCTGTGCGCTACACCGCCCAGGTATTGCTGACTCATTATTGGGCGGAACCGCACGATCTGCATGAGCATCCGATTGCTGAATTGCCTAAAGAAATACTACCGTTTTTATTACCCAGCCGCTATTGCGAGTCAGATAAATTATTTTATTTTGCCAACACCCATTTTGGCGCACAGACACGAGGCTATGAGCGCGTAGAGTCCATTTGTAGGTGGGTATACGAAAATATCTGCTTCATGCCAGGCGCTTCCAATGCCACTACTTCAGCTACCGATACATTGACCAGCCGGGTCGGCGTATGCCGCGACTTTGCACACCTGACGATTGCCTTGCTGCGCGCACTGAATATCCCCGCGAGATTTGTTGCCGGTTACGATTATGGTGCTGACCCTGCATTGGGCCCTACCGACTTTCATGCCTATGTAGAAGCTTTTGTCGGTGGTCGCTGGTTTATTTTTGATTCCACACGTCTATGCCCGCGAAACGGGCTGGTGAGAATTGGTACCGGCTTTGATGCCGCCGATGTCGCTTTTGCCACTATCTTTGGCCCTGTGCAGTTTGTGGGTATGAAACTTGATATTCAACCATTCGACAAAACGGGCGTCCCAGTCACACTCCTCGATGATGCCAATCTGGCTATCTCAACATCGGCCAGCAATGATGTGAATGATGTATTGGGTGGCGTAACGATGGATGCACCGCGCATGGCCTCAAACGGTAATTACGCCATAACGGGGTGCACCGCAGCCAAAACAGCTCATGGTTGAAAACCAGCGGAATAAACGCCGCGTCGACGCCAGGAATTATTAAGTTGACGCACCAACGTAGACCTCCGCTTAGAATGCAGTGTCATCAATCCTGATATTCATTTGTGATCATCCATTCTTTAATAAATGGTCGGTTTAAAAAATGAATTGAAGATGTGATTCCTGGAAATTAAGTGTGCGCGTCTTGTCTCTAGTGCAGGTAAATGCTTCTCAATTTGACGCGGCATTTCTCTTATAATCACAATAACGCATTTGTAGGCATAAACTGACGCTGATGAGTACTACACCCCGACATACGCAATAGAATTTGAGAATTAACATCTTAATGTGCTGGTCTGTGAGCGAGTCGTATTTCTGGAGCACGTATAATTTAGCGTTAGCGCTAGAAATTTTATTAAAGACTTGATCAAGTCACGCCTTTTTAGACCAACTTATTTTTAGGAGATTTAATATGAATTGGGACACTATCGAAGGTAACTGGAAACAGTTAAAGGGAAATGTAAAAGAACAATGGGGCAAATTGACGGATGATCAGATTGATGTCATGGCGGGCAAACGAGACCAGCTTTCCGGCAAAATTCAGGAAGCATATGGCGTCACTAAAGATGAAGCTGAAAAACAAATTTCAGCGTTTCAAAAACGCCAGGCTGAGCTTAACAAAGATCACAGCCACAATATTTAATGTGGTGAGTTGAACCCGGCTTAGGTTAAATTTTAGTAATACACGTCATCAAAAACATCACTTCAACATTATTCACATCAGGAGTTATAAATGAACAAGAAACTTGCATACATCGCTGTACTGTCGTTTTTGTCCACCGTTTGCATGAGCGTAAATGCAGCGACTATGGCCAAAGCCGAATACAAATCAGCCAAAAGCCAAATTTCGGCTGATTATAAA
>JANYDB010000025.1 GCA_025359985.1 Burkholderiales bacterium | reverse complement strand
TGGCGAACGCGCAACTTTTTATCACGGAGTTATGCGGCTTGCTTGAGCTTGAAGTGCCGCATCCGGCGTCAGATGAGCTTCGCGATAACCGCTATGTGTTTGAACGCCGCGTCATTTTTCAGCATGGCGATGGCACCAGCTCAGAAGGTCGCATTGATTGTTATCGGCGCGGCGCGTTTGTGCTTGAATCAAAAAAAATTAAGGGTGCGCCTACCGGCAAAGGCTTTGATTTGCGTATGGAGCGGGCGCGCGGCCAAGCCGAGGCTTATGCGCGGGCGCTGCCCTTAAGCGAAGGCCGTCCCCCGTTTGTAATCGTGGTGGATGTGGGTCACGTGATAGAGCTCTATGCCGAATTCAGTCAGACCGGCGCCACTTATACGGCGTTTCCGGATTCGCGTTCGCATCGCATCAGGCTTTCGGATTTACGTGATCAACCTATTCGCGAACGCCTGCAAGCGCTGTGGAATGATCCCGTCTCGCTTGATCCTGCGCGCAAGACAGCAGAGGTCACACGCGAGGTCGCCGAGCGATTAGCGCTGGTAGCCAAGGCGCTTGAAGAAGCGAATCATCATCCCGAAGAAGTCGCGGGTTTTCTGACGCGCTGTTTGTTTTCCATGTTTGCCGAAGATGTTGGCCTGTTGCCGAAGCGCTCGTTTGCGGATTTGCTGGCCGAGTTATCAAATCATCCTGAGCAATTTGTGCCGATGCTCACCGATGTTTGGCAGGCGATGGACAAAGGCGAATTTTCAGTTGCGTTGCGCGGCAATATGCTGCGCTTTAACGGTAAACTTTTTAAACAGCCGAATGTGTTGCCGCTCAAACGTGAAAACATCGATCTCTTGCGTCAGGCGGCAGGCCGCAACTGGAAATTAGTAGAGCCCGCGATTTTTGGCACGCTGCTGGAACGCGCGTTAAATCCGCTGGAGCGTCACGCACTCGGTGCGCATTACACGCCGCGCGCCTATGTCGAGCGGCTCGTCATGCCGACGATCATTGCGCCATTGCGCAGTGATTGGGACGCCGCGAAAGGGGCCGCGCTGGTATTGGCGCGCGACGGCAAAATGCGTGAAGCGCAAGCACTGGTGCGGACTTTTCATCGAGAGCTGTGCGAAATTCGCGTGCTCGACCCAGCCTGCGGATCGGGCAATTTTTTGTACGTCGCACTCGAACACATGAAGCGGCTCGAAGGCGAAGTGTTAAACCAGCTCGAAGCTTTTGGCGACACCCAGGCGCTGATCGAAGGCGAAGGCTTGACGGTGGACCCGCACCAATTTCTCGGCATTGAGATCAACGCACGCGCGGCCGCCATTGCCGAATTGGTGTTGTGGATTGGTTACCTGCAATGGCATTTCCGCACTCACGGCCAGGTGCTGCCGCCGCAGCCGGTGTTGCGCGATTTTGCCAATATCGAAAACCGTGATGCTTTGCTTGACTATGACAATGTGGAATACGTGATGGATGAGTCAGGCAAAGCCGTCAGCCGCTGGGATGGTCGCACCTTCAAAACCGATGCGCTGACCGGCGAAGCAGTGCCCGATGCACGCGCCACGGTCGCGCTGGAGCGCTATGTGGAACCGCGCGCCGCGACGTGGCCGAAGGCGAATTTTATTATTGGCAACCCGCCGTTTATCGGCGCATCCACCATGCGCCAAACGCTGGGCGATGGCTATACGGAAGCCTTGCGCGCAACCTTAAAAGCGGTGCCGGAATCCGCCGATTTTGTGATGTATTGGTGGCACCACGCCGCGAGCGAGGTCCGCGCCGGCCGCACCCGCCGCTTCGGTCTCATCACCACCAACAGCCTGCGGCAAACGTTTAATCGGCGCGTGATTGAAGCGCATCTCGCCCCTACTTTTACTTCTTCCCACGCAATCGGGGATGGGCGAGGTGGCAGCAGCGTAAAAACAACCTACCCACTCGCGATCAAATTCGCGATTCCCGATCACCCGTGGGTTGATAGTGCGCAGGGTGCTGCGGTGCGCATCGCCATGACGGTTGGTGTGGCGAAAACCGATGACACCACGCCAGGCGAATTACTCACGCTCGCGAGTGAAACTGAAGCGGACGACGATGCGCGCGCGGTGACGTTTAACAGCGCACACGGCAGCATTCATGCGGATTTGACGGTGGGGGCGAATGTTGCGGGGGCGGTGGCGTTACGTGCGAATGAGCGTTTAGCCAATCGCGGTGTGCAACTAATCGGCGCTGGCTTTATCGTTACGCGCAGCGAAGCAGAAAAGCTCGGCCTCGGCAACGTCAAGGGTACTGAACGGCACGTGCGCGAATATCGCAACGGCCGCGACCTCACCGATACGCCGCGTGATGTTCTGGCGATTGATCTCCTTGGCCTAGCTGAGGCCGACGTGCGCAAACAGTTCCCGCTGCTTTATCAGCGCGTACTCGGATTTGTGAAGCCGGAGCGCGATCAAAACAACCGCGAAAGCTATCGGAAATATTGGTGGATTTTTGGTGAGCCACGCAAAGATATGCGCCCTGCGCTTGCTGGTTTACCGCGCTATATCGCCACCGTAGAAACCGCCAAACATCGCACATTTCAATTTCTCGATGCGACTATCCTGCCTGACAACAAGTTAGTGGTGATTACATTGAGCGAAGCATTTCATCTTGGCGTGTTGTCCTCTGCAATACATATTGATTGGGCGCTGGCCACCGGCAGCACTTTGGAAGATCGTCCTGTCTACGTTAAATCAAAGTGCTTCGAAACCTTCCCCTTCCCCGACGCCACACTCGCCCAACAGAAACGCATTCGCGATCTCGCCGAAGAGCTCGATCAACATCGCAAACGTCAACAAGCCGCGCATCCGGCGCTCACGCTCACCGGCATGTACAACGTGCTGGAAAAATTGAAAACCGGCGACGCGCTGACCGCAAAAGAAAAAACGATTCACGAAGAGGGACTCGTCGCGGTGTTGAAATCGTTGCACGATGAGCTGGATCGTGAAGTACTTGGCGCTTATGGCTGGGCCGATTTGTGGCCGTTGATGGATCGTGTGAATAGTGCTAATACAACCATAGGCGCTGCCCCAAACACAAGCACTGGCGCGGCGTTTGAAGGCAATGCCGTGAAGATGCCCGTGGATAATGGCGTTTCAGGCATTGCCTCTTTAAATGCATCGGCAAAACAACAATTAACCGCGGCCGTGCTGGAACGTTTGGTCGCACTCAATGCCACGCGTGCAGCGGAAGAAAAAACCAGCACGTTGTACATGCCGGTGAGCGTGAGCGCCGGATGCGCGGCTTGTTGACGTTTGCGATGTTGATCGAGCTCTTCGGCGAGATCGCGAATGCGTTTCTGTTGGGCGAGTG
>JANYDB010000063.1 GCA_025359985.1 Burkholderiales bacterium | reverse complement strand
GGTGGCAATGATAGTGGTGGCACCGGTTTGTTGGCTGATGCGATGCGTAAATTCATCCGCGCGAGCGGCAAGATTTTCGGCCATGAAATAAATGATCTGCGCGCGGTTGTGGCCGGTGGCTTTTTGCCAGCCGTTGGCGGCAGCGCGCGCGGCTTCGACGGCATTGCGAATGTCTTTGCGATTGCCGCGCCCGACCTCGCCTATGAGCTGCTTATTTACGCCATAAATATTTACCGAAAGGCCACCGTCAGGGCGCGCCTGTTTACCACCGATGAACATTTTGGCGGTACGGTCTATGGCGGGAATTGAATTTGAAACACCATAATGGGCGGGCATCTTCAACGCTTTTTGGCTTAAGACGCCCGTGGATAGGCGTGTTTCATTTTTGCGTGAACCATCTGCCCGCTTCGCACCGCGAGACGGTAAAGCTCCGGATGGATGAATAGCGGAAGTATTGCGCTTCACATATTCGTAGAGACCTTCTTTACCGCCTTCACGTCCAAAGCCGGATTCACGATAGCCACCAAAGCCTGCAGCAGCATCGAGCAGATTAGTAGAATTGATCCAGACGATACCAGCTTTGATTTGGGTGGCGATGTCCAGCGCGAGATTGATGTCTTCGCTCCAGATGGTAGCGGCCAAACCATAACGGGTATTGTTGGCGAGCTTAACGGCTTCCTCGGGTGTACGGAAGGTCATCGCGGCCAACACCGGGCCGAAAATTTCCTCCTGCACCACGCTCGACGCGGGGCCGCAACCGGTAAGCACGGTTGGCGGATAGTAGTTGCCGATGGTGGGCATGCCATTTTCAGTTGCCCATGATGGTTGCATGAGAATGGCGCCCTCGGCCACGCCGCGTGCGACTTTTTCCTGAATTTGTTTTAGCTGTGAAGGGTCAACGATGGCACCGATATCGATGGCCTTATCGAGTGGATCGCCAACGCGCAATTTTTCCATGCGCGCGCGGAGTTTTTTATACATTTTTTCCGCTACACCTTCCTGCACCAGCAGGCGCGAACCGGCACAACAGACCTGGCCCTGATTAAACCAGATGGCGTCGACAATGCCCTCTACCGCAGAATCGAGATCGGCATCATCAAACACCACGAAGGGTGATTTGCCACCCAGCTCCAGCGATAATTTTTTACCGGTGCCTGCCGTCACACGACGGATAATGCGCCCCACTTCGGTTGAGCCCGTAAACGCAATTTTATCGATGTCTTGGTGTTCAACCATCGCGGCACCGGTGCGGCCGTCACCCGTAATAATATTCACGACCCCGGGCGGCAGGTCGACAGAGTTGCAAATCTCGGCGAACAAAAAAGCCGTGAGCGAAGTAAATTCAGCCGGCTTGAGCACGACCGTGTTACCCATCGCAATCGCTGGCGCGATTTTCCATGAGAGCATCAGCAGCGGAAAATTCCACGGAATGATTTGGCCGATCACACCGAGCGATTGGTAGTCGGGCAGCACGCTTTCCTGTAACTGAGCCCAACCCGCATGATGGTAAAAATGCCGGGCGACCAGCGGAATATCGATATCACGCGTTTCGCGAATTGGCTTGCCGTTGTCGATGGTTTCCAGCACCGCAAACAGGCGCGAATGTTTCTGAATCTGCCGGGCAATCGCGTAAAGATAACGCGCACGAATATGGCCGGGTGTGCGGCTCCATTCGGGATGCGCTTTGCGCGCCGCCTTCACGGCATCGTCAACGTCTTTTTTACTCGCCTGCGCGATGCGCGCCAATTTTTGGTTGGTGGCAGGATTAAAGGAATCGAAATACACCTTCGGCTGCGGGTCGCGAAATTTGCCGTTAATAAAGAGGCCAAATTTTCCAGCGTGTTCAGAGATCCACTCCAGCGCGGGAGACGCGGCTTCGGGGGCTGCGCCGTAGGGGAGAGATTTTTGTTTGAGGATTTCAGCAACTTTCATTTATGCAGCCACTTTCTTTTTTATCGTTCTCGTCACTATGATGCTGCTTGGTGTGGACCGATGTGGGCTACCGTGGGCCACATGTGGACCAAGCCCGGGCAGAATGCGGGCCAAGTACGTGCCAGTGCATACCATTCATTAACCTCTATCCCAACGCCTGATACTGCATCGACGCATAACGTCCGTACGCAAAGTGTTCCAGCTGCCGCTCAATATCGTTGATGAGTGCCGATGCACCGATGCGAAATAAATGCGGCTGCATCCACTCATCGCCTAGCTCTTCTTTGATGAGCATCAGCCAATCGAGTGATTGTTTGGCGGTGCGGATGCCACCAGCCGGTTTGAAGCCCACTTTATACCCCGTCAATTCGTGATAGCTGCGGATCGCACGCAGCATCACTAGGCTACCTGCCAACGTAGCGTTGGTGGGCTCTTTGCCGGTGGAGGTCTTAATAAAATCGGAGCCTGCCTGCATGCAGAGAATCGAGGCACGCATGATATTTTTGAGCGTGCCCAGCTCGCCAGTGGCGATTATGGATTTCATGTGCGCAGGGCCACAAGCCTCGCGAAACGCTTTGACTTCATCATAGAGTGCGCGCCAGTTGCCGGTGAGAACATGCTCGCGGGAGATGACGATATCGATTTCGGCTGCACCCGCCTTGACTGAGGCTTTGATTTCCTCGATTTTTTGCGGGAAAGGATTCAAGCCCGCCGGGAAACCCGTGGATACGGCCGCGACCGGAATGCCTGAGCCCGCCAATGCTGCAACCGCGGTGGCGACAAAATGGTGATATACACAGACTGCACCCGTGGCGAGCGGCTGCTGTGCGAATACCTCAGTAACGCCCAGATCAGCCAATAACTTCGCGCTGATCGGCTGGCGCGCTTTGGCACATAAGCGTTTGACGGTTCCCTCAGTATCGTCGCCCGACAAGGTGGTGAGATCAATCGTTTTAACCGCATGGAGCAGCCACGCGGCTTGCACTTCTTTTTTTACCGTGCGTCGCGTACCCAGCGTGGCCGAGCGACGCTCAATGGCGCTACGATTAACCTGAACATCTTTGACAGGCCCTAAATCAAGCCGCATACCAGGATTGCGCGCCATTTCATCGCCGCTCGTATGCAAAACATCGTCAGCACCGGCGCGATTCATTCCACGGTCAATGGCGCGATTTATTCTGCGGTCGAGGCTAGGTGCGGAATAGGCAGTTGATAAAACCGAAATTTTTGCCATAGATTTTGTGTGGCTACCGTGGTCACTAATGGTCTAAATTATACCCTCCCCATTTGTTACATTTACTTATGTTAAATATTGTGTAACTCCACCGGGTTACTTATTTTTTTAAGCGAGTCGTGTTAAATTAACTTATGCAATCTGATAACAAACAAAACGACCTGCAAGACTCATCAAACATTACGCCGCGTTTAATGATTTTAATGGTTTCTTTGATTCTTTCCGCTATGCCGCTGGTCTGGCTAAGCCTTGACCAGCACGCTGCGGATAAGCTGCTTTATTTGAGTAAAATGGCGCCTTGGTAGCATTTCAAGCAAGATCGCCGCAACCTACTCATTGCTCGGAATGCAGAGTCAAAACAGGCAGTTAGAAACACGCAGCCTTAAGCAGTTTTATATCCGCAATAAAGTATCTGCGGCATCAGAAATGCAGATGAATGCGCAATATTGTTTAGCTTGCGCTGGGCTCAATCTTTATAAGTTGGTTTTGCTTGACTTGTTTCGTTGTGCCACTTCTTGCGGCCTAATCTTCATCGACAGCGCCGTTAATTACACGTTTGATGACATCAAAGCCAAATCCACGTGATTGTAAATAACGAATGTGTTTATTTCGATCATTCGTGTTATCGGCAGGCTCCCCAAATTTGCGCAACCACATAGCGCGTGCGCGGGCCAAATCAGTTTCTTTCAGTTCGGATATGGTTTCGGCAATCACTTCTTGGGCAACCCCTTTTTGTTTGAGCGTGGCGCCGACTCGCCTGGCACCATAGCGAGCGCCTAAACTACGCGCTTTACTCTCAGCAAATCGTGTTTCGTTCAGGAAGCCTTCCGCAGCACACCACGCAGTGACCGCTTCAATTTCTTCAGATGAAAATTCAAGTGCGCTTTTCACGCCGCGTTTGCTCTCGATGAACTCAAAATTTATCGCGGCAGTGTCGATAACTGTAGGGTGAGCTCTGCTGACTTCAGTACTGACAACCGCCGCCCGCTCATCACTGCCATTTAATTCAATGTCGTTCTGGCTGGCAATGCGGGTCACCACACGCTTAAGCTTTTTGCTACGCCAGCCACGGGGGTTGCTTGAGGGACGCGCAGGGCTGAGCGAGTTGTTTCCGGAGTCGCTTCGGGATTTGCTTCCTCGTTTTCCGTTGTGCGCGTTAATTTTGGTCAGTTTTGTAATGAACTCATATCGACTCATATCGCGGCGGGCCAATAGGCGCAGTGCCGCTGAGACCAGCTCGCGATTTTCAGGTTTGCTGGGCTTGATCGCGACATCAAGCTCCCCCATCAGGGTGATGTCATCGAACTCATCATGCTGATCAATCATAACAATTCACGCTGTGGCTTTAAGCGGGAAGGACGCCATATGCAAAGAATAGATTTAGGCGAAATCAGGTAATTAAGTGGTGCATAAAAATATAAGGCCCAATAAAAACCAGGCTGCACCCCAAAGGTATTGTTCGAACGAGCTTGCTTCATGGCTGAACACATCTGATATCACGAGCGAAGTAGACGATGTTGCTTGGGCTTGCGCCAATAAAGCAAGCGAATGCATGGGCTGCATTAAAGGCTGAAAGGTTAGGCCAGGCTGCACCAACGCCAATCTTCGCTGTTGACCTGTCGATTCCGGGCTGGCCGTGCGGTCCACATTAACCGCATAGGCAACTCCGTTTGCTCTAGCAACATTGGTCAACTCACAAGGTTTGACACGTACCAAATCGGGCCAACCTGAAAATGAAGTATTCACTTGCGCTGCATAGCCCATAACCAGCTCCAAAAAACATAACGAAAACGGGAGAAGAGAAAGTAAAAAAACAAAAAACTAAAAGCAAAAAAACAAAAAAGCAAAAAGCAAAAAGCAAAAAGCAAAAAAATGCCTAATATAACAACAACAAACTGGATAAAAAAAGGCCGCACATTTCTGAAGGTGCTAAAACTCACCCCGCAATTTGGCGGCCCAACCATCGAACTTAAATGCGGCTGATCATGACTATTGAAAAGCTATCGGTCGATCAGCCGCTCGTGAAAATCACTCTTCGGCGTCGTCTTCTTCTTTAGGAAGCACTACAGCAACACCGCTACCGGCCACACCGACAATAACGCGAATTTTAGCTTCAATTTCCTGCGCCATTTCGGGATTGTCTTTGAGGAATTTACGGCTGTTATCTTTACCCTGGCCAATTTTTTCGCCTTTGTAGGCGTACCACGCACCAGATTTTTCGACCACTTTGTGAATGACGCCCAGCTCAATAATCTCGCCTTCACGGGAAATACCTTCGCCGTACAGAATATCAAAATCAGCAGTCTTGAATGGCGGAGCAACCTTGTTTTTAACAACCTTGACGCGTGTTTCAGAGCCAATGATCTCTTCGCCGGATTTAATCGCGCCGGTGCGGCGAATATCGATACGCACAGATGCATAAAATTTAAGCGCATTACCACCAGTCGTGGTTTCAGGGCTGCCAAACATGACGCCAATTTTCATACGAATCTGGTTGATGAAAATCACCAGAGTGTTGGAACGTTTGATATTGGCGGTGAGCTTGCGCAATGCCTGCGACATCAGACGTGCCTGCAAACCCATGTGTGAATCACCCATTTCGCCTTCAATCTCGGCACGTGGCGTAAGTGCTGCCACGGAATCAATGACGACGATATCGACAGAGCCGGAACGAACCAGCATGTCGGCGATTTCAAGCGCCTGCTCGCCGTTATCAGGCTGGGAAATCAGCAGATCATTAATATTGACGCCAAGCTTTTGGGCGTAGGTGGGATCCAGTGCGTGTTCTGCATCAATGAACGCGGCGGTGCCACCGGTTTTTTGCATTTCAGCAATCACCTGCAAGGTCAGCGTAGTTTTGCCGGATGATTCCGGGCCGTAAATTTCGACCACGCGACCACGGGGCAAGCCGCCAATACCGAGTGCAATATCGAGCCCCAGCGAGCCAGTGGAGACCGGAATAATATCGTGGCCGATGCTGCTCTCGCCCATTTTCATGATCGAGCCTTTGCCGAACTGCTTTTCAATTTGCGAAAGTGCAGCTTGTAATGCTTTTGATTTGTTTTCGTCCATCGCGTTTTTGTCCATCATGTTCATGGCAAAGCTCCCGGTTCCGTTGAAAATTAACTGTATTCACATACAGTCTGTATTTTCATACAGTATCGAAAAATTTAACCGGTTGCAAGAGTTTTTTCAAAAATAATTCGCTGAACAGCGAACTTAGGTTAGCCACAGCAAATTACAAGTTAATTATGCAGCAGTTTAGTGAGAGCGTGAATAATGGTTTGGTGGCGCACCGCTGCCCGGTCGCCCAAAAAGACGCAACGCTCTGAAATGGTTGAATTATTTTTGCTGGCCCATGCAAACCAGACCGTACCAACCGGCTTCTCTGGTGAGCCTCCACGCGGCCCAGCCACGCCCGTTACCGCAACTGTGACATCCGCCCCTGAACGTGCCAGCGCGGCCTCAGCCATTTCTCGCGCCACGGTCTCGGATACCGCGCCCACGCTATCCAGCGTCGTTTTTTTAACGCCCAGCATATCCATTTTGGCTTGGTTGGAATAGGTAATGAAGGCGCAGTCAAACCATGCCGAGCTACCTGAAATGCGTGTGATTGCCTCGGCAATACCGCCGCCCGTACAGGACTCTGCGGTGGCCAGTATTTTCTTATCAGCATTCAACTTCGCACCTACTGCAGCGGCGAGTTGATCCAACAGCCTGTTCATTTCAGCATTCATCATGATTTATTTTTGCACGCTTTTCATCTACACACGCTTTCTTCAAGCGCGACCAATAACGATAAGACGGTGCCAAGCCAAGGCGCTTATACACCGCTATGGCCGGCTCGTTGGTTACCAGTACCTGCAAAAAAACCGCACGTGCACCCTGGCTAGCACCCCATGCCAGCAAATACTGAACGAGTATTGATGCTTAGCCTTTGCCGCGCTGATTTTCCGGGGTGTAAATATCGAAGACACCCAGATGCCCGCCGTCCAATCGGGCCATGCCGCTGCACAGCACGCCATTAATGCTACGTAAATTCAATACGGTTTGCGGGCCGCGCCATAACGCCTGCCGTTTGATTTCCTGCGCCATTATCTGCAGCGAAGTACCTTTCATGTGGTGCAAATCAGCGAGACTATCCGCTAAATCACGCTCAACGAGTTTAACGCCCAGCGGCAAATCGGCTAATGCGCTGAATAGCCGACTATCGGCCGTCATCACGACCGTTTCCGCGGCTTTGCTATAGCCGCGCGCCTGCAATAAATCATCAAGCGCGAGAGGCGAGAGCGCATCATTGACGCGAAAAATAATCGGCTGCTGATGCAAGCGATACCACGACTCGCTATAAGCCACCTTTTGATCCAGAGGCAATGTGGATTCATGCAATGCGGTCACGCTATTGGATCGGTGCGTGGCGGTGCCGGATGCGCGCAACACCCAGCCATCATAAAGATGCTGATGAATGGCCGGTGCGGTGTTTAACGTCAGCTCTTCCAGATGCCGAATCAGGCGAGTTGGGTCTGATGCTGTTGCTTGCGACATAGTTGGCTTGGTACAGTTTCAGAACAGATTCGTAATCAGCCAGGATTCAGCGAATCGCCGGATAAACCATCGGCAAAATCACCTGATTTGCCTGATCAGAAATCGTAAACGCCGCTTCGATGGAGCGCACCACTTCATCAACGACGTGCGCATCACGCGCATACACCGTCGCCAGTAAATCCCCGGCTTTTACACTGGCCCCTAGCGCTGCAAAATTATTTAGCCCCACCGTAAAATCAATCTTGTCGCTGGCCCGCCGACGTCCACCGCCTAAGCTGACCACGGCCAGTCCCAAGGCGCGGGTATCAATGGCGCTGATAAAGCCGTCGCCTCCGGCATGCACGGTTTTGATGATCGGTGCGGTGATGAGATATCGGGCAGATGCTTCGAACAAATCATGCGGCCCACCTAATTCAACGACCATTTTAGCAAACAGCTCTGCCGCCCTTCCATTGTCCAAACACCCCGCCAATGCTTGTGTTGCAGCCAATTCACTATCAGCAAGCCCAGCCGTCAGCAGCAACTCAACGCACAACGCCATGGTGACTTCATGCAGACGTGCCGGTCGCGATTTGCCGCTGAGATAGTCCAGCGCGCAGATAACCTCGATGGCATTGCCTGCGCAGGGTGCCAGCGATTCATTCATGTTGGTAATAATGGCGGAGGTCTTCACACCGGCGCCATTACCGACCTCAACAATGCTGCGAGCCAGCTCGATGGATTTTTCCATCGTGGGCATAAATGCGCCGGAACCCGCCTTTACATCCATCACCAGCGCATCAAGACCGGCGGCTAATTTTTTGGACAATATAGAGGCCGTGATGAGCGGAATCGATTCCACCGTAGCCGTCACATCACGCGTCGCATACATACGTTTGTCGGCGGGCGCTAAATCAGCCGTCTGGCCGATAATGGCAACGCCTACATCACGCACCACCTGCTGAAATTTTTCATTGGTGATGTTGGTTTGATAGCCAGGAATCGAATCCAGCTTATCGAGCGTGCCGCCGGTATGGCCGAGGCCGCGCCCGGAAATCATCGGTACATATCCACCACAAGCCGCTACCATCGGTCCCAGCATCAATGACACCACGTCCCCCACTCCGCCAGTGGAATGTTTATCCACGATCGGGCCGGGAAGGTGTAGCGGCTTCCAGTCAAGCACCCGGCCCGAATCGCGCATCGCGGTGGTGAGCGCGACCCGCTCGTCCGCGTTCATGCCGTTGAAAAAAACCGCCATCGCAAACGCGGCGATCTGACCTTCGCTGACCTCATCACGCGTAATGCCCTGCACAAACGCGGCGATCTCGCTGTTGGCCAACACCGCGCCATCACGTTTTTTACGAATAACTTCTTGCGGGAGAAAATGGGAGGATGTGATCATAATTTATTTAATGGATAAAAATATACCGGCAAGGGTCGCGCTCATCAGATTCGACAAGGTCGCCGCGGCCACCACGCGCAAGCCAAAGCGCGCTACATCACCGCTCAACTGCGGCGCAATGCTGCCAAATGAACCCGACAAAATCGCAATCGATGTGAAGTTGGCAAAGCCGCATAGCGCAAACGACGCAATCGCCAGGGTGCGTGGATCAATCACCGTTAAACCTGCCGCCACTACCGCAGCCTCCGGTTGCAAATAGGGGGCCAGACCAACATAGGCCACGAACTCGTTCAGGATCAGTTTTTGCCCGATCAAATTACCGACGAAGGTGGAGTTTTCCCACGATACACCGAGCATGTAGGCGAGCGGGCCGAACACCTTGCCGAGCAGTAATTCCATACTCACCCCCTGATAACCCATCCAGCCCGCCACGCCGCCCAACAGGCCATTGAGCAGCGCAATTAAGCCAATAAACGCGAGCAGCATCGCGCCCACGCTCAACGCAATTTTTAAACCCAGTGCAGCGCCGCTCGCCGCCGCCTCAATCACATTTGCTGGGCGCTTGTCTTCAAACTCGAATGTATCGAATTTAACGGCGCTCGCCTCAGTACTGGGGCAGATTAATTTTGCAAACAACAGCCCGCCCGGAATCGCCATGAATGAAGCCGCCACCAGATATTCAACCCGCACACCCAGCCCTGCATAGCCCGCCAGCGCCGCACCCGCCACGCTCGCCATACCGGAAGTCATGATCGCGAATAACTCATGCTTCTTGAGCTGCAGTACAAACGGCTTGGCCGCCGCACCCATTTCGTTTTGACCCAGAAAAATCGTCGTCACCGCGCAAAAGGATTCAATTTTTGACACGCCCAACAGCTTCTGAAACAGCGTCCCCAGAATCGTGATCACCCAGCGCATGATGCCCACGTAATACAGCACCGCGATCAGCGCGGTGACGAAAATAATGGACGGCAACACGCGAAACGCAAACACAAATCCGCCACCACCAAACACCTCAAACATTTTTGGCGAGACCAGCCCGCCAAATAAAAATTCCGTACCCTTGCTGCCGTATTCCAGCACATGCGTAACACCCGTAGCGATCGCGCCCAAAATATCTTTACCGACAGGCAAAAACAACACGAACGCACCAATAGAAGCCTGCACAGCCAACGCCGCCAGCACCGTGCGCCAGCTAATCGCTTTACGGTTATACGACAGTACAAAACCGATCAAAACCAGAATAACCATACCGATTAGACTGCGAAAAATTTCAGACATAAACGACCTCCTTGTATTTTTTGTTGTGGGCAGTTTACCGGACAGAAGGCATTGCAGGGAAAGACGCCGTCGGCATCACCGTGATTCAAACCGCTTCAATACACATACCGGCATCGCTGAATATTGGTTAGCATAGACACATCATGTCAGAACTCATACAACTTGATCAGCCGCATCAAAACCATTACACGCAATGCCCTAAATGCGGCCACGCGCCGATGCCGCCAGATCAAGCGTTGCCTGCTGCATGCGCCGCCTGTGGTCTGGTGTTAGCCAAATTTGGCATGCGCCTGCCTGCACCGATGGCGTCACTGTCAGCCGACGATATGGGGAACATTGACAAGATTGACAGCTGGCGCGAACGCCTGGTGGCATTGGTCACACATGTGCCGCCGACAGTGGATGCGGTGAGCTTCTGGGCGCGCGCCATCCTGCTGGCTTTGTTTACGTTCTGGGGGCTGCGCTTGATCGCGCTGGATTTTCGCACCGGTGACATGGGCAGCTCGTTTCTGCACGGGCCGTTGCTAATATTTCATGAAGCAGGCCACGGCATTTTTCGATTGTTCGGTGAATTTATGATGATCGCTGGAGGCTCCCTAGGCCAGCTCATCATGCCGGCCATTCTTTGCGGTGCGCTACTCATCACCAACCGCGATCCGTTCGGTGCAGCCATCGGCTTGTGGCTATTTGGCGCTTCGCTGCTGGATTTATCGCCGTATATTTATGATTCCTTGCACCCGCAGTTGATCCTGCTCGGCGGCCACACCGGCGAGGATGGTGGCCATGACTGGATTTATCTATTGGACAAAATCGGCTGGCTAAAACACTCGCAGGGTCTCGGCTGGTTTGTGCATAAGCTGGGTGCGCTAGTAATGCTGCTTGCGATCGGCTGGGGCGCATGGCTGTTGTGGCGTATGTGGCTTTTGCACCAGCAACAAAAACGCCTTGGCCTTGCAAATGATGAGGGGTTGAATGGACGTGATGATTTTTAGCAGCCTTCATCAACCGCAACGACCGAAAATCGCTACTATCCCCCTTTAATAAGGGCTGAGCACGCCCCTTATAGAGCGCAGATTGCAACGATGGTAGGGTGAAAAATAGGCGCTGTAACGATGCGATGGTTTGACTCGCATGATTGCGTTTTTTTATCCACCCTTGCATGATGTCGACATGATTCGCGGACTCGCTATTTTGCTCATCTTTCAATCCCTCGGTGAAGGGGTGACCCGCTTCATTCACGGGCTGATACCCGGGCCGGTCATGGGCATGATTCTGCTGCTGGCATTTTTGGTTTTGCGTAAAAAAATTGCGCCCTCCATTGCCGTTGCCGCTGATGGGCTGCTTGCACATCTGGCGATTTTTTTTATTCCGGCTGCGGTCGGCGTCATGCTCTATATCACCACCCTCAAAAGCGCAGGTGCTGCGTGGCTGCTGGCGATTTTATTTAGCACCGCTGGCGCAATCGCGGTGACCGCCTTGTTGCTGAAGTGGGTCACGAAAAATCCTGACGATATTGCTCAAACCCCTGACCAACCCGCTGATCAACCCATCGATTCATTGTCATGAACGCCGATAGCATGAGCCCCCCTCAACTATTGCCGGTGGGCATGACCACTGGCATCAATAACCTCGCCGAGATTTGGGTTTATCTTTCGGCCACGCCGCTGTTTGGCCTCACCATCACCTTGCTCGCGTATGTGTTGGCTGATATCGTCTACCAACGCACCAATCGGCATCCGCTGGCGAACCCGGTATTGATCGCCGTGGCGATGATTATTGCGGTGCTGACCTTGACGCATACCGATTACAAAACCTATTTTCAGGGCGCGCAATTTGTCCACTTCCTGCTTGGCACTGCCACCGTGGCCCTGGCGATTCCGCTGGCACGGTTATGGAATGAGCTGCGTGCCCGCGCGATTCCGCTACTCATCGCTCTGTTTGCAGGCGCAGCCACCTCGGTATTCGTCGCTGTCGGCATTGCGCGGCTGCTGGATGCACCGCCGTTGATCGTGGCCTCGCTATTGCCGAAGTCCGTTACCGCGCCAATTGCGATGGCGATTGCCGAACAAATCGGCGGCTCGCCTACTCTTGCTGCGGTATTCACCGTTTGCACTGGCATCATCGGCGCGCTCATAGTCACACCGCTGCTCAATTTACTCGGCGTGCGTGACTGGGCTGCGCGCGGCTTTGCGATTGGGGTGGCTGCACACGGTATCGGCACCGCCCGCGCCTACTCGGTTCATCCGCGTGCCGGTGCTTACGCGAGCTTGGGCATGGGCTTGCATGCGCTGCTAGGCGCGATGGTGCTGCCATGGGTAGCGAAGCTGGTGCTTTAGAATTTTGAATCATTAGATGTTAAGCCAAAGATTTTAAGCCGTAGATGTTGGGACACAAATATCGAACTATTGGATGCCGATTTATAAATCGTAGAACGCCATTTAACGGGCATTCGCAGCCTTTTTTGCTCCAAACTCCCCATGGATAAACGAGTTTTACTTTTTTATTGATTTACTATCCGCCATTTTTTAAAACACAAACCATAAGGTTATCCACGCATATGTCAGCTCTCGGCGCGATTTCGCACAGCATCCAACTCGCAGTAGCACCGGTCTTCATGCTCACCGCAGTGGCCGCGCTACTTGGCGCACTTGCCACACGGCTGGCCCGCATCATTGACCGCGCCCGCACACTCGAAGAAAAGCTCGAAGCCGATGAAGTCAAACATCTCGATGACATTCATAGCGAACTCAAACGCTTGCGTCAGCGCGGACGCATCGTCAATACCTCGATGATTCTGCTCACCCTATCGGCCGTATCCATCGGCGCAACCGTGATGGGCCTGTTTCTCGTCGAGACCGTCGCTTCAAGCAGTAGCGCAATCGTGCCGTGGACATTCCTCGGCGGCGTATTCTTGTTTGTGCTCGCGCTACTGTGTTTTTTGGTGGAAACACTGCTCGCGGGGAAGTCGCTGAATTTTGGAAGGCGCGGGCAAAAGAAGCACCCGAATTAGCTTTAGTTATTTAAACCTTGCTAATACGTGATCGGCACTTGCCAAACTAATAAAAAAATAACGCAAACCATCATTTTACGTGCGTTTCAGAGCAAAAATGGTCGTAAAGATCTGCCGACCCTAAGCTTTGAAGGTTAAATATAGTGTTTTTCCCGCTCGTCGCCTAGTCATCATTCAACCATCGCTCAACACCTAGCCACAAAAATTCTTCATTACTCACGTCATGTTTCAAGCGCGTTCACCGCATTGTGATGGCCATTTTTTATTGCGTGTTCACATCCGCTTTTGCATTCGCTTTTGCATGCCTAAATAGTTTAAAAAAATTCTCCGTTGTCGACTCAGCCACTTCCTCAACGGTAATGCCGCGCAGCTCGGCGATGTGTTCAGCGACATGTTTTACATAGCCAGGCTGATTCATTTTTCCGCGATACGGCATGGGGGCAAGGTAAGGTGAATCGGTTTCGATCAGCATGCGGTTAAGCGGTATGTGCCTGGC